>JAWOHV010000275.1:0-2548 GCA_046484965.1 Prochlorococcaceae cyanobacterium
TCTGCCGCTGGATCAGCTCGAGGCCTTGGCTGAGGCGCTGCTTGATTTCAGCGGCCCCGCCGATCTGGCCGCGTGGCTGGCTGCGCACGCTGGCTGAGAGCAGAGTTCTCTCAGGGCTGCAGCTCGTGAGGGCGCTGCAGGTCATAGATGTTCGTGGCATCAGTGGCCCAGGTCACCTCGTCAGGCGCCAAATCCTTGAGTCCACGAGAGGAGATCTCCCTGCACCGATCAGAAGGCTTCGGACGCGGCATGGCGGAAGCCCTGCCGCTGGGCCTGGATGTGATCGCCACGGCCTACGGCGGCAACACCGATTTCTGCAGCGGCCCCCTCGCCCACCCCGTTCGCCGATGGCCACGTGTGGGGGGAGCCGGATCTGGACCATGCAGCTGAGCTGATGCAACAGGAATCCGGCGATGTTGGCGGCGTATTGGCAGCGGTTTTCGTGGGCAGCCGCTGGGGCGCGCTATCGGGCCCGGCTGGAGGAGCTGTGGGCCCAGCGGCAGGAGCTGGCGGGGCGGTTGAAGTGGAGGGCGGAGTCGGCGGTTTGAGAATCAAGCGCACTCTGCAAGCGTCGGCCCTTCGCCCCACACCACCCACCAACACCGGCGCTTCGTCGGCTGCTAAGCAGGCGGACTTCCCGCTAAATCCTGCTGTACGGCGGTGGGAATGAACCGATAGACAGGGCCTGAAAGATTATCCGTTTTCTACGGCCTCTCACGGGAGGCCTGAGCGTTAGATCGATCATGCTCAATCAACGCGAGGATCTCATCAAGCTCGATGTTGATCCGATCTAGTCGCTCCTCTTGCGTGTGAACTCGATTCTGTAGGGCGTCACGCGCTTCGAGAAGTTGATCGCGTTCGACGCCCAATGCGGCGTGCTGACCCTGCAGTTCCTCCACCCTTCCCTGCAGCACCTCGTGCTGCTGGCTCTGCTCCGCCGTCTGCGCGCTCTGCGCAGTCAATTGACCCTGCAGCTCTTCCACCCTCGTCTGCAGCACCTCCCGCTGCTGGCTCTGCTCTGCCGTCTGCGCGCTCTGCGCAGTCAGCTGGCCCTGCAGGTCTTCCACTGACGTTTGCAGTGTTTCCCTTTGCTGTTGGATGCTGTCACGCTGGGCAGTGAGCTCCTGAAGCTGAGCGGAGAGGCTGTCGCGTTCAGCCTGTAGTGCGTCACGTTCAGCGCTGAGCGCCTGGTTCTGTGCTTGCAGGCTGCGCTGGCGCTCCAAGAGCTGGTGAGCTCGCTGCTTCAGTGCCTGCAGAGATGGCATTGGCAGCTCAGCTGGTTGTGCGTGCACGCTACGGGCTGCTCCGCTGGCCGATGTCAAGCCATTATCGGACTTCCTATCCGTGGTGGCAGAGGGGGGTGTTCATGTGGGCAATGCTGGCTGACCGTGCCTTCTGATTGCCGTAATCCCGCCCACCCAGACCCTTTGGAGGATCTGGCGGCCTATTGGCAGTGGTTTTTGTTTGTGGGTGCTGGCGGGCCGGCTGAGGTGGCGGGTGGATGCGCCGCAGGCGCCTGGCGAGAACCCGTGGAAACACGGATGACCCGCTATTGGTACTGGTGTACTATTTAGTGATCCGTCCTGGAACGGCCTCGCTACGCTGATGGTGACTGAAAACTCGCCGACGCTGCTCGCTCTGCCGCCCCGGCCCCGCTGGCTCGATCGCCAGGGACTTTCGACCCTCTTTGCCGGCGCCCTGCTGCTTCTGATCTCGTTCACCACCAACTACGGCGATGACAACCTCCTCCACCTCGGAAGCATCCCGGCCTCTGACAAGGGGCTGTTCTGATAGATCCACATGGGTCTCCACCTTGCCGCCCTGGCGGCGCTTGCTGGCGATGGTCAATTGGCGACCCGTCTACGACATCGAGATGCGCGAACTCGAGAGCGAGAAGCGAACGAAGCAAATCGAGAAAGAAATCGTGCTGCTCGAGATCGAGAACAAACGGCTCGCCGCACTCGAATCCAGAATGGATGGCTTATTGGTCAGTGTCGATTCCTCCTCTCAGACACCACCCTCAACCGGATCCAACTGAGTGAAGCCCTGGCGGTTTTGCTGGAAGATCTCAGACCGCCGCGCGGCTGAATCCGTACCACCCGCAGCTTTGGGCTGTGAATCGCACTACGCTCAGTTTGGCCTCGCCTCCTGGCCATGACGCTTGCACCTCCAGCTGCGCCCGCTGATGCCCTGGCACCGCTGCGGCTCCCAGCGGATCTGCGGCTTACCCCCGAGCAGTTTGCCGCTGTTTGCCAGGCCAATCCAAACGCCGTCCTGGAACTCGATGCCAGCGGCCGTCTGATTCACATAACCCCAACAGGCAGCGAAACGGGTGCGCGCAACAGCAGTTTGCTGATCCTGCTTGGTGTGGCCGTGCGCTCCGCCGGCCTCCCCCTGAAGCTGTTCGACAGCTCCACCGGCTTTCGTCTGCCCGATGGCTCGGTGCTCAGCCCCGACGCCTCGATCGTGCGGCAGGAGCGCTGGCAGGCCCTCACCCCAGAGCAGCGCCGCGGCTTCGCACCCCTTTGCCCCGATCTGGTGGTGGAAC
>JAWOHV010000280.1:0-17372 GCA_046484965.1 Prochlorococcaceae cyanobacterium
CAGGTGGAACATGCCCGCCACCGGGGCGCCGCAACCCATGGCCAGCATCATGTAGCCGAGCTGCGAAACCGTGCTGTAGGCCAGGCCCTTCTTGAGGTCCATCTGGGTGAGGGCGATCGAGGCCCCTAGAAACAGGGTGATCGTGCCGATCACGGCAATCGTGGCCTGCACCGCTGGGAAGGGCTCGTACACCGGCTGCAAGCGGGCCACCAGGAACACCCCGGCCGCCACCATCGTGGCCGCATGGATCAGGGCCGAGATCGGCGTGGGGCCCTCCATGGCATCGGGCAGCCACACGTGCAGGGGGAACTGGGCCGACTTGGCCATCGGGCCCATGAACACCAGCAGGCAGAGAATCACGGCCACGCCGTTGCTGATGCTTCCGGCCGCCACGGACTGCTGCAGGCCGGCGCCGATCTCCTCGAAACCGAAGCTCCCCGTGGCCCAGAACAGGCCCAGGATGCCCAGCAGCAGACCGAAGTCGCCCACGCGGTTCACCACAAAGGCTTTCTGGGCGGCGTTGGCGGCGCCGTCGCGGTCGTACCAAAAGCCCACGAGCAGGTAGGAGCACATGCCCACCAGCTCCCAGAACACATAAATTTCAAGCAGGTTTGGGCTGATCACCAGGCCCAGCATCGAGCTGCTGAACAGGGCCAGATAGGTGAAGAAGCGCACATAGCCCTTGTCGTGGGCCATGTAGCCGTCGGAATACACCATCACCAGCAGGGCGATGGTGGTAACCAGGGCCAGCATCACCGCCCCGAGGGCATCCACCCGGAAGCCCATCTGCAGGTTGAACGTGCCGGCGCTGGCCCAGTTGAACAGCACTTCGGTGGGGCCGGCGCCGGCCAGCTGCTGGGCCAGGATTGCGTAGCTGAGCACCGCCGCGGCGCCCACGCAGCTGATCAGCAGCCAGGCCACCGGTTTGCGCAGGCGGTTGACGGTGCGGTTGAAACTGATCAGACCCAGGCCCACCAGGCAGGCCCCGGCCAGGGGCAACACCGGGATCAACCAGGCGAGTTCGGCGGCTGCGGGCATCCGGCGGGACTCCGTGGATCGATCTTGCGGCGAGTGTAGGCAGGGCCTGAGTGGCAGCCGGCCCCCTGTGGGCAATCGCTGGTACGGCGGCCGCCACCTGGCAGCCAGCTCGCCCTTGGGCTCAGCCCAGCCAGTGGCCCAGGCCCGTGCGGGAGAAGCTGGTGGCCCCCAGGCCGATGAAGCGGTGCGCCCACCAGAACACCCCCACGGCGATGGCGATGCCCAGCTGGGACGGCCGCAGGAATTCACTCAGCACTAGCCGTTGGCGGCCATCGAGCACCGCCTTGAAGGGAAGCACCGAGGTGCTGGCGCGCAGCTCCTCAAAGGCAGGCCCGAAGCGGTTGGCCAGGCGTCGATCGCCGTTCCACACCGCAAACAAGTGGTGGGCGATCAGGCCAACGCAGGTGGCCACCATGAAGCTGCTGCCGATCCAGAGCAGGTGGGTGGCACACCAGAGCACCTGGCCCACGGCCTGGGGGTGGCGGCTGATCCTGATGATGCCGGTGGCGTAGAGCCGCACCTGGGGTTTGAGCACTGCTGGAATCTCCAGCAGGTTGTAGGTGGCCGGATAGAGAAAAAGGAAGCTGATGGCGGTGCCCACCCACACCAGAGGCACGATCCAGGCAGCCTCCTGCAGGTTCCAGAGGCGCACCCCGTCGTAGCGGTGGGCCAGGAAGTAGCCGATCACCACCACGGCTGCAGGAATGCTCAAAGCGGCGAACAGCAGCCGCCAGGCCCGTTCACCGATGCGCTCCACCCCCCAGGCCCGCAGCGAGGCCCCGCCGCTGTGCAGCACGGCGAAGGCCAGCAGCAGGGCAAGCATCACCCAGCTGCTGTGGTGGAGATCGTGGGCGGGCATGCCAGCTGGCCAGCAGCGCCTGATTGTGGCGAAGCGCCCCTGCCGCCGCGGGGAGCTCCCGGCCACTGCTTCTAGAGTTCGGTGTTCCAGCCGGCGAGCACCCTCGGGATCCCCATGGCTGATCTGCCGTTCACCCTCGACCAGCTGCGCATCCTGCGGGCCATCGCCAGCGAGGGGAGCTTCAAGAAGGCGGCCGACAGCCTCTATGTCACCCAGCCGGCGGTGAGCCTGCAGATCCAGAACCTGGAGAAGCAGCTGGATGTGTCGCTGTTCGACCGGGGTGGCCGCAAGGCCCAGCTCACCGAGGCCGGCCACCTGCTGCTCAGCTACTGCGATCGGATCCTGAGCCAGTGCCAGGAGGCCTGCCGCGCCCTCGATGATCTCCACAACCTCAAGGGCGGCTCGCTGATCGTGGGCGCCAGCCAGACCACCGGCACCTACCTGATGCCGCGGATGATCGGGCTGTTCCGCCAGAAATACCCCGAGGTGGCGGTGCAGCTGCAGGTGCACAGCACCCGTCGCACCGGCTGGAGCGTGGCCAATGGCCAGGTCGACCTGGCGATCATCGGCGGCGAGCTGCCCAGCGAGCTCAACGAACTGCTGCAGGTTGTTCCCTATGCCAGCGACGAACTGGCCCTGGTGCTGCCTACTAAACATCCCCTGGCCCGCATGCCGGAACTGAGCAAGGACGACCTCTACCGCCTGGGCTTCGTCTGCCTCGATTCCCAGTCGACCACCCGCAAGATGGTGGACCAGCTGCTGGCCCGTTCCGGCCTCGATGTGCTTCGCCTCAAGATCGAGATGGAGCTCAACTCCTTCGAGGCGATCAAGAACGCCGTGCAGAGCGGCCTGGGGGCGGCCTTCCTGCCGGTGGTGTCGATCGAGCGGGAGCTCTCGGCCGGCTCCCTGCATCGGCCCAACCTGGCCGACCTGCAGGTGCGCCGCCAGCTCAAGCTGATCACCCACCCGGCCCGCTATTGCTCCCGCGCCGCCGAGGCCTTCCGCCGCGAGGTGCTGCCGGTGTTCGCCAGCCCGGACAGCCCGCTGCGCCAGCCCCTGCGCCAGGCCCAGGTGAGCGCCGCCTCTCCGGAAGTGCCTTCGCCGGCCTGAGCCGCGAGGGCGAACCGCGAGGGCGAACCGCGAGGGCAGTGCCGGCCTGGCTCAGAACTGGCCGGCTTCGGGGGTCACGCCAACGCTGTCGTCGGCGATTCCCTTGGTGATGAACTTGTTCTCGCTGATGTCGGTTTGGTACACGCAGCGCACCACCGGCTTGTCCTTCACCGAGCCGATGTAGGCGAAGGTGTTCATGCGCTGCTTGCACTGGCGCATCTGCTCGGAGGTCACGGCACCCTCCTTCTGCAGCACGCTCCAGTTCTCGCGGCGGATCACGCAGCCGGGCTTGAGCGCCGGCTGGGTCACGAAGCTGGAGCTCGGGTTCATGGTGGTGTAAAGCTCGATATCCATCACGAAGGCGCTGGCGCCCCACTGGCGGCAGAACTCCGGATCGGGCACGGCCATGTCGAGCTGCTGGGAGCTGGCGATGTTGCCCTGGTTGCCCTGGGTGGTGCTGGTGACGGCGCTGCCGATGCCGATGCCCACCACCAGCACGCCGGCCAGCACGGCGGCTGTGCCCATGTTGAAGTTCATGCCCCCGCCGCCCGGGGCGCCGCCCCCGCCGGCTCCACCACCTCCACCGCCAACACTGGTGCCCCGGCGTCCATAGGGGTCGTCGCCAGAGCGGCTCGCCTGGCGGCTGCTGCCGCCACGACGGCCATAGCCTTCGCGCTCTTCCTCGTAACGGCTTTCTTCGAAGCGCCCTTCGCTGCGGGAACGGCTTGAGCGGGAGCGGGTCACAGGCTTTCGGGGCTGCGGGGCAGGCCCATCGAGTAGTTGAGAACCCGGCAATCCGGGTTGTAGCGCAGCTCGCCGGCCATCAGCAGCTGGCGCAGGTAGCCCTCCAGGTCGGAACCGATGCGCCGCAGCGTGTAGTCGTTGAGGTCGGCGCCGGCCTCGGCATCCAGCAGCTCCCTGAACCGCTGCTGCACCTTCTCGAGCAGCGGCTGATCCCAGAGGAACTCATTGTCGGGATCCACATCGAGGGTGAGCTGGTTGGGGTCGGCCACCAGATCGCCGTTCTCAACCCGAGCGGTGAACACCCGGATGTGGCGGGTGGTGGATTTGATCAGCTGGGGTTCGGCCATGGGTTCAGGTGCAGATGCAGTTGCAGGAGCAGGGAAGTGGCAGGGCAGTGAAGTGGCTTGCTTGGCAGCAGGACAGGCCGGATCGCCCCCAGGCTGGCACCAACCGACTCTAGGAATCCCCAGACGCTCCTAAGGTTGCCAGGTTTCCAGTCGTCTGATGCGCGTCGCCATTGCTGGAGCTGGCCTGGCGGGCCTCTCCTGTGCCAAATACCTCTGCGACGCCGGTCACACCCCGATCGTGGTGGAAGCCCGCGACGTGCTCGGCGGCAAGGTGGCGGCCTGGCAGGACGAAGACGGCGACTGGTACGAGACCGGTTTGCACATCTTCTTCGGTGCCTACCGCAACATGCGCCAGCTGTTCAAGGAGCTGGACATCGAAGACCGTCTGCAGTGGAAGAGCCACTCGATGATCTTCAACCAGAAGGAAACCCCCGGCACCTACAGCCGCTTCGACTTCCCCGACATCCCGGCCCCCTTCAACGGCCTGGCGGCGATCCTGGGCAACAACGACATGCTCACCTGGCCCGAGAAGATCGCCTTCGGCCTCGGCCTGGTGCCGGCGATACTGCGGGGCCAATCCTATGTAGAGGAGTGCGATCAATACTCCTGGACAGAGTGGCTCCAGCTGCACAACATCCCGGAGCGGGTGAACGATGAGGTGTTCATCGCCATGGCCAAGGCCCTGAACTTCATCGATCCCGATGAGATTTCCAGCACCGTGGTGCTCACCGCCCTCAACCGCTTCCTGCAGGAGGGTGATGGCTCGAAGATGGCCTTCCTCGATGGCAACCCGCCCCAGAGGCTGTGTCAGCCGATCGTCGATTACGTGCGCGAGCGTGGCGGCGAGGTGCATCTCGATTCACCCCTGCGAGAGATCGCCCTCAACGCCGACGGCACGGTGAGTGGCTTCCGCATCGGAGGCATCAAGGGCAAGGAGGGCTTCACGCTCACAGCTGATGCCTATGTGAGCGCGATGCCGGTGGACCCCTTCAAGCTGCTGATCCCTGAGCCCTGGAAGGAGATCCCCTACTTCAAGAAACTTGATGGCCTCAATGGCGTGCCGGTGATCAATATCCACCTCTGGTTCGACCGCAAGCTCACCGAGATCGACCATCTGCTGTTCAGCCGCAGCCCCCTGCTGAGTGTGTATGCCGACATGAGCAACACCTGCCGGGAGTACGAAGATCCTGAGCGCTCGATGCTGGAGCTGGTTTTCGCCCCCGCCAAGGACTGGATCGCCCGCCCGGATGAGGAGATCGTGGCGGCCACCATGGAGGAGCTCAAACGCCTGTTCCCGATGCACTTCACTGGTGATGATCAGGCCAGCCTGCGTAAGTCGATTGTGGTCAAAACGCCGCTGTCGGTGTATAAAACCGTGCCGGGCTGCCAGCAGCTGCGGCCCGATCAGGCTTCGCCGATCGCCAACTTCTTTCTGGCCGGCTGCTACACGATGCAGCGCTATCTCGCTTCGATGGAGGGTGCTGTGCTCAGCGGCAAGCAGTGTGCCCAGGCCATTGCCGCCTCCCCGCTGGCGCAGACCCCTGCACCGCAAGCGGCCCTGGTGGCCTGAGGCTGGTGGCGCCTGCGGCAGCTGCCGGCTCCGGATTCCCCAGCCTTGAGCAGGCCTATGAATTGTGCCGGCGTGAAACGGCCGAATGGGCCAAAACCTTCTATCTCGGCACGCTGCTGATGCCGCCGGCCAAGCGCCGGGCGATCTGGGCGATTTATGTGTGGTGCCGCCGCACCGATGAGCTGATGGACAGCCCGGAGGCCCAGGCCCGGCCGATGCAGGAGCTGGCGGAGCGGCTCGACAGCTGGGAAGCCCGCACCCGTGAGCTCTTCGCCGGCGAGGTGCGCGATGGCCTCGACCTGGTGATGCATGACACGCTGGCGCGCTATCCCCAGCCGATCGAGCCCTACCTCGAGATGATCGAGGGGATGCGGATGGATCTGGCGAAGCACCGCTATGCCACGTTCGCCGAACTGGAGCAGTACTGCTACCGGGTGGCCGGCACCGTGGGGCTGATGACCCAGGAGGTGATGGGGCTGGATCCCGCCTACACCACGGCCCCCTGGAGTGAGCGGCCCAACACCTCGGAGGCTGCCGTGGCGCTGGGCATCGCCAACCAGCTCACCAACATCCTGCGCGATGTGGGTGAAGACCGCTCCCGCGGCCGCATCTACCTCCCCCTCGATGAACTGGAGCGCTTCCACTACTCGGAGGCCGAGCTGCTCGCCGGGGTGGTGAACGACAACTGGCGGGAGCTGATGCGCTTCCAGCTGCAGCGGGCCAGGGAGTGGTTTGCCCGCTCGGAGGCCGGTGTGCGTTGGCTGGCGCCTGATGCCCGCTGGCCGGTGTGGGCCTCGCTGCGGCTCTACCGCGGCATCCTCGATGGCATCGAGCGGCTCGACTACGACGTGTTCAACCGGCGCGCCTACGTGAGCCGCGCCGGCAAGCTGGCCGATCTGCCCTTCTCCTACCTGGTGGCCCAGACCCGTTAGGGCGCAGGGGTCGCCAGCCAGCGCAGCAGAATCGGGTTCACCTGCTCGGGTGCCTCATCGTGGGGGCAGTGCCCCAGCCCAGGCAGCACCTCCAGCTCCCGGATGCAGGCAAAGCTGCTGGCCCAGCGACGCGCCTCGGCCGGGTCTTCCCAGGGATCGGCCCCGCCCCAGAGCATGCGCACGGGCGTGTGCAGATCGGCCAGCAGTTGGGGTGCGAGGTGGTCGTTGAACAGGTTCACGAAGCCACGGAAGCTTTCAACGGCTCCCGGATCGGTGCTGGGCCGAAAAAGTAAGTCCACCAGCTCGGCATCGACGTTGGCGCCGCTGGGATAGGCGCGAGCCAGCACGCTGCGGATGAAGGCCGGTTGGGCCAGCAACCGGAACAACGGTGCGATCAGCCAGCGCTGCCGCACCAGTTGCTTGAGCAGGGGCCGGCCCGCCTGCTGCAAGGCCGGCAGCTCAGGGAGGCGCTTCTGATCGAGGCTGCGCTGGGCGCAATCGATCAGGATCACCTGGCTGGCGGGGCAGTTGCCCTTCTGCAGGCGCAGGGCGGCGGTGAGGGCCACCATGGCGCCGATCGAGTTGCCGATCAGATGCACGCGCCGCTGCGGCTTGTTGGCGCACTCCCGTTGCACCAGGGCCTCCACCTGGGCGGCCCAGAGGTCGAAGCAATAGCGCACCGACCCCGCTTCGGCCGGTTCATCGACCAGGCGGGAGCGGGGTTTGTCGCTGGCACCGAAGCCCAGCAGGTCGCAGGCGATCACCTCGGCATCGGCGGCGAGGGCCGCGATGTTGTGGCGCCAGTGACCCTTGGAGGCCCCGAAACCGTGGATCAGCAGTACCAGATCGGGTGCGGCAGTGCCTGCCGGGGCCAAGGGCCCCAGGCGCCAGAGGCTGATCTGGTGCCCCTGCCACTGCCAGCTTTCGAGGCTGCTCAGACCGCTGCGGTCTGGTTGGCCAGAAGCGACTTGAGCTTGGCCAGTTCGCCGGCCCAGCGGGGATCGGGGGCTTCGCTGTCGATGCTGTCGGCATGCACCACCTTGTTGATCGCCTTGCGGGCGGCGGTGGGGCTGGCGCCGGCTCCTGGGCGACGGTCGGCGCCAGGGCCGCCGGCGCGGGCATCACGCCGCTCGGAGATTTCGATGCGCAGGCTGTTGCCGCCGAAATCGCGGCCGTTGAGCTGCTCGATCACGGTTTCGGCCGTTTTCTGATCGTCGACGTTGGCGAAACCAAAACCGCGGCAAACACCGGTGTCACGGTCGTTCACGGTTTTGAAGCGAACCCCCTCGCCCACGGCCTGGAACAGGGCTTCGAGCTCCTGGACATCAAAAGACTGTGGCAGGTTGCCGACGTAGAGACGAACGCTCATGGAAACGCGAGGGAGAAGGGATCAGGAAAACTCAGCAGGCGCCTGGAAGTCGCACAACAGATGGGGCGAATCGGGCCGTGAATCACGCCTTTGCATTGAAAGTAAATCACGGCGGGTCGTCGCGGTGCTCCGCCAGCCAGTGGCGGGCGGCCTCGAGGGCCTCTGTTTCGCTGGCCAGCCGGCCGAAGGCCTGCTCCAGGGTGAGGTGGGCGATCAGCTCCCCCAGCTGGGGTGAGGGCGCCAGGCCCAGCTGCTGCTGCAGGGCGCGGCCATCGAGCGGCGGCCGCGGATGGAACAGCAGATCGTTGCCGGTGCGCCAGCGGCTCAGCCAGCGGCAGGCCTGCTCGGCCGGCAGCGGCAGCAGCAGCACCAGGGCCGGCAGGTCGGCCTCCAGTTCCCGGTGCAGCCGCAGTTGTTCGAGCTCCGGCAGCCGTTCCGGATCGGCGCCGGCCAGTTGCTGCCTCCAGCGGCGCAGGCTTTGGCAGCGCTGCTGCAGCCGCTTGCTGCTGCGCAGTCGCGCCAGGTCGGCGGCACCGAACAGGGCCGCCAGCCGCGCCAGTGGCAGGGCCCACTCAAGCTCTGCCGCGTTGAGGCCGCAGTGGGCCCCAGCGCTGGCACCGAGCTGCTCCAGCGCCCCGATCGGGGCGCGGCTCCAGGGGGTGAGCAGGCCGCTCTCCAGCGCCAGCGCCAGCCCGCGGGCACCGTCCGCGGCGGCGGCCAGTTTCTCCACTTCGGCCAGCACCCGTTCCGGTGCCACCTGGCCCAGCGTTTGGTGGTGCTGCCGGATCCATTGCCAGCTGCGGGGCTCGATCGTGAAGCGGAGCTCGGCCGCCAGCCTCAGGCCCCGCAGCAACCGCAGGGGATCGTCGAGCAGGTTGGCCTCGCTGATCGCCGCCAGCCGGCCGGCGGCCAGATCGGCCAGGCCACCGTGGGGGTCCAGCAGCGCTGCGCCGTCCTGCAGCGGCAGGGCCATGGCGTTGATGGTGTAGTCGCGGCGGCCCAGATCGATGATCGGATCGCCGCCGACGCAGCGGGCCAGATCGAGGCTCCAGCCCTGCAGCACCAGCCGGGCCATCGAACGCTCCTGATCGAGCACCACGCAGCTGCCGCCATACCGCTGGCTGAGCCGTCGGCAGAGCTCGATCGCGTCCCCAGGCACCACCAGGTCGAGGTCGGGCCGTTCCCCCAGCCGCCCGAGCAGCCCGTCGCGCACGGCGCCGCCCACCAGGGCCGTGCCGGCGGGGAAGGCGTGCGCTGGCAGCGGCCAGCGCCGCGGCGCCAGGGCTTGCCGCAGCAGGGCAGCGGCCTGGCAGGGGGCGATGGGGGTCTTGCCTGCTGCCCCCAGAATGGGACCATGCCCTGGTAGCCCTGGCGTGTGCATCTGCGTGGACTGCCATTGGGTCGACCGCTGCCAGGCCTACCACGCAGTGGAGCGCCAGCACGGCGTGGCCCATCTCCAGCCGGCGCCCGATTTCAGCCCCCACCAGCCCCGCATCCACGTGCAGGTGTGCGATCTCCCCGCCGGCGGTGTGGGCGTGGAGTGGGACGTGCGCGCTTGCGGCAGTTTTCAGCGGGAGCAGGGTCGCTGGCTGCGGCTGCGGCCGGATCAGCCCCTGCCCCGATGAGCAGCGCCGCCTCCCCCTGGCTGCTGGCCCTGCACAGCAGCAGCGAGGTGCTGGGGGTGGGGCTGCAGCGCCTCGGGGGCAGCGAGCCGCCGCGGCTGCAGGCCTTCCCAGAGGGCCGGGGCCTGTCCAACAGCCTGCTCGGCTGCGTGGAGGAGCTGCTGCCAGCGGCCGACTGGCCTTCCCTGGGACGGCTGGCAGTGGCCACCGGACCGGGGGGCTTCACCGGCACCCGTTTGACGGTGGTGTTTGCCCGCACCCTGGCCCAGCAGCTGCAGCTGCCCCTCGATGGGGTGAGCAGTTTCCTGCTGATCGCGCGGCGCCTGCTGGCGGCCGCGGCGGTGCCTGCTGGCGGGAAAGGACAGCCTGCTGGCGGCGCCGGACAGCCGGGCGAAC
Source organism: Prochlorococcaceae cyanobacterium (assembly GCA_046484965.1). GTDB lineage: Bacteria > Cyanobacteriota > Cyanobacteriia > PCC-6307 > Cyanobiaceae > JAWOHV01. The sequence goes on from JAWOHV010000280.1 coordinate 9,988, forward strand.
CCTTCTGGTTGCTGCAGGAGTTGCCGCGGCGGGGCGTGGTGGCGGGCCGCTACGCCCCCGACCGGCTCGAGCCCGGCGGGGTGGCCGAACTGGAGCAGCCGCGGCTGTTCAGCGGGCCGGAGGCGCTGCCGGCTGCTGGCCGCTTGCCGGCCCAGGTTCTGCTGCCCCACGACGTGGGCGAGCTGCTGGCGATCAGCCAGGCCAGGGCGGCCGCTGGCCTGGCCGCCCCCTGGCAGCCGGTGCTGCCCCTGTATCCCACCAGCCCGGTGGATCCGCGTTGATGGTGAGTTCGCCGTCACGCCCCCGTCCGCCCGCCCCGGCCAGCCCGCGCCCGCCGCGGCGGCGGCCACCCCAACGCCGCCGTCAAGGTCGCAGGCCCCGCCGCTGGCTGGTTGGGCTGCTGCTGGCGGGGCTGCTGCCCCTGGCCTGGCTCTCGCGGGGGGCCTTCTGGCCAGCGCCGCCGCCAGCCCAGCTGATCCTGGTGCTCGGCGGCGATGCGGCCCGCGAGGACGAAGCGGCGCGGCTGGCCCGCCGCCAGGGGCTGCCGGTGGTGGTGAGCGGCGGCACCAACCCCGAATACGCCCACTGGCTCTTCCAGGAGCGCGCCGGCCTGCCGCCGGGCCAGGTGCAGCTCGATTACCGCGCCCACGACACGCTCAGCAACTTCACGTCGCTGGTGGATGAGCTGCGCCAGGCCCGCGTGCGCCACGTGCTGCTGGTGACCAGCAGCGACCACATGCCGCGGGCTCTGCTGATCGGCCGTCTGGTGGCCGGCAGCCGCGGCATCCACCTCAGCCCCGTTGCCGTGCCCTGCGGCGACCAGTGCATCAGCGAGGGACGCCGCAAGATCTGGGGTGATGGGCTGCGGGCGGCCCTCTGGGTGCTGACCGGCCGCGACCTCAGGACCTGGGCGGCAGAGCGGTTCGGACCGCAGATGGGGGCAGGCCTCGGCCGCGGATCAGGCCCTGATCCAGCAGGGCGTTGATCTGCTCCTGGGCGGCGCGGCTGGCGGCGTCCAGGTCGGCTCGCCGTTTAGAGGCCGGTGGCGGGATCGGGGTGCCGATGCGGATGTGGATCGGCAGCAGCCGCGGCCAGCGCTGCTGGGGGCCGAAGGCCCGGTGGCTGTTGATGATCGCCACCGGCAGCAGCGGCACGCCGGCGCGGGCCGCCAGCAGGGCCGCACCGGCCTGGGGATCGTTGACGCGGCCATTCTCCTGGCGGGTGCCGTCGATGAACACGCCGGTGGCCCAGCCCTGCTGCAGCCTTTCGGTGGCGGTACGGATCGCCTCGCGGTCGCTGGCGCCGCGGCTCACCGGGTAGGCGCCACAGGCGCGGATGATCGGGCCCAGCAGCGGCACGCCGAAGAGCTCGGCCTTGGCCATGAAGGCCACCGGGCGGCCGAGGGCATGGCCGAGCAGGGGTGGATCCAGGTGGGAGCCGTGGTTGGCCACCACGACCATCGCCCCCTCCAGGGGCACGTGGTTGTTGCCGGCGGTGCGGCCCCGAAACAGCAGCCTGAAAATCGGGAACACCAGCAGGTAGCTGATCAGCCGGTAGGTGAGGCTGGGCCTGGGGGTGCTGATCAGGGCCGGCCTGATTTGGCCGCTCACAGCCCCAGGTCGGCGGCGCTGGCGATCTGGGCGGTGCTGATGCCCTCGCAGCTGCGCTTGATCAGGCCGCTGAGCACGTTGCCCGGGCCGATCTCCACGGCGGTGCTGATGCCGCTGGCGGCGAGCTGAGCCATCGTTTCCCGCCAGCGCACGCCGGTGGTCATCTGCTCGCGCAGCCGCTGCTTGAGGGTTGCGCCGCTGCTTTCCGGAGTGGGGTCGGTGTTGCTGAGCACCGGGATGCTGGCATCGGCGAAGGGCACCGCCTCCAGGGCGGCGGCGAAGGCGGCGGCCGCCTCGGCCATGAACGGGGAATGGAAGGCGCCGCTGACGGCCAGGGGGATGGCGCGCTTGCAGCTGAGGCTGCTGCTCAGCTTCGCCACCGCCGCGGGGCTGCCGGAGAGCACCACCTGGGAGCTGCTGTTGTCGTTGGCGATCACCACGCCCTCGCTGGCGGCCACCAGGGCTTCCAGTTCGGCCCGATCGAAGCCCATCACCGCGGTCATGGCGCCGCCACCGGCAGCGGCCATCAGCTCGCTGCGGGTTTTGATCAGCTGCAGGCCTGTGTCCAGATCAAAAACGCCGGCGGCATAGAGGGCCACCAGTTCGCCGAGGCTGTGGCCGGCCACCAGGTCGGCCTGGCGCCCCTGGGCCCGCAGCCCATCCACCAGCAGGCTCTCGATCACAAACAGGGCCGGCTGGGTGTTGCGGGTGTCATTGAGGTCGCTGGGGTCGCCGGCGGCCTCCAGGCCCTCCCCCTCGCAGATGGCCAGCAGGTCGCGGCCGAGCAGCTGCGAGGCGGCTGCGAAGCGCTCGCGGGCTCCGGCCAGCTCCAGCACGGCGGCTGCCATGCCCAGCTTCTGCGAGCCCTGGCCAGGAAACACCCAGGCAATACCCATCACGCGCCTTGCTGCAGCTGGCCAGGAGATTACGGCTAGGGCTGAGCTACGGCGAAGTGGCGGGGCCGCCCCAGCGCAGCAGGGCCGCCCCCCAGCTGAGCCCGGCACCGAAGCCGCTGCTGGCCAGCAGGTGCCCCGGCTGAATGCGGCCGTCCTTGACGGCCTCATCCAGCATCAGCGGGATCGTGGCCGCCGAGGTGTTGCCGTAGTGGGCCAGGTTGCTGAGCACCCGCCCATGGGGCACGGCAAAGCGGTCGGCCACCGCATCGAGGATGCGCTGGTTGGCCTGGTGCAGCAGCAACCAGTCCAGCTGCTGCGGCTCGGTGCCGCTGGCCTCGAGCAGCTCGCTGAGGATCGCCGGCACCTCGCGCACGGCGAACTTGTACACCTCCTGGCCGTTCATCTGGATCGGCGCGAAGCCACCCTTCTGGGCCGTGAGGCCGCCGATCAGGGCTTGGTGCTGATCGGTCTGGGCCAGGGTGAGGCAGCCGTTGCGGCTGCCGTCGGAGCGCATCCGGAACCCCAGCAGGCCGGTTTCGGCCTCGGAGCAGGCCTCCACGGCCACGGCGGCGGCGCCATCGCCGAAGAGCACGCAGGTGCTGCGGTCGTCCCAGTCGACCCAGCGGCTGAGCTGGTCGGCGCCGATCACAACGGCGCGGCGCATGGCGCCGCTGCGCAGGTACTGGCCGGCGGTGATCAGGGCGAAGAGGAAGCCGCTGCAGGCGGCGGTGAGGTCGAAGGCCACGGCATTGGTTGCCCCCAGCGCCCCCTGCACCCGCGGTGCCGTGCCGAAGAGATCGTCGGGGCTGGAGGTGGCCAGCAGGATCAGGTCGAGGTCTGCGGGGGCCCAGCCGGCGTGGGCGAGGGCGGCCTGGGCGGCACGGGTGGCCAGGCACGTGAGCGATTCGTCGGGGCCTGCCACGCGGCGGGCGCCGATGCCGGTACGGCTGCGGATCCAGGCATCGCTGGTGTCGACCCGCTCGCTCAGCAGCTGGTTGCTGATGCTGGCTGCCGGCACGGCACTGCCGCAGCCCACCAGAGCCATGCCTGCGCTGAGCGACACCGGGAACCGGCCACAGTTGGGCTCAGTCAATCACAGGCGGCCGGAGCGGCTGCCTCGCCGCTGAGGGCATGCAGGTCGTCCATGACACGGTGGCTGGCGGCCGAGTGGGCCAGGCGCAGGGCGCTCATCACCGCCAGGGCCTTGCTGCTGCCATGGCCGATCACGCACACCCCGTTGACGCCCAGCAACAGGGCGCCGCCGTGCTCGGCATGGTCGAGGCGCTTTTTGATCCGGCGCAGGTTGTTGATCAGGAAGGCCGAGCCCACCTTGCCGCGGCGGCCGCGGGGCAGCTCCACCTTGATCACATCGAGCAGCACGCTGCCCACGCTCTCAAGAAACTTGAGCAGCACGTTGCCGGTGAAGCCGTCGCACACCACCACATCGAAGGCGCCGGAGAGGATGTCGCGGCCCTCGCAGTTGCCGGCGAACACGAAGCGGCTTTCCTCCGCCAGCAGCGGGTAGGTGCGCAGGCAGAGCTCATTGCCCTTGCACTCCTCTTCGCCGATGTTCACCAGCCCGATCCGGGGCCGCGCCACCTGCAGCACATCGCGGCTGTAGATGTTCCCCAGCAGGGCCCACTGGTGCAGGTAGGCCGGCTTGCAATCCATGTTGGCGCCCACATCGAGCACCAGCACCTGCCTGGCCGGATCCTTGGTGGGGAAGAGGGCGCCGATCGCCGGCCGGTCGATGCCCTTGAGCCGCCCCAGCCGGAAGATTGCCGAGGCCATCACGGCGCCGGAGTTGCCGGCTGAATAAACGGCGGTGGCCAGGCGCTGCTTGACCAGGTCCATGGCCATGTTGATGCTGGCGTCGCGCTTCTTGCGCACCACCGTGGCCTCCTCATCCATGCCCACCGAGGGGCCGCTGGACACGAGATCGATCAGGCCGCGCGCGATCGCCTCGTTGAGCTCCTCCTGGAGCCCCATGGCCGCCACGGCAGCCTGCAGAGGCTTGGCTTCGGCCACGAAGCGTACCCGCAGCGGCAGCCGCTCCACGGCCCGCAGGCAGCCCTCGAGGATCGGACCGGGGGCATGGTCGCCGCCCATGCCATCCACGGCCACCCAGAGCCGGTCGGCGTCGCGGATCGGCGCCTCGTCGAGCGTTCCGCCGCCCTGCAGGCGCCGCAGCGGGTCGAACATCAGGGGCTGCAGCACCGTGCCAGCCATGCTGCCGGCCCCGGAGACCACGTTGCCGGCCACATTGCCGGCCGAGCTGGCTGCGGAAGTGGCCGTGTCCACCAGGCTGGTCACCGCCGCGTTGCGGCGATACCAGATCACCAGGCGGCGGATCGCCCGATTGGGCTTGGCTCGCCGGGCACTGCGGCCAGACAACTCAGGCTCCTTCGGTGGCAACGGATTCGACGATGCGCTGGAACAGATAGCCGGTGCCGCGAGCGGTGAGGATCAGCTCGGGGTTGGCGGGATCGTCCTCCAGTTTGGAACGCAGCCGGGAGATGTGGACATCCACCACACGGGTGTCCACATGCCGCTCAGGCGTGTAGCCCCACACCTCCTTGATGATCTCGCCGCGGCTGAAGGGTTCGCCCGAGCGGCTCACCAGCAGCTCCAGCAGGCTGAATTCCATGCCCGTGAGCCGGATCCGCTCGTCGCCACGGAACACCTGGCGCTTGTTGGTGTCGATGCGCAGCTCGCCCACGCAGATCAAGCCGGAGTTGGGGATGCCGGCCACGGCCTCCTTCTCCACCCGCCGCAGCACGCAGCGGATGCGGGCCTCCAGCTCCTTGGGGCTGAAGGGTTTCACCACGTAGTCGTCGGCGCCCAGCTCCAGGCCCGTGATCCGGTCGGCCACATCGCCCAGGGCGGTGAGCATCACGATCGGCACGTCGGAGTCCTTGCGCAGCTCCTGGCAGACGCCGTAGCCATCGAGCTTGGGCATCATCACGTCGAGCACCACCAGGTCGGGCTGGCTCGTTTTGAACAGCTCCAGGGCTTCGACCCCGTCACTGGCTGTAACCACGTTGTAGCCGATCATCGACAGCCGCGTCTCGAGGATGCGGCGGATGCTCGCCTCGTCGTCGACCACGAGGATCGTTTCCTTGCCATTGCTGGCAGGCCCTTGACTGGAGGGGCCGTTGGTGGTGGTGGGGGGGGAGGCCGTCATTGCGGCGAGCAACCGGGAGGCGATTAAGTGGTTCGGCCTACTGAAGTGGCTTGAAAGCCCACAGGTTCACCGAAAGCCAGCATTCTTCATACTCCTTCTTGCCCCGATCCACCACCACCTACGTCTGCCAGAGCTGCGGCGCCCAGTCGCGTCAGTTCTTTGGCCGCTGCTCCGCCTGCGGCAGCTGGAACACCCTTGTGGAGCAGACCAGCAGCGCAACCGACACGCGCCGCCGCCGGCCGCCAGCCGCCGCAGCCGCCGCAGCCGGGGCGGGCGCAGCCGGGGCCGGCTCAGCCGCTGAACCTGGCCGCGCCCGCCATTCCCAGCCGATCCAGACGGTGGGCGAGCGGCCGCTGCAGCGCCTCGCCAGTGGCTACGGCGAGCTGGACCGGGTGCTGGGGGGAGGCCTGGTGCCGGGTTCGCTGGTGCTCGTGGGTGGCGACCCGGGCATTGGCAAGAGCACGTTGTTGCTGCAGAGCGCCGAGGCGATGGCCGGCCGCACGTCGGTGCTCTATGTGAGCGCTGAGGAGTCGGCCCAGCAGGTGAAACTGCGCTGGCGGCGGCTCAGTGAGGCTGCGGCCAGCGGCCGGGCCCGGCAGGAGGTCAGCGCGGCTGGGGCCGGCTCGTTCCAGCTGCTGGCCGAAACCGACCTGGAGCTGGTGCTGCAGGAGCTGGAGGCCCTGCGGCCGGCGGTGGCGATCATCGACAGCATCCAGGCCCTGCACGACGCCGAGCTGGCCAGCGCCCCGGGCTCGGTGGCCCAGGTGCGCGAGTGCGCCGCCGCCCTGGCCCGCATCGCCAAGCGCCAGGACACGGCCCTGCTGCTGGTGGGCCACGTGACCAAAGAGGGCGTGCTCGCCGGACCCAAGGTGCTGGAGCATCTGGTGGATGCGGTGCTCACCTTCGAGGGCGATCGCTTTGCCAGCCACCGGCTGCTGCGGGCGGTGAAGAACCGCTTCGGCGCCACCCATGAGCTGGGGGTGTTCGAGATGCGCGATCGCGGCCTGGCGGAGGTGACCAACCCCAGCGAGCTGTTTCTGGGCAGCGGCGAGCCGAGTGCCGGCACAGCCACGATCGTGGCCTGTGAGGGCACCCGGCCCCTGGTGGTGGAGCTGCAGGCCCTGGTGAGCACCACTAGCTACGCCAGCCCGCGCCGCAGCGCCACCGGCATCGCCGTGAACCGCCTGCACCAGATCCTGGCGGTGCTGGAGAAGCACCTCGGCCTGCCCCTCTCGCGCTTCGATTGCTACCTGGCGGTGGCCGGCGGCCTTGAGGTGGAGGAGCCGGCGGCGGATCTCGGCGTGGCTGCCGCCGTGGTGGCCAGCTACCGCGACCTGATCCTGCCGCCTGGCACGGTGCTGGTGGGGGAGCTGGGGCTGGGCGGCCAGCTGCGGCCCGTGGGGCAGCTGGAGCTGCGGCTGCAGGAGGCGGCGCGCCTGGGCTTCAGCCGGGCGGTGGTGCCGAAGGGCAGCGGCCTGGCCAAGGCGGCCGCCGGGCTCGAACTGCAGCTGCTGGAGGCCGCCACCGTGGCGGAGGCCCTGGTGGCGGCGCTGGGGGTGAATCCGGCCGATGATCGGCCTTGAACGGGCTCAGAAATACACGTCGACGCTGCCGCGGCCGCTGGTTTTGAGCCAGTTCTGGGCCTCGATGTAGTTGTTGGGCGCCATGCGGATCGCTTTGCCCCAGTAGTCGGCG
>JAWOHV010000021.1:0-2659 GCA_046484965.1 Prochlorococcaceae cyanobacterium
ACCACCTCGTACTTGCCCAAGCCACGCAGAGTAAACGTCACCAACTCACGAATATCTTTTTCATCTTCCGCAATAAGTATCTTGGCCATAAGGACCCCTCTCTTGTCATAGCTAGGCTACTGCGCCTAAGCCGCTACCAACACTGTCACATCGTCTTCCTGGCGACTGAAATCAGCCGCTATTTGTTCTGCCAACGCTTGGATAAACTGCCCGCGTTGGGTAGGCAGTCGCCCCAAGCGTTGGCAGATGCCGGTAGTTGGCAGGACGGTCGGCCAGGTAGACCTGCTCGACATCGCTGCGGGGGGAGAGGTTCTGCATGCCCTCGAGCACCTCCATGACGCAGGTGCCGCACTGGCCTAAGCCACCGCAATTGTTGAGATTGTTGAGGCCCTGGTAGGGGTTGATACCCGCGTCGAGGGCTGCTTTGCGCAGATTGGCGCCTTCAATGCATCCGACCTGCTGGCCTTCCTGTTCAAAACGGATGGTGGGCACGGTCGTAGCGGGGGTGCTGGCGCCGTCCAACTTACAGGCAGACGGTCCCCACACCCGCCTCCGGCAGTCCCCGCCAGGCAGCCCTTTACGGCAGAGCTGCCTACGATCGGATCACTCGGTGGGGAAGGCGTGGCTGTTGATTTCGACCTGGTCGTGCAGCAGTTGATCCCCGGCTACGCCAGCCTTGCTCGCCTTTCGGTGGCCCTGCTGGCGGCCTCGCCGCTGGCCAGCCAGCCTGGAGCCGATGTGCTGATTGCCGGCTGCGGAACCGGCGCGGAACTGCTGGAAGCGGCTGCCCAGCGGCCCGATTGGCAGGTCACCGCGATCGATCCATCCGCCACCATGCTCTCTGTGGCCCGCCAGCGGCTGGAGGCCAGCGGCAGCCCCCTGGCGGTGAGCTGGCAGCAGAGCACGGTTGAGGAACTCGCGGCCGAGGCTCGCTTTGCCGGGGCCCTCTCCGTGCTGGTGCTGCAATCGCTGGCGGATGACGGCACCAAGCTGGCCTTTCTCACCTCCCTGGCCCGCAGCCTCAAGCCCGGCGGCCAGCTGGTGCTGGTGGATCTGATGCGCCCCTCCCACTCCCCTTTGCAGAGCCAGATCGATGCCGCCTGGCTGGGGTTCCAACGCGCCAGTGGCCTCAAGGAGCCGGCCAGCGATCTCGATGCCATGACGCGGGGCCTGCATCCAATCGGTGACGCCCGCCTCACGGCCCTTGTCAACGCGGCCGGTTTCCTTGATCCGGCGCCGGTGTTCCAGGCCCTCGATGTTCAGGGCTTCCTGCTGCAGCGCGCTGCCTGAGGGGCACTGCCTCAAGGACACGGCCTCAGGAGCACCCTGCAAGTTGGGGCCTTCAGGGCTGGCCTGATCGATCGCTGAGGCTGGCCGGCAACAGGATCTCGACCTGATTGGGCCCCGGTCGGCGATCGGATAGCACCGTAAGCAGCGGCAGGGTGATCGCTAACAAGGCAATCAGGCTGCCGAGCAGGGGGCCGATCAGATCTGCTGGCAGGGACGATGTCGTGCTGGAGCCGAGCGCAGTGCGATCGGCTGTCGGACTGTCTGGCTCCTCCTCGCTTTCGGCGATCAGCTCCGTGGGGAGCACCGCTGCCAGCTGGGCAGCGGAGGAGATCGCGCTGGCGGAGGAACCGATTTGTCGGTCAGGGTCCATAAACGGTGGTGGGCTGTAACCGCACCACGGAGCAACAGGTAAAGAAGGGACTGGCCCCTTTGATCAGGGTAAGGGGATCAGGCGACTTTTTGCTCGTTCTGTTCGCGGCGGCTGGCAAGGTCGGTGGGCTGGGGCGCTTCGATATTGAGGTGGGAGCGGATCAGGCGCAGCTCATCGAGGATCGAGGTAAGCAGCAGCTGGGTGGCGGTGGAAGGGGAGTTGAGCACCTCCACGGTGACCTCCTTGATCCGCAGCACATCGCGGGCGAAGCGGGCCACCTCATTGGGGTGGAAGAGCAGCGCTTCTTTCTGGTCGCTGCGGTACTCCGGGTTCAGCTTGCGGGGATTGAAGGCGGGATTGAGGTTGCGGGGATCGGTGTTTGTATAGCGATAGACCGAAGCCCGCGAACGGTTGAGGGCTTTTTGAACATCATCAATGCCAATCAGTTGATCGCTGATTTCACTGGTGGGGCTCAGGTGCTCCTGGGCTCCTGCAGGTTCGCTGGTGGTGGTCATGGTGCTGGCTCGGTCCCCGAAGTTGCAGCCGGCTGGTGAACTCACAGTGCCTGGCTGAGCTGCCGCCGCCAGGTGGCGGTGGGGCTGAGACAAGCTCTGGACAGCCTGGAATTCGGGCCGACGTTAGCAGCCGTATCACGTTTGAAAAGGGGCTCCGCGGGCCCAGCTGGCGCTCTTGTGGCGCTTGTTGAGCCGGCCTGCTCCCGCTGGCGGTGATAGGGTCCGGCCTCCCTGGTTTCGGCTGGCTCGAATGCGCGTCTCCCGCCTGCTGCTGGTGACGCTCCGGGACGATCCGGCCGATGCGGACATCGTCTCCCACCGCTTGCTGCTGCGGGGAGGTTTTATCCGTCGGGTGGCCTCCGGCGTCTACGCCTACCTGCCCCTGCTCTGGCGGGTGCTGCGAAAAGTTTCGGCGATTGTGCGTGAGGAGCTCGATGCCACCGGCGTCAGCGTGACCATGGCGTAGAAGCTCTCGCTGCCCAGG
>JAWOHV010000141.1:0-6144 GCA_046484965.1 Prochlorococcaceae cyanobacterium
GTGAATTTCTTTGATTAAAGTCTAAAATTGGTGAAGATATGAGCAGACCAGTTGACGTTGGAAGCTTACGTGTTGGAGGCTACATGCTCATCGATAACCAACCGTGCCACCAGCTGCAGCGTCGACTGGCGATCCGCCAGGTCGACAGCCTGGAGGCCTACCTGCCCCTGCTGGCGGCCGAGCCGGAGGAGGCCCAGGCGCTGGTGCAGAACCTGCTGGTCACCGTCACCGAGTTCTTCCGTGATCCGGAGGCTTTCGATGCCCTGCGCGAGCTGCTGCGGGACTATGTGGAGCAGCGCGGCGGCGGCGAACGCCTGCGGGTTTGGGTGCCCGGCTGCGCCACGGGCAAGGAGGTGTATTCGATCGCCATGGTCGTCAGCGAGGTGCTCGGCCATCCGGCCAACCTGGCGACGCATCTGAAGATCTTCGGCACGGATCTCGACGAGCCGAGCCTCATGATCGGCCGCCGCGGGATCTATCCGCTGGCGGCCGCCAGTGGGATCTGCGCCGATCGCCGCAGCCGCTTCGTGATCGAGCATGGCGAGGAGATCGAAATCTGCGAAGCGCTGCGCAACTGCGCCGTGTTTGCCCGCCACGACCTGGGCGCTGATCCGCCCTTCCCGAACCTCGATCTGATCTCCTGCCGTAACACGCTGATCTACTTCACCCCGCCGATGCAGGAGCGGGTGCTGAACCTGTTCCGTTTCGGCCTCCGGCCCGGCGGCCTGCTGTTCCTGGGCAGTTCGGAGTCGCTGGGCGGCGGCACCGAGGGCTTCGCCGTCGCCAATGCCGACCACCGCCTCTTCCGGCGCAGCAGCGAGGGGGAGACGCGCCAGCGCTCCCCCCAGGCGATCACCCAGGCGCGCCAGAGCCTGCCGTTCAGCCCGGCCCGAGCGATCGCCGTGTTGCGCGAGACCGTGCCCGAGCAGCACATGGCCCTGCTCGAGGCCCTGGTCCGCGCCATCTGCCCCCCGGCCCTGGTGCTCGATGAAAGCCACGATCTGGTGGAGGTGATCGGCGATGTCACCCCCTACTGCCGCCTGCCCGAGGGGCGCATGCGCGCGGCCGCCCTGGCCTTCCTGCTGCCCGAACTGCAATCGGAGGCCAGGGCCCTGTTCCTGCTGGCCCGGGCCGATGGCATCGCCGTTGGCACTCAGCCGCTGAAGCTGGCGACTTCCAACTGCTTCGTGCGGCTGGAGGCCCGCTCGATCCAGGTGAGCAACCGTGCCTTCACCGTGCTCAGCTTCGCCCCGGCGGCGGAAGCGGCGAGCCCCCCGCCGGGGTCGCCCAGCACGGCGCGGGATGCGGCCTTCGATCGGGAGATCGAACGGCTGGAGAGGGAACTGCTCAGCAGCCAGGACTCGCTGCGACGCTTCCTGGCCGAACTCGAGCAGGCCAACGAGGCTCTGGAGGCAACGTCGGAGGAGCTGCAGGCTTCCTCGGAAGAGCTGCAGTCGTCGAACGAGGAGCTGGAGGCCTCCAACGAGGAGCTGCAGGCCACCAACGACGAGCTTGGAACCCTCAACGAGCAGCTGCGCGCCCGCGGCGTGGCGCTCGAACAACTCAACGACGATCTGGAGAACATCCAGTCCTCGCTCAGCCAGGGGATGGTGATCGTCGATCCCCAGCTGCGCGTCAGTCGCTTCTCCCCCCTGGCCGTGCGGGTGTTCGGCCTGATGGAGGGCGATATCGGCCAGCCCCTGCTGGGGGTGCCCACCACGGTGCCGCTGCCGGGGCTGGCGGAGGCGCTGCGGGCCGTCGTGGGCGGTGAGCCCCGCCGCAGCCTCGAAACCGGCAGCGAAGAGGTGGCCTATCTCGTGCAGGTGCAGCCCTATCTCGAGCGTGACGGCCGCCGGCGCGGCGCGATCGTGACGCTCACGGATGTGAGCGAACTGGTGGCTCTGCGCCGGACGGCCGAGGACGCCCTCGATGAGTTCGCCAGCCTCACCGACGCCCTCGATCAGGCGGTGTGGAAGTGGGATCGCGCCATGCAGCACCTCCTCTACGTGAGTAAGCGCATCCAGGTGCTCACTGGGTGGACCCCGGCCGAACTCTGCGATCGGCCTGCCCTGCTGGCGGAGGCCATCGATCCGGCCGATCGCGAGCGGGTGGCGGCCGCCCGCGCCCCGGAGCAGGGGCATTGGTCGGTGCGCTACCGCCTCAACACCCGGGATGGGCACCAGATCTGGGTGCTGGAAACGGCCCGGGTGGTGAGCGACAGCAGCCAGCCAACGGTGGTGGCCACCCTGGCCAATGTGACGGAGCTGCGGGCGCTGGAGCAGCGCGCCAGCGAGCTCTCAGCCACCTTTGAATCGGTCTTCGACGCCCGCAGCATCGGGGTGGCCGTGCTGGATGGGCAGCTCAGGGTGGTGATGGCCAACCAGACGTTCAGCGCCCTGGTCGGCTTCGATCCAGCCTCGATCGTGGGGGTCGCGAGCTCCATGTTCGCCCCGGAGGCGGAGGAGGAACTCGGCGCCGATGCGCGGGCCGCCCTGGCGGGATCGCCAAGGACGGACCGCCGAACCCTGCGGCTCAAGGGGCGGGATGGATCGGTCCAGGCCGTTCAGGCCGAGATCAGAGCCATGCCCCAACCCGTCCAACGGGCCCAGATCACGATCATCGTTCATCCAACCGCAGCTCCATTGAGATCTCCGATGGCGTGAGCTGCGCGCAGGTCATGGAAAACGATTTGCAATGGCGAATTATCAAAAACGTGCAGCAATCCCGCAAGGATGCAGCGAATAAAGCCAGGGGGATCACCCCTGAACCGATGCCCCTAGGGTCGAGTCAATCCGTACGTGCACAATGGCCTCCTACCAGTTCGGCCCCTACCGGTTCACCAAGCCCGGCCTCCTCTGGGAAGCTGGACAGCTCATGGCCCTCACGCCATTACAGCGGCGGATGCTCAGCTGCTTCTGCAGCCAACCGCGCGAACTGATCAGCAAGGCCGCTCTGATTGAGCAGGTCTGGAAGCGCGAGGGCGTCAGCGATATGAGCCTGGCACGCTCGGTGCATGGCCTACGCCGCAAATTTGGCAACGAACGCAAAGGTGCCGAGCTGATCCGCAACGTGTACGGCGAGGGCTATATCTTCACGCCGGCAGTTGAGCTGCTGGATGACGCAGCGGTAGCCCCCTTAGAGATGGCCCTCATGGGTTGAGCTCCCGCCCAGGGCGGCTCCCGCATCCTGCCTGCGCTGCCGCCCAGATTGGACGGGCCAAGGAGCAATATCACAAATGTGCAGCCTTCCCGCAGCAATGCAGCTAAGAGCGCCAAGCCCCAGCACTCCTAGCAATTGCTCCTAGGGTCTCCATAGTCCCAAGATGTTGGACAGCGGGACGCCCTAGAAAGCCTGAGGACAAGCTGCGCTTCAGCAGAACGGCATCAAAAGTGACCCGCAAAAGGCAAAAAAACGCCTCTTTGCAGTCACTCTACGACTCGTTTCAAGCAAACCGCGCACCCGAAGTGTCAATTTTTCCTCAACCGAGGAGGCCGCTTTTCAATGCGCACTAAAAACATTGGCAACTCTGACATGCCGAAACAGGCCTGCCTTGAAACTCAAAGAACCAGATTCAAGGATCCAGAATCCTGGCTTCCCAAACTTCAGCTTCCGGGAAGTATTGCGCTGGCAATGAAAGGCCGAATTCTTCTGAGTGCCATCAAGGACCTACTCAGTGATGGCCTCAGAGAGATCGGGTGTGCCGTTACCACGGAAGTGGACTGCCTGAACTATCTATCGAACCGAAACGGTACCTCTGCACTGCTGTTTTGCACCGACTATCTCGAATCCGGCAACGGGTTCGAGCTGGCCAGAAAAGCCTATGAGTTCAACAAGCGGCACAAAACAGTGCTGCTGACCCTGGGAAACACAATTCCCATCCAGCACATGAACGCCCCCTGGCTTCATGCCGTGGTTGCAGAAACAGACTTCATCAATGAATGCACGCCATTGCATGCAGCCGTCACAGCGGTTCTGGCTGGTCACAGCTACAGAAGCCCCCATTTTCGATCCGCCAAATCAGAGTATTTAAACTGCCCGAGACTCACCAACAAGGAAGCCGAGGTGCTCAACCTGCTGGCTGAAGGGTTAAGCGATGTGGAAATCGCAACACGGCTGAAGCTCACCCCGGAGACCGCACGAACCTATAGCAAAAGACTGCTGCAGACCCTTGACGTGCACAATCGCCTACAAGCGGTTCTCAAGGGCATGCGCTGCGGAATAGTGCCAGCCTGATTCACTGAATAGTCAATAATGATCGACTGGCTTGAGCGCTTGCATCTTCATCCGTAAGCCCGCAGGAGGCGAATCCGCACAAGCGCGCCAGCAGGTGGCGCTGTTGCATGGGATGCTGCCTTGGATCTCGCTCGACGGAACCCATCTGCCGCGAATGGCGGAGCCTGGTCTCCTCCAGAGTGACTGACCTGGCCACCTGGGCCCTGGGACTCGGCTGCCATTTCAGGCTATGTTCTGGTGCCGATGGGCCACATCGACAATCTCCTCAGGTATGGGGTTGGCGATGCCCAGCCTGTTCAGCCAGCCATTGAGGCTCGCAGCACGCAGCCGCGCTGCATTGTGGATCGGCGTGTCCATTTTGCCCATCGGCCAAGGGCCTGGGGCCTGGGCAGAGTAGGGGCGTTGGATAACCATGGTCATCACCAGATCGGCTCCACTTGTCCTAAGGCGACGGTCGCCTCTGCCGACACCCCCTTTCGGGGGGCCAGTTGGTGGCCGAGGAGCGGGGCGAGGAGGGCTCCAGCCTTCGCTGCTGTGAGCAAGCTCCAGCCGTTGCCGCGCCAGCCTGATGGACATTAAGCTGGCAAAATGGACATTTCCGTGACCCAGTTCCGCGCCCGCTGTCTGGAGTTGATCCGGCAGGTGGAAGCCGGCGGCGACGAGGTGCGGATCCGCCGCCGCGGCCGGGTGGTCGCCCGGCTCAGCCCGCCGCCAGGCTCTGCCGCCGGCGGAACACCTCCCTGGCAAGCCTTGCGCGGTTCAGGCGAGCTGAACGCCCAACCCGAGGACTCGGTGCTCGCTGCCCAGGAGTTCTCGGCGCTGCAGTGAGGGTGCTGCTCGATACACACGTGTGGCTGTGGTGGCTGCTGGGCAGTGAGCGGCTCAACGCCAGCGAGCGGCGGGCTCTCGATCAGCTGGCGGCCTCCGGCCACACCTGCCTGGCGGCCATGAGTCTCTGGGAAGCCCAGATGCTGGAGGCCAAGGGCCGCCTGATCCTGAATCGTCCGTTCCCAGCCTGGTTGCGGCAAGCGGCGGCGCCCGATGTGGTGCAGCTGCTGCCGCTGGATGCGGAGGTGGTGATCGCCGTGGAGGCGTTGCCCAGCACGTTTCACGGCGATCCGGCCGACCATCTGATCGTGGCCACCGCCGCCGTGCACGACCTGCCCCTGGCCAGCCACGACCAGACCATCCGCGCCAGTGGCCTGGTGCAGATCTGGAAGGCCTGCGGCTGAGGAGCTCAGCCCAGCTCGGCCAAGCGCCGCCGGGCCAGCTCCGCCTGGGCCTCCGCTTCCGCCAGGTTGGCCTTGCACTCGGCCACCACCGCCGCCGGGGCCTTGCCTGCGAAGTTGGGGTTGGCCAGGCGGCCGGCCAGGCCGGCGATCTCCTTTTCGGCCTTGGCCAGATCCTTTTCCAGCCGGCCCCGCAGGGCATCGAGATCCACCAGACCCTCGAGCGGCAGCAGCACCTGCAGCTCACCGCACACGCCCGCCAGCGCCCGCTGGCCGCTGGCCGCTTCGGCCTCGGCGGGGCTGAGCACCGCCACGCTCTCGGCGCGGGTGAGGGCGGTGATCTCGGCCGTGGCCTCCTGGAGCAGCCCCGCCAGCTCAGCGCGGCCAGTGACGAACTGCACCGGCGCCGGCTGCGCCGGCTTGAGGCCCGCCACGGCGCGCAGGTTGCGCACCACCCGGATGGCCTCGATCAGCTCGGCAAAGCTGGCCTCCAGCTGGTCGTTGAGGGCCCCTGAATCCAGCTCCGGCCAGGGTTGGAGGGCCAGGAAGGTGGCCTCGCTCTCACCCGTGAGGCCATGCCAGAGCTCCTCGCTGAGGTGGGGCATCAGCGGGTGCAGCATCAGCAGCAGCTCCTGCAGCACCTTGGCGAGCACCTGGCGGGCGGTGCGCTGCTGGGCCGGAT
>JAWOHV010000155.1:0-30989 GCA_046484965.1 Prochlorococcaceae cyanobacterium
GCCCTTGGCGCAGAGGGCCACCGTGGCGCCGATATCCACCGCCCCCTGAAAGCTCAGGCCTCCCTCCAGCACCCCATCGAGGCCCAGTAACTCACCGGTTTCCGCCAGCAGGAGTTCACTGGCGGCGACATCGGCGGGCAGGGGCAGCGCCTGGCAGTGGCGGGCTCCGGCTTCGGTGCTGGCGAAGCTGGCCAGGTGGGCCGCCAGCCGCGGCCACTCCAGCAGGGCCAGGGTTTCGGCGGCGATGGCGGCAGCTCCATCGCCCTGGTCCGTAGCGGGGACTAGCGGAGCTGAAGCCTCGGTGAGCCTATTGATAACGAAATCACTCACCCCCGCTCACCGCTGCCGAAGGCGGGCCACAGCGCCACGTGGCCGAAACGATCAACGGCGGCCGAAGCCATGCTGGGGAGGATTGCTGAGACCATTCTCGGGCAATGCGCCGGCAGCAGCGGCCGGCTGCAGGCCCCTTGGAGGACTTGGTCAGCCGGGCAGGTTGGAGGGGATCCCGCCGGCGGGTTCGTAGAGCATCTCCAGCCAGTTGCCCTCCGGATCCTGGAGGTAGAAGCTTGCGGTGCCGTCGCGATGGTCATGCACCGGGCCGCAGCTGTGGCCGGCCTCCAACAGGCCGGCGCGTACCTCATCCACTTCAGAGCGCTGCTGGAAATGGAAGGCGAAGTGGGGGCCTGCGGCCCGGTAGGTTTCACTCAGCAAGGCGATGCCGGTGCCGCCTCCTGGCCACTCCAGGTAGGCCCAGTCGGAGGCATCCCAGGTGAGCTGCAAGCCCAGGGCGAGATAGAAGGCCTTGGCCCGCTCCATGTCCCGTACGCGCAGGGCCACGTGCCCCAGACGGCTGACGACCATCAGCCCTGCCGCAGCCACTGGGCTGCGTCGCAGGCGTGGTAGGTGAGGATCAGGTCGGCGCCGGCCCGCTTGAAGCAGAGCAGGGTTTCGAGCACCACGGCCCGCTCGTCGAGCCAACCCTTTTCGGCGGCGGCCTTGACCATCGCATACTCGCCGCTGACGTTGTAAGCAGCAATCGGCAGCTCGGTTTCGCCGCGCAGGCGGTGAATGATGTCGAGGTAAGCCAGGCCGGGTTTGACCATCAGGATGTCGGCGCCCTCCTGCTCATCGAGCAGGGCTTCGGTGAGCGCTTCGCGGCCGTTGGCCGGATCCATCTGGTAGGTGGCTTTGTCGCTGGGAATCGGTTTGCCCGTCGCCCCTCGCGGTGCCGAATCGAGGGCCTCGCGGAAAGGGCCGTAGTAGGCGGAGGCGTACTTGGCGGTGTAGCTGATGATGGCCACATGCTCGAAACCCTCTTCATCGAGGGCTTCACGGATGGCACCAACGCGGCCGTCCATCATGTCGCTGGGGCCGATCAGATCAGCACCGGCCCGGGCCTGTGCCACGGCCTGACGGCAGAGGATCGCCACAGTTTCGTCGTTGAGCACCACCCCCTCATGGCTCACGATGCCATCGTGACCGTCACAGGAATAGGGATCGAGTGCCACGTCGGTCATCACCGCCATCTGCGGATGGGCCTCCTTGAGGAGGCGGATGGCTCGGGGGATCAGGCCGTGCTCGTTGAAGCATTCGGCCCCATCCTCGGTTTTGAGACCATCGGAAACCTTGGGGAACAGCACCACACAACGGATGCCGAGGTTCCAGGCGCGGCCCACCTCCTGCACCAGCCCATCGAGGCTCCAGCGCTGGCAACCGGGCATGGCGCCGATCGGCTCATTGGTTGCCCCTTCGTGCACGAACAAGGGGTAAATGAAATCGGATGGGCTGAGGCCGTGCTCCCTCACCATCGCCCGTAGAGCCGGAGTGCGACGCAGCCGGCGGGGGCGGTAGGTGAGCTCCATGGAACGATATTGACTGATTAGATCCTAGGGATCTGCACCCTGGCTTCAAAGGCGGGCTGCCTTCATCCACTCGCTGCGGGGATCGCTGATGCGCGCCTGGCGCAGCTCCTCGAACAGCTGACGCTCCCGCTCGCTGAGGGGATCCGGCAGCCGCAGGCTGGCGGTAAGGATCAGATCACCCCGTCCGGCCCTGCCAGGCCAACCCTTGCCCTTGAGCCGCAGGCTGCGGCCCGGGGCCGTGCCCGCCGGAATCTGCACCGTGGCTTCGCCATCAGGGGTCACCACCCGCACTTCGCCGCCGAGGGCCAGCTCATCAATGCTCAGCGGCAGCTCCGCCTTGAGCTGTTCCCCCTCCAGAACCCACACCGGATGGGACTGCAACTGCAGGTTGAGGTAGAGGTCCCCGCGCCGGCCCGTGCCCGGCTGCAGGTTGCCCTTGCCCTTGAGGCGCAGCCGGCTACCACTGCGAACCCCGGCCGGGATGCGCACCTGCACCCTCTCCTCGTTCACAGCGAGGGTGCGGTCGCAGCCCCGGAAGGCATCGGCAAAGCTGATCGTGATCGTGGCTTCGGCGTCGAGGTTGGCAGCCCTGGCTGCCCCGGGGCCCGCAGCGCTGAAACCGGAGCCAAAACCGCCCGGGAAACCACTGCCGAAGCCGAAGCCTCCGGGGCCGCCAGCTGCCCCCGCTGGTCCGCCGAAGCGGCCCAGCAGGTCGTTGATGAAGTCGTCGAAGTTGCCGTAGCGGCCAAAGTCGACATCGAAGCCACCGGCTCCAGCTCCGCCACCACCGCCAACCTGGTTCCAATACTGGCCGAACTGCTCGTAGCGGCGGCGTTTATCTGGATCGGAGAGCACCTCGTAGGCCTCACTGATCTCCTTGAACTTCGACTCGGCGCTTTCGTCGCCGGGGTTCACATCGGGGTGGTGTTGACGCGCCAGTTTGCGGAAGGCGCGCTTGATTGCATCGGCGTCAGCACCCCGCTCGACCCCAAGCACCTTGAAATAGTCGCGATAGCCGTTGACGCTCATGGCAGTTGGGTCATGGCACGGGGTTCATGGCACGGGGTTCATGGCACGGGGATCCTGGCCGTGGAGCCGGCGTCACGAGTTCATCCAGTGTCTCAGTCGTGACGGCAGAAGGCACACCCCCCAGAGGGCGGAAGGCCGAACGCTGCGGCCCTAGCCTCAGGATTCACTTCAGCACCATCTCAATGGCCACGCCGGCACGCCTGCCTTCCCTGCTGGTCGGCGCCGCCATCAGCATCAGCGGGCTGATGCCAACGGCTGGCATCGCCGCTGGCAGCGCCACTGGCACTGCCACGCTGGGGGAGGCGATCGCGCCCTCCAATGCCGCTCAGAAAGCGCTCGGGGAATTTCTACGCCGTGAAGGGGCCCTCTTCTATGGAGCCTGGTGGTGCCCGGCCTGCTTCAAGCAGAAAAATCTTTTCGGGCAGGAAGCCGGCAACGCCCTGCCCTATGTGGAATGCGACAAAGATGATGCCGGCCGCGAGCGCTGTGCCGCCGCCGGCATCCGTGCCTACCCCACCTGGGAACTCAAGGGCCAGCGCCGCGAAGGGGTGCAGAGCCTCGAGGAGCTCAGGGTTTGGAGTGGCTTCCCGGCGTTCCCGGCAGATGGGCCAGCTCGTTGAGAGAGGTGGTGAGCCCGGCGCCACGCAGGCTGCGATCGATCTGCCGCGCCGCAGCCGGATCACCGCGGAACACTGGCGCCGAGCCGCAGCGGGCCACCTGGAGGGCCAGTTGCTCCGCCGCAGGGGCCGTGAGCTCCGCAAGGCCGGCCTGAAGGGCGGCGGCCAGCGGCTGGAGCGTATTGAGCACCAGCACGGTGGCCTCAGCTGGGGCCTGGGCAGCGGGGCCACGGGAAGCGCGGCCAAAGCCAAAGGAGAAAGGGGGGATCACCGGTGGGTAGCGGAGAGCGGAGGGCGGGTCATGGAAGAGATGGTCGCCCTAATCAACGCTATGAATCTGGCCGCCAACTGCCGCAGCGGGAAAACCGCCCATTCCATCGCGATGCGTGGGGTCTTTCGCACGCCCAATTGCTGAGTAGAAGGATGCGCCCTCACGCCCCTTCATCGTCTGCCGAGTGGTGATGATACGCCTGCCAACACAAATGAACTCCAACGCCTCAAAACAGAGAAAAAGCAACCCAGTGATCGCGGTTCACAATTGCATCTTTTGCAACCTTCCCGAGTAAAAACCAACGGCGGTTGCAGCGCCTTCTTCAAGTGCTGAGCTGAAGGCGAATTGGGATGCACGTCTTGCCAATCAACGACGGAGAGCCATCGCCAAAGGGGCCTGGGAGGCAATGCGCAAACCCTTAGGCTGATCCACCTGCTGTATCCCTGCCCGTGTTCGTGCTACTGCTCTATGCCGTGCTGCCTGCACTCGTGGTGTACGTAGCGGCCCTGGGCCTCAGCGCCGCCGCTGGCATCAAATCGGCGCTCGTGATCCGCGACCTCGCCCAGACCGCCGATTACCCATTGGGGGTGGGTCTGATCTCAAGCCTGGGCTACCTGCTCTGGATGGCGGCGGCATCCATTGCCCTGTTCGCCGGATTCAGCTTCGCCCGCGGGCGCTTGCGGGCGCTGCTGCTGAGTGGTGGCTTCTTTTCACTGCTGCTCTGCCTCGATGACATGTTTCTACTGCACGATCGCTACATCAGCGCGAACGTGCTCTACCTGGCCTATGCCGTGTTCGCGATCCTGATCCTCAGCCGCTTCCGCGACCTTGTGCTCAGCAGCGGTGGGCTCGCCTTCCTGGTGTCGGTGCTGCTGCTGGGCGGGTCGATGCTGATCGACCAGCTCCAGAGCCTGTACAGGGGTTACTACAACCAGGTGCAACTGTTCGAGGAGGGTTTCAAGTTCATCGGTATCGCCTGCTGGCTGCTGTTCTGGTGCCAAGCCTCCGCCAAAGCCGCTACGCCCAGAATCACCCCGTGAGCCTCGTGGGGTACCCCTCTCCCTGCCGGCGATGATCTGGGGGTTGAAGCTGCCGCTGCTGGAGCCAACCAACCTGCTGCTGCTGGCCTGCGCCCTGCTCTACGGCCTGATCGGCGAGCCCCAGGAAGCCGCCATCCTGCTGGTGTTCGTGCTGGGCATCAGCCTGCTGGATGCCGCTCAGCAGCGGCGCAGCCGCCGGGCCCTGGCCGAGCTGGCCCGACTCTCGGCGCCACGAGCCCGGGTGCGCCGCGATGGTGCCGATCTCGATCTGGCGCCTGATCAGCTGCTGCTGGGGGATCTGTTGCGCCTGGAGGAGGGCGATCGGGTGGCTGCCGATGCCCGGCTCACGGAGGCCGTGGGGCTCTGGCTCGATGAATCGTTGCTCACGGGCGAGTCGCTGCCGGTGCAGCGCCAGCAGGCGGGAGAACCGGTTCTGGCCGGCTCGCTGGTGGCCAGCGGTCGCGGCTGGGCGGAGGTGGTGGCCGTGGCAGCAGCAACGGAGCTCGGCCGTATGGCCAAGAACCTGGCGGCCGTGACGCCGCCACCCACACGGCTGCAGCGCCACACCCGGCGAATCACCCTGCGGTTGACGCTTCTGGCACTCGGCCTATGCGCCGCGCTGGCCGTGATTCAAGGCAGTTTTACGGGCCAATGGCTGCAGGCCCTGCTGGCGGCCCTGGCCCTGGCCCTGGCGGTGCTGCCCAATGAGATCCCAGTGGTGCTGGCCCTGTTCCTGGCCCTTGGAGCCCTGCGCCTGGCGCGGATTGGGGTGTTGGTGCGCTGGCCCGCAGCCGTGGAGAGCCTCGGCAGTGCCACGGTGCTGGCCGTCGACAAAACCGGCACCCTCACCGAAAACCGCATGGCGGTCCAGCGGCTGCTGCGCTGGCCAGAAGCCGATCTCTGGAATGCCGGCGAGGTGTTGGCAGAACCCTGGCACCGCCTGCTGGAGCTGGCGCTGCTGGCCAGTCGCCATGACCCAGTGGATGCGATGGACCTGGCGATCCAGCGCCTGGCCGCAGAGCACCTCGATCACAGCGACCACTTTCATCCCGACTGGCCCCTGCATCGCGAATATCCCCTGCTTAGTGATCTGCTGGTGTTCTCCCAGCTCTGGAGCGATGCGACCGGTGCCTGGCACGTGGCGGCCAAGGGGGCACCGGAGGCGGTGGCCAGCCTCTGCCATCTCGATGCGGCTGCTTCGGCCGCCTTCCTGCGGGCCGCCGATCAGCTGGCCAGCGAGGGACTGCGGGTTCTGGCGGTCGCCTGCAGCCTCCCGGGTGCACCGCTGCATTCAGAGCTGAGCTCGGCTGCGCAGCAGAACCCACCCGCCGGGGTGCACGACTTCCTGTTTGAACCCGTGGGACTGGTGGGCCTGGCCGATCCCCTGCGGCCCGATGTGCCCCTGGCGATCGCCAGGGCGCAGGCAGCTGGCGTGCGGGTTGTGATGATCACCGGCGATGGGCCGCAGACCGCGCGCGCCATCGCCGATCAGGCCGGCCTGCCACCCGGACCGGTGCTCTGCGGCAGCGACCTGGAAGCCCTGCCCAGGGGTGCTCTGGCGGCCCAGGCGAGCGAGGTGAACGTTTTCGCCCGGGTGCGGCCCCAGCAGAAGCTGCAGCTAGTGCGCAGCCTGCAGGCGGCGGGCGAGGTTGTGGCCATGACGGGCGATGGCGTCAACGATGCCCTTGCCCTCAAGGCTGCCGACATCGGCGTGGCGATGGGCCAGCGCGGCACCGCCGTGGCGCGGGAATCGGCCGATCTGGTGCTGCTCCAAGACAACTTCGGCAACCTGGTGGAGGCCCTGGCCCTGGGCCGTCGCATCCAGGCCAACCTGCAGCGCGCCCTGGGCTACACCCTGGCGATCCACCTGCCGATTGCAGCCCTCAGCGCGCTGCCGCTGCTGCTGCCGGGCCAGCCGCTTCTGCTGCTGCCAGTACACATCGCCCTGCTGCACCTGGTGATCGATCCGGCCTGCACGGTGGTGTTCGAGGCGATCCCAGCGGCAGCGACCCAGATGCAGCGGCCGCCCAGTCCAGCGGAGGCACCGCTGTTTGGAGCCGATACCTGGCGGCGTGCCCTGCTGCAGGGGGGTGTACTCACCCTGGCGGCCCTGGCCCTGGCGTTCTGGCCCGGGCTCGACACCATCAGCCGCCGCAGCCTGGCCTTCTCCCTGCTGCTGCTGGCCGGCGGCGGCCTGGTGGGGCTCAACGGTGAGCCCAGCAGCCGCATCAGCCAGCTCGGTGCCGGCATCGGCCTGGGGCTGTGGCTGCTGCTGCAGGCCGTGCCGGGGCTGAACAGTCTGCTGATGCTCACGCCCCTGCCGGGCCAGCAGACTGTGCTGCTTCTGGCTGCCTTCGGCCTGCTCACGCTGCTGCTGGCTGCAACGACGGCTGGAACTAGACACTGCGGCGATGCTGCCGCCAGGCGAGCACCTGCCAAGTCAGGAAAATGAGCACCGCCGGTACAACGATGATCAAGGTGATCAGTCGAAACTCATCCACCGTGGTGGGAGCCCGGTAAAGCAGCAGCTGCTCCACTAGATAGAGGCCGTACAGCCCCACCAGCAGCCCCCCCTCCTGGCGGCTGACCACCCCACCGGTCCAGAAGATCGGCAGGCAGGCCAGGGTGGTGAGCACCATGATCGGCAGATCACGGCTGATCACCAAGGGATCCACCTGCAGGCCCTCGCCGGAGAAGGTGGCGCAGAGGCCGAGGATCACCAGCTGGTTGAGCAGGTTGCTGCCCACCACGTTGCCGATCGCCAGGTCGGCCTTGCCCTTGTAGGCCGCCACCAGGGAGGTCACCAGTTCAGGCATCGAGGTGCCGGCAGACACGATCGTGAGGCCGATCACCGTCTGGCTGACCCCCAGCGCCGTGGCGGCTCCGATCGCCCCTCTTACAAGCAGCTGGGAGCCCAGCACCAGCAGCACCAGGCCGCCGGCCAGCTTGGCAGCGGCCACCGGCGGGGTGGCCCGTTCGCTCTCGTCGAACTCGTCGCCCTGTTCATCAGGGTTCTCAGCTGCGGTGCGCATCTCCCAGACGATGTTCATCAGCGTGGCCACCAGCAGCGCCACGCCGGCCTGCCAGGTGAGCCGGCCGCCCGAGGCCATGCCCCACACCGCCATCGAAACCCCCAGCAGCAGCGGCACGTCGCGGCGCACCAGCCGGCTCTTCACCCGCAGCGGCACCACCAGAGCGCTCAGGCCTAGCACCACCATCACGTTGAAGATGTTGCTGCCCACCACGTTGCTCACCGCGATGCCATCGTCGCCCTGAAAGGTGGAGATCAGGCTCACGAACAGTTCGGGCGCACTGGTGCCAAGAGACACCACCGTGAGACCGATCACGATCTGGGGGATCCCCAACAGCAGCGAGAGGGCAACCGAACCGGCCACAAACAGCTCGCCGCCCCCGAATAGCAAGGCGATTCCCGCCACAATCTGCAAGCCATGAAGCAGCGATTCGGACACAGGTGGAGGCGGATCAGCCCACGGAGTATGACGGCTGTTGAGGATGGCACCAAGCAGGGCAAGTCCAATCAGATCAACCAATGCCAGCACCTCCCCTACCGTTTCCAGATCAATCGGCTCCGGTCTGGATGAGCCCTGCCAGCGCAAGCAATCCTCTGCAGTCACTTCAGCGCTGGCGACACCAGCTCACGGTGCCCCAGTTCACGGTTGTCACCGGTCTGCTGGTGATCGCCGTAGGCACCGTGCTGCTGGCCTCCCCCCTCTGCTCCAGCGATGCGGTGGGTCTATGGCAGGCGCTGTTCACGGTTACCTCGGCCATCACGGTGACCGGCCTCTCGGTGATTGTGGTGGAGCGTGATCTAACCAGCTTCGGCCAAGTGGTGCTGGCCGCTCTGATCATCACCGGCGGCCTCGGGCTGATGGCGATCACCACCTTCCTGCAGGGGTTTGTGCAGGGGCGATCGGGTCTGCGGCGCCGGCTCGACAAGGGCCGGGCCCTCGATGATTTCGGCGTGGGCGGGATCGGCCCCACCTTCAACAGCATCCTGCTCACCGCCTCTTGCGTGATGGCGCTGGGCGCGGTGGTGCTCTATGCCTTCGGCTTCACCGACATCGAGAACCCATCAGCGCGGTTATGGGCTTCGTTGTTCCACGCAATCAGCGCCTACAACAACGCCGGCTTTGGCCTCTGGGCCAACAGCCTGGAGAACTACCGCGACAACGCCGTGGTGAACGGAGTGATCGCCTCGATGATCGTGATTGGAGGCATCGGCTGGCGGGTGATCAATGATCTCTGGGTGAATCGTCTGCAGCTCAAACGACTGCGACGCCTCAGCCTGCACACCCGCCTGGTGGTGCGCAGCTCCGTGGTACTGATCCTGCTGGGCTGCATCGGCCTGCTGATCACCGAGCACTTCGGCTACGCAGCCACGGCCATGGGCCAGCTGAGCAGCTTGCAGAAGCTGCAGATCACCCTGTTCCAGTCGATCACCACCCGCACCGCAGGTTTCAACACCATCCCCATTTCCGCCGACACGATCACCGATGCGGGGCTGTTGCTGATGATCCTGCTGATGTTCATCGGCGCCAGCCCCGGCGGCACCGGTGGCGGCATCAAAACCACCACCTTCGCGATCCTGATGGGGGCCACCCGCTCCACCCTCGAGGGCCGCAGCGACGTGCTGCTGCATCGCCGGCAGATCCCCGATGCCACGGTGCTGAGGGCCGTTGGGGCAACCCTGGCCTCATTGCTGTTTGTGGTTCTGATGGCCATGCTGCTCGGCATTGGCCCCACAACCCAGGGAATTCCTGGGCATCGGGCCTTCAGTTTTGTCGAAAAGCTCTTCACCTGCGTGTCGGCCTTCGGCACGGTGGGCCTCGATCTGGGAGTAACGGCCAACCTCAACCGCTGGGGCCAGCTGGTGTTGATGGTGGGCATGTTCGTGGGCCGAATCGGCATCCTGCTGCTGCTCTCAGCTTTCTACAGCCACCGCCTGCAGCCGCGGGTGGGATATCCGCGCGAGGATCTCTACGTCTGAGTGATGGCAGCAGCTGGGAGGATTCAACCCATGATGGCGGGGTTGCAGCGAAGGCACTGCGTGTTGCTCTCCCCGGCCTGTGAACGCAACAAAGAGCCGATCCTGGCGCTGCTGCAAGCCTGGCTGCCCGAACGGGCGCGGGTGCTTGAAATCGGCTCGGGCAGCGGCCAACACGCCAGCTTTTTCTGCGAAAGAATCCCAGGCTTGATCTGGCAAGCCAGCGAGCGGCCGGAGGCGCTGGCAACACTGCAGAGCCAACTGACCGCCCTGGCCCCAACCACCCTGGCGCCAGGTGCCGAGCTCCCCCAAGCGATCCGCCTCGATGTAACCGCGGCCGAGCAGTGGCCCCATGGGCGCTTCAACGCGGTATTCACAGCCAACACCTGTCACATCATGCCGGCGCTCGCCCTGAGCCAGCTGCTGGCCGGCGCGCAGCAGGTGCTGGAGCCCGCGGGCTTGCTACTGCTCTATGGACCCTTCCATGACGGTGGCGTGCACACCTCCGAGAGCAACCTCAGCTTCGATGCCCATCTGCGCAGCCTCGATCCGGCCATGGGTGTGCGCGATGCGCTTGAAATAGAGCAGCAGGCCACCTCTCTGGGCCTGGAGCCCATCGCCGATGTGGCGATGCCAGCCAACAACCGCACCCTGATCTTTCAGAACGGAGGGCTGTGTTGACCCGATCCCCCAGTTCTGCCCCGTGTTCCGCCCGGCCGCCGAGCGCATCCACAGCCAGCTCGACTGGCTTGACAGCTGGCACTTCTCTTCCTTCTCCAGCCACTACAACCAGGCCTGGATGGGCTTTGGGCCGCTATCCGGGGCTTCGGCATGCACCCCCACCGGGATATGGAAATCATCACGGTGATGCTGGAAGGCCAGCTCATCAGCCGCCATCGGGCTCCAGCAACGTGCTCAACCAGATCCTCAGCCCGCTGCTGCCATTCCCTGCGGTCCAACTGCATTGGCTCTGGTTCAGCGTCGTAGCGGAACTGGACGGCAAAGACGGTGAATGCTTCCAGGGACAGGAACGGCTCAACAACGCCGCCCGCATCAGCGACCTGTTCCAGTAAGGCAGTGAGGTTGTGAATCAGTGGTGTCTCCTCGCCAAGGCTGAACAACCAGGCCTTCAGGGCCTTGTCCACGGCCTGCTGAATCTGGAATCCCCAGCTGGACTCCTCAATGGGCGGGATCTGCAGGACCTCAGCTGCTTTGAGATCACGACGAGCGATCCGCAGCAGGGCCTGGGCCTCAGGGTTGGCGATGCAGGAGCCGTCCTTCGTTATAGGCCTTGGCGATCACGTGGCTGAGCCACTGCCGCCGCTCGGCCACCTGACTTTGGGAGTAGAGCAGCAGGTCTATGGGAATGCGGTGGTGGGCGAGTCGGCGCCAGAGCTTGCCGAGGGTGTCAAAACGGTTGTGCAGCAGCAGCCAGCTGTCGCTGGCAGTGATCAGCAGGTCAATGTCGGAATCCGGGCGAGCTTCGCCCCGGGCGTGGGAGCCAAACAGCCGCACTTCGGCGCCAGGTATCTCCTCCCGAATCTCAGCCGCCATATGCTGCAACTGGGTTTCGCTGATCGTGGCGGCTGGAGCGGTGGTCTTGGCGATACCTGGAACCTCAGGATGCACCGGCCTGCTTACAAAACACAAGTGGCAGCCCCAGGGCTCAAGCACCCAGCCATGCAGACCGCCCAGCTGCAAGGAACGCGATGACTGGGAGGGGGAAACCAGAGCCATCCGGGGTTGCTTTGGGAGGTGGCTGCTGCCAGGCCTAGCTAGGCCTTTTGCACAAATCTTGCACAAAGCCTTAAGCAGAAGGCAGAAACCGATCCTTGAGATCCCTTGCCCTGACTACTAAAAAGGGGCCTTCCAGCCCCCATGGATCATTTGGGTGATAAGGCTGATCTCACCCCATCTCCCTTAAAGGGTCAGGCGGCCACAGGGGCGGTCTGACGGGAGAAACGAACGATGTTATTCGCTGTTACGGATTTGCTCTTACCGAGCAGGCTTCAGTCACCCTCCTCATACCCCGTCGAAACCATTGCAGCCCCGGGAAGGGGGAATGGAGCTGAGCGGAATCGAACCGCTGTCCGAAGCACCGGTGTGGATCACCTAGTCCGGCCGAAACCGGACCTCGTCATTGTGGCAGCAACCGGGCGCTGCCGCAGGGGTGGGCATCACCGAACCGACCGGCCAAGCCAGGGGCGGTTCGATCCCTGGCGTAACACCAGGGTGATGCACTGATGGGCTGATGAGTTGATGCAAACTGAGCGAAGAGAGCGATCCGCGGCCATGCGCACCACTCTCGACATCGAAGACGACGTGCTGGCGGCGGCCAAGGAGCTGGCCCGCAGGCAGGGAACCTCGGCCGGGGCCATGATCTCCCGCCTGTTGCGGGCTTTCGCCCGTACCCCGCCAAGACCGGTGAGCTGGTGACCAACGATCAGATCGAGCAGCTGCGCGACGGGCAGCACGGCTGGGCCACCTGCCCGATCACCCAGAACGGCGTGGTGCGGATCATGGCCCAACCGGCCTATCCCAACCCTCAGCGATCGAGCACCCCAGCCATGCGTTCTGGCCCCTACTGCAAGGGGCTCGCTTCGTGACCTTTGACCAGCGGATCGGGGTGGAGCTGGTGCCGGCCGCAGCTGCAGGCAATCTGTGTGTCATCCCGGCCAACTGATGCAGAACCAAAGCAGATCCCTGGGGAACTTCCCCTGCCTGGCGGTGCTGCCGCCCGGACTGGAGGAGGCCGGCGCCAGCGAGCTGGCTGCACTCGGAGCCGTGGAGGTGCAGCCGCTGCGCCGGGCCGTGCGCTGCCGCACCGATCTCGCCACCTACTACCGCCTGCACCTGCAGGCCCGCCTGCCCTTCCGGCTGTTGCGGGAGCTGGCCCAGTTTCCCTGCCGCAGCAGGGACGAGCTCCACGCCGGCGTGCAGCGGGCCGCCGATTGGGGCCACTGGCTGCCCCCCGGGGCCACCTTCCGGGTCGATGCCACCGGCAGCGCCCCCGGCCTCAGCCACAGCCACTACTCCGCCCTGCAGGTCAAGAACGCCCTGGTCGATCTGCAGCGCCAGCAGTGGGGCAGCCGCTCCTCGGTGGATCTGGACGATCCGGATCTGAGCCTGCACCTGCACCTCAGCGCCGGCCGGCAGGGGCAACTACCCCAGGCCACGCTCAGCCTCGATGGCAGCGGCGGCAGCCTGCACCGCCGCGGCTACCGGGCCGCGATGGGCCTGGCGCCGCTGAAGGAAAACCTGGCCGCCGGCCTGATCGCCCTCACAGGCTGGGATGGCAGCGTGCCCCTGGCCGACCCCCTCTGCGGCTCCGGCACCCTGCTGATCGAGGCGGCCTGCTGGGCCCTGGGCATGGCCCCCGGCCTGGGCCGCCACTTCGCCCTCGAGCGCTGGCCCGATTTCGACGCCCAGCTGTGGCAGCAGGAGCTTGAGGCCGCCCGCTCCCTGGCACGCGACCCCTCCAGCCAGGGCAACCCCCTGCCGCCGATCGTGGGCATGGAGCAGGACCCCAGCGTGCTCGATCAGGCCCGCAGCAACGCCGCAGCTGCCGGCGTGGCGGAGGTGCTTGATCTGCGCCTGGGCGACTGCCGCGACTTTGTGCCGCCCCCCGGCCCGGGCATCCTGGTGTGCAACCCGCCCTACGGCGAGCGTCTGGGCGAGCGCGATGCCCTCGAACCCCTCTACGCCGACCTGGGCCGCATGCTCAAGGAGCGCTGCGGCGGCTGGAGCCTGTGGCTGCTGAGCGGCAACCCCGAACTCACCGTTGCCCTCAAGATGAAGGCGAGCCGCCGCATCCCGATCAGCAACGGCGGCATCGACTGCCGCTGGCTGCACTATGAGATCCGCTGATGGAGTTCAGGGTGTTGAGAACCGCGAAGGTGCTGGCGGCAATGCTGCTGATGCTGCAAGCCCTCACACCGCCGAGCGCCCTGGCGGAGGAGAGCAGCCCGCAGGGCCGCTATTTCGGCATGCGCCATGGCGAGAGCATGCCCTCCTTTGAGCAGCGGATCTGCAGCTCCATGGCCGCAGGCATCGATCCCCGCAATGGCCTCACCGCCCGCGGGCGCGAGGAATCCCTCGCCGCCAGCAGGGCCTGGATTGCCGAGCACGGGGCCGCGATCCAGGCGGCCTGGCAGCGGGGCGATCTGGTAATCCTCAGCTCACCGTTCAGCCGCAGCCGGGAAACGGCCGAGATCCTGGTGGCCAGCCTTCAGAGCTGGCTGGCCAGCGCGCCCATAGCCACCAGCCCCACGCCAGCCCTGGCGATTCGGATCGAAGCCGACCTGCGGGAGAGGGATTTCGGCCAGTTCGAAGGCCTGAGCCCCAGCGGCCCGATCTACCGCAAGATCTGGGATCAGGATGCCCGCAACCCCAGCTCAAGCAGCGAGGGAGTGGAGAGCGCCGAGGCGGTGCAGCGCCGGGTAGCCGCCCTGATCGCCCGGCTGGAGCGGCAGGCCGCTGCCAACCCAGGCCGCATCAGCGTGCTTGTTTCCCATGGCGACACCCTGAAGATCCTGCAAACCAGCGCCCAGGGCCAGAGCGCCGCAGCCCATCAGGATCCCAGCCAGGTGACACCGTTTGAAACCGGCGAAATCCGGGCCCTGCTCTGGCAGGGCCGCCCTTAACTTCAGCCCATCGCCCCCAACCCCATGCCCCACCTGCTGGCAACGACGGCTGAGGGAGCCCGCCTGGCCCATGTGCCGATCGTGGCCCAGGTGCTGTTCATCGGTGTCGTTTACCTCGGCACCTTGATCATCAGCCGCTTCTCGGTGCGCCTTGGCATTCCGGCGATCCTCGGGGTGCTGCTGCTGGGCCTGGCGATCAACATCCACAGCCTTGATGTGGGCCACGCCGAGGTGGAGAGGCTGCACATTTTCGCCCTGGCCCTGCTGCTCTTCTACGCCGGCCTCAAAACCGACCTGCTGGCGATCCGCGGCTTCCTCAACTACGGCCTGATGCTGGCCATCGGTGGCGTGGCCGCGGCCACCTTGATCCTTGGGGTGGCGATCTGGTGGCTCTCGTCAAGCAATGGCGCCGCCCTGGCGCCGGGCTTGGCCAACAGCATGCCCTTTGGGGCTGCGCTGCTGATCGCCGCCTGCCTGGGATCCACCGATGCGGGGGCCACTCTGAGCGTGCTGCGAGGGATGAAACGGTTGCTTCCGGAGCGGGTGGTGAACCTGCTCGAGTTCGAATCCTCGCTGAACGACCCTGCGGCCCTGATCCTCTACGGCATCTTCGTGAGCCTGTTCAGCATCGGCGCCGGCCCTGGGGAGCCCCTGCAGGAGATGGCCGTCAGCGGCCTGCGCGACCTGCTGCAACAGCTGGGCTCCGGCCTGCTGGTGGGCCTCGGTTTCGGCTACCTGGCCCGCGTCCTGATCAACCGCTTCGTGACGGATAAGAGTCAGCTGCTGGTGATGGCGATGTCGATCGCCTTCATCGTTTACGGCTGCAGTGATCTGCTCGGCGGTTCAGGGTTCGTGGCGGTCTATGTGACCGGCGCCTTCATGACCAACGGCCAATACAGCAACCCGGAGATCAACCACATCTCGATCCAGGAGGTGCTGCTGCCCTTCAACACGATGACGGAGATCACCATTTTCCTGCTGTTCGGACTGCTGGTGGAGCCCACCCAGCTGCTGCCGGCGCTATGGGTTGGCCTGGGAGCGGCCGCCGCCCTGATGCTTCTGGCCAGGCCCCTGAGCGTGCTCTGCTTCCAGCATTTCTCCCCCTTCAACCATCGCGACACCGCGCTGATCGCCTGGTGCGGCCTTCGCGGAGCCGTGCCGCTGGCTCTCTCCTACAACCTGGTCAATCAGATCCCCATGCTGCGGGGTGTGGATCCGCAATCCGCCCAGATGCTGGCCCACAACGCCCAGAGCATCGTGTTCATCGTGGTGATCCTCAACCTGCTGCTGCAGGGGATTTCCCTGCCCAGGCTGTGCCGCTGGCTCAACGCCCCAGCAGGGAGCGGGTTGTCTTTGTGAGGCCGGCCATCGTTTCAGGCAGGTAGGGGCCGCTGGTCAACTGGCCGCCCACCCGCAGGAACAGGCCCGAGAGCAGCAGGTTGAGCCCCGCCAGCATCAGGGCCGCCTGAATCCAGCTCCAGCCCAGGCCGATGTGGGCCCAGAGGAGCAGGGCCAGCTCGGCGGCGATCAGGGAGAGCAGCAGAGTCACCAGACCGCCCAGCAGCAGCACCACACCGCCGATCAGTCGCCGCTTCTCGCGGTCGGCCTCCTGCATGGCGATGCGCACATGCAGATCCATCACCGAGCCCACCAGGGACGTGACGCGCCAGGCGGTCTGCCCCGTCAGCCCCCGCTGCCGGCGACGCTCCGGCTCGTTCATGACGACCGCCGTCCAGAAGCCAGCAGCAGGCCGGTGAGCAGGCCCACTCCGGCGGCGATGCCGAGGGCCAGCAGGGGCCGCTCCCGCACCGGCTTCTCGATCCTCGGCCGCAGGGTGCCGTTGAGCTCATCGAGCAGGTGCTCGAGCTGCTCCTCCAGGGGCTTGAGCGAATCGGCCAGCTGCTGGGCCTGGTCGCCGCTCACCTGCATCAGCTCAAGCAGCTGCTCGCGCACCACCACCGAGGTGCGGCCAGTTTGACCCGCTATCACCTCCACCAGGTGGTCGAAGCTGCCGCGGGTGGCCTCAAGGGTGTGGCGCGCCACTTCGGGCCACTCCTTCTGGAGCACCGGCAGCAGGGCTTCGAAACGCTCGCGGAAGAAGGGAGGATCCGGCGTTGTGGTCTTGGGGGTGACCGGGGTATCCAGGTCCATGGGCCGGCTGGCGCACAGGGTGCCTTCACCGTAGGGAAAGAGGCTTGCCCCCGTCTGCTGGTCGGCTACATTTCGCCTGCTCGGCGCCCCTGGGCCTGTTGGTTTACATCAATCAGGTGGGGCTAAGCCATTTCAAATCGTTCGGCGGAACGATCTCGATACCGCTCGAGCAGGGTTTCACTGTGGTGACCGGCCCGAACGGATCGGGCAAGAGCAACATCCTTGATGCGGTGCTGTTCTGCCTGGGCCTGGCCACCAGCCGCGGCATGCGGGCCGATCGCCTGCCCGACCTGATCAACAGCGCTATCCTTAAAGAGGGCAAGGCGGCCGAAACGGCCGTGAGCGTGCGCTTCGACCTGAGCGACTGGGAACCCGACCAGGCCGAGCAGGGCCTCGAGCCGCCCGAGGACGGCCCCTGGATCCAGCCCGGCCAGAAGGAATGGACCGTGAGCCGGCGGCTGCGGGTGGCCCCTGGCGGCACCTACAGCAGCAGCTTCAGCGCCGATGGCGTGCCCTGCAACCTGCAGCAGCTGCAAACCCAGCTGCGGCGCCTGCGGGTGGACCCGGATGGCAGCAACGTGGTGATGCAGGGCGACGTGACCCGCATCGTGTCGATGAGCGCCCGCGACCGCCGCGGCATCATCGACGAGCTGGCAGGCGTAGCCCTGTTTGATTCCCGCATCGAGCAGACCCGCTCCAAGCTCGATGAGGTGCAGGAGCGCCAGGAGCGCTGCCGCATCGTGGAGCAGGAGCTGCTGGCCAACCGACAGAAGCTGGAGCGCGATTGCGCCAAGGCCCGCACCTACCAAGACCTGCGGCAGCGCTTTCAGCTGGGTCGGCTGCAGGAGCAGGTGCTCAGCTTCGAGGCTGCCCGGCTGCAGCTGCAGGCCCTCGCCAGCCGCCAGGAGGCCCTCGGCCGCCAGCAGCAGAGCGATCGCGAGGCGATTGCAGCCGCTGAAACCGACCTGCAGGGAGCAGCCACGCAGCTCGAGGGCCTGCAGGCCGAGGTGAAGGCCCTGGGGGAAGACCAGCTGCTCGCCGTCCAGGCGGAACTGGCGGGGCTGGAGGCCAGCGAGCGCGAGCTGAACCGCCAGGCCGAGAAGCACCAGCAACAGGCCGAGGCCCTGCAACGGCAGCGCCAGGAGCTGGCGCGGCAGCAGGGCGAGCTGAACCAGCAGCAACTGCAGCTCGCGGCCAGCTCCGACCAGCAGGTCCTCGAGCAGGCCGAAGACGCCTGCCGCAGCGCCGAAGCTGCCGTGGAACTCTCCCGCCGCCGTCTCGGCGAGGTGGCCGGGCGCTCCGGCAGCTGGCTGGAGGAGCAGCGCCAGCGCAGCCAGCGGCGCCAGCAGATCAGCGAGCAACTCTCACCCCTGCAAGCCGAACACCAGCAACTGATCGAGCGGCTGCGCCAGAACCGCGAACGCCTGGCGGAGCTCGGCAGCGAGCAGCAGCAGCAGGGGGAATCCAGCCGCAGCGCCCAGGAGCAGCTCAGCGCCAGTGAGCGCGACTGGCAGCAGCTGCAGCAGGCCACCGGCCAGCAGCAGCTGCGGCTGCAGGAACTGGCCGAGGCCCTGGCCCTGCAGCAGCGCACCCGCAGCCGCCTGGAGCAGGAGCAGGGCCAGCTCGAGCGGGAGATCGCCCGGCTGGACAGCCGCCGCGACACGCTGCAGGAAAGCCGCGGCACCGGCGCCCTGCGGATGCTGCTCGAGGCCGGCCTGGAGGGCATCCACGGGCCGGTGGCCCAGCTGGGCGAGGTGGAGGAGCGCCACCGGCTGGCCCTGGAGGTGGCCGCCGGCGGCCGCCTCGGCCAGGTGGTGGTCGACGACGACCGCATCGCCGCCCGGGCGATCGAGCTGCTCAAGAGCCGCCGCGCCGGCCGGCTCACCTTCCTGCCGCTCAACAAGATCCGTGGCAGTGGTAATAGCAGCAGTGGCATTAGCAGCAGTGGCGCCGCCGCCCTGCAGCGGGGCGCCGGCCCCGCAGTGGGCAGCCCTGCAGCGGGCGGCCTGCTGGGCCGGGCGGTGGATCTGATCCGCCACGAACCGGTGTATGCGGAGGTGTTCCGCTACGTGTTCGGCGACACCCTGGTGTTCGACAACCTGGCCAGCGCCCGCCGCGAACTGGGCCGCTCCAGGGCCGTGACCATCGATGGCGAGCTGCTCGAGAAGAGCGGTGCCATGACCGGCGGCAGCCTGCAGCAGCGCGGCGGCCAGCTCAGCTTCGGCACAAGCCCCGATGGCGATGAGGCCGAGCCGCTGCGGCGGCGGCTTCTGGAGCTTGGCGACAGCCTGGTGGCCTGCCGCCGCAAGGAGGGAGAGCTGGCCCAGGAGCTGGAGCGCCTGCGGCCCCAGTTGCAGCAGAACCAGCAGCGCCAGGCCGCCCTCGAGGCAGGCCGCAGTGCCGCCCAGCGGGCCCTGGCACCCCAGCTGCAACGCCACCAGCAACTCGGCGAGCGCCTGCAGGCCCTGCAGGCCGGCCTGCAAAGCGACGGCCAGCGCCAGCAGCAGCTGGATGCAGCCCTGGCGCCGCTGCTGCAGGCCCTCAGCGAGCTGGAAAGCGCCGAAAGCCAGGCCCAGGCCTCCGGCGATTCGGCCCGCTGGCAGGGGCTGCAGCAGGAGCTCGAAGCCGCCGACCGGGCCCTGGCCGATGCCCGCCGCCAGCGCGACGAGCTGCTGGCCGCCCGGCGGGAGCGGGCCCTGGCAGCCGAGCGGCTCAACAGCCAGCTGCAGGCCCTGGCCAGCGATGAACGCCGCCTTGTTGAGGCCGTGGAAGCCCTGGTGGCCGAGAGGGGCCGCTGGAAAGAGCAGCAGCAGGGCGAGCAGGAACGCCGCCGCAGCCTCGAAGCCCAGCAGAACGATCTCCAGACCCGCTTCGGTGAACGGCGGCGCGCCCGCGATGCGGCCGAGGCCCAGCTGGCGGCCAAGCGCCAGGCGCTGCAGCAGAAGCAATGGGAGCTGCAGCGCCTCGGCGAGGAACTGCAAAGCCTGGCCGAACAGCAGCGCAGCGAACAGCAGCGCCTCGATCAGCTGGAGCGCGACCTGCCCGATCCCCTGCCCGAGATCCCCGAGGACGTGCAGACCCTGGGCCTGGCGGGGCTGCAGGAGGAGCTCAGGCGGCTGCAGCAGCGCATGGAGGCACTCGAGCCCGTGAACATGCTCGCCCTGGAGGAACTCGAGCAGCTCGAGCAACGCCTGGCCGAACTCGAGGAGCGCCTCGATGTGCTCAGCAAGGAGCGGGAAGAGCTCCTGCTGCGCATCGAAACGGTGGCCACCATGCGCCAGGAAGCCTTCATGGAGGCCTTCACAGCGGTGGACGGCCACTTCCGCACGATCTTCGCCGGCCTCTCCGAGGGCGAGGGCCACCTGCAGCTGGAAAACCCCGAAGCCCCCCTGGATGGAGGGCTCACCCTGGTGGCCCATCCCAAGGGCAAGGCCGTGCGCCGCCTCAACTCCATGAGCGGCGGTGAGAAATCGCTCACGGCCCTGAGCTTTCTGTTTGCGCTGCAGCGCTTCCGCCCTTCGCCCTTCTATGCCCTCGATGAGGTGGACAGCTTCCTCGATGGCGTCAACGTGGAGCGCCTGGCGGCCCTGATCGCCAGCCAGGCCGGCGACGCCCAGTTCATGGTGGTGAGCCACCGGCGGCCGATGATCGCGGCAGCCACCCGCACGATCGGCGTGACCCAGGCCCGGGGCGCCCACACCCAGGTGGTCGGTTTGCCGTCTGCAGCCTGAGTGGCGCAACTGCGCCACAATGGGCCGGATCGGCTGTGGCCAGAGCCACCTATCTTCCCCGGCATCAGGATTTGACCTCTTCCATTCCCCCCGCCGCCGATCCCACCGCAACGGTGCCAAGCGATCGCCTCTGGCTGCGCTCCGAACTGATGGGCACCCAGGTGATCACCCGCGACACGGGTCGCCGGCTGGGGGTGGTGGGCGAGGTGGTGGTGGACATCGACCGCCGCGAAGTTGTGGCCCTGGGGCTGCGGGACAATCCCCTGAC
This sequence comes from Prochlorococcaceae cyanobacterium, assembly GCA_046484965.1. GTDB lineage: Bacteria > Cyanobacteriota > Cyanobacteriia > PCC-6307 > Cyanobiaceae > JAWOHV01. The sequence continues at coordinate 20,618 of JAWOHV010000155.1, forward strand.
CCGCTTCCTGCCGGGCCTGCCCCGCTGGATGCGCCTGGAGCACATCCGCCAGGTGGGCGATGTGATCCTGGTGGATTCGGCCGATTCGCTGGCCGAGGGTTTCAACCCGGATCGCTACAGCAAGGTGATCAATTGCCAGGTGATCTCCGAATCCGGAGAACAGCTGGGCCGGGTGCTGGGCTTCAGCTTCGATATCGAAACCGGTGACCTCACCACCCTGGTGCTGGGGGCCCTGGGGGTTCCCCTGCTCGGCGAAGGCCTGTTGAGCACCTGGGAGCTGCCGGTGGAGGAGATCGTGAGCAGCGGTCCGGATCGGATCATCGTGTACGAAGGAGCCGAGGAGAAACTCAAGCAGCTGGGCACCGGCCTGTTCGAGAAGCTGGGGGTGGGCGGCCCCAGCTGGGAGCAGGAGGAACGGGCCCGCTACCGGATGTCGATGGTGCCGGTGGAGAACCAGCTGGCCGCCGGCCAGCCCAGCGAGCAGGAGCAGCGCCGCATCCAGCCGGCCCGCAGCCGCGCCTTCGAACCGGAGCAGGAGCTGGAGTATGTGGAGCTCGAGGAGCGCCGCGAGCGTGAACCGCTGCGCCAGCGCCGCTATCTCGATGAGGAGATCGAGCCGGAGCCAGCTCCGCGCCGCGGGCTGGAGGCCGGCCGGCGGGAACAGGAGCCTGCCAGCCGGCGCAGCTTTGACGACGAGCCCATCCCCCCCCCCGAGCCGCTTCCGCGGCGCCAGGCTCCACGCCCCCTGCGCAGCCAGGGCTCCGTCGACGCAGCCAACAGCCCGATCGACGTGGAACCCGAGGACCTCGACGATCCCTGGTAATCCGGTTCGGAGGAAGGCGATCGGGTTGGAGAAAGGCGATCAGGGATCGGGGGCCAGCCCCCTACCTGCCGTTGATCCATTTGCCGCCGGCGAGAAGGAAAGCGACGCCGAATTGACGCAGTAGCGCTGTCCGGTGGGCGCCGGACCGTCGTTGAACACATGGCCCAGGTGGGCATCGCAGTTGGCACAGCGGATCTCGGTGCGCACCATGCCGTGGGCTGTATCGGTGTGGGTGCTGATCGCGCCGGCAGCCACCCCATCCCAGAAGCTGGGCCAGCCGGTGCCGGAATCAAACTTGGTGGCACTGCTGAACAGCTCGGCATCGCAGCAGATGCAGCGATACATCCCGGTGCCTTTGTGGTTCCAGTAGGCACCGCTGAAGGGCCGCTCGGTGCCGCCCTGGCGGGCGATGCGGAACTGCTCGGGGCTGAGCTTGGCGCGCCACACCTCCTCGGCCTGCCCCCTCGCCAGGCCGCTTTCCAGGCCGCAGGCGGAGGGCTCGGAGCTGGGGGAAGACTGGGCCATCGGGGCGGCATTCACTGGCTGCAACCCTAGGCAGCCCCTCCGACTGGCGGCAGCAAGTCCTGCACCATCGCCGCCAGGGCCGCCACCGCCCCCGGCTGCCCCCGCAAGCTGCGCAGGTCGGCCCGCATCCCCTCCAGGCGCTCGGGCTGCTCGAGCCAGTCGGCGGCCTCGCGGGCAATCTCGGCGGGCGTGATCGCCCCCACCCGCTCCGGCACCACGGCCCGGCCGGCGGCAATGTTCGGCCAGGCCATGAAGCCCCTGTGACGCAGGCGCCAGGCTGTGAGCAGCGCCCCCAACAACCTGCCGAAGCCCGGCAGACGGGACAGCAGCCCCAGGCCACCATCCCAGGCCTGCATCACCTCCAGGTGCTGGGTGGGCACCAGCACCAGCATTGGCACCCCCAGGGCACCGAGCTCGGCGGTGTTTGCCCCCACCGTGGTGAGGGCCAGGCGGCACTGGCTGAGGGCGCCATGGGCGGGATGGCTCTCGAGCAGATCGATGCGGGTGCCGGCCGGGGTCACCAGCCAGGCACCCCCAGCCGCCCCCCCCTCCAGGCGCGGCTCGCCGGCTCCGTAGCGCCGCGCGATCGGATTGGCCGGCCCGGCGAAGGCCAGCAGCTCGGGCACTGAAGTGGTGGGTGCCACCGGCAACAGAAAGCGGCAGCCCGGGCGCAGCTGGGCCAGATGGTCGGCCGTCTCCAGCAGAAAGGGCATACCCACCCGCAGCTTGGCCCGCTTCGAGCCGGGCAGCAGGGCCAGCCACTCCGCCGGCGGCAGGGGGCTTTCGCTGCGGGCCGCTTCCGAGAGATCGGCCATCAGGTCGCCCACCACCCGGCAGCGGGAACGCCACTTGGGGGCCAGCCGTTCGGCCGCCGCCGGCCCCATCGCTGCGATCCGATCGTTCCAGCGCGGCCAGCGGGCCACCCATTCGGCATAGGTGAGGTGGCGGTAGCCGAGCCGGGCCGCCAGCAACACCGTCCAGAACTGGTCGCCGCCCAGGAACACCACCACCCCCTGGCGCGGCCAGGGGCCATGGCGGCGGGGCCGCAGCAGCAGCCACCAGAAGCGCCGGGCCGGCAGCACCCGCTCGAACAGCCCCAGCCCCTCGGCCACCCGATGCTCCTGGCCGGTGGCATTGGGGCAGGGCACCAGCACCAGCTGCAGCCCCAGGGCCGAACCAGGCTCCAGGGGCCTCATCGGCAGCTGCCGATGCAGCCGCTTGGCCAGGGGCCGCACCCAGGTGCTGAGCTCGCCGGGGCCATTGCAGACCAGAACAATCGCGGCTCCGCCCGCGGCAGAGACCGGATCGAGGGGCGAATCGCTCAAGTTGTGGAGGAAGGAAATGCGGATGGCGAGACTTGAACTCGCAAGGCCGAAGCCACACGCCCCTCAAACGTGCGTGTCTACCAATTCCACCACATCCGCGTGGTCCACCCGGGCCGGGCCCGAGCGAACCCGCAATATACCTAGTGACCGTCGCCGCGCCCCAGCACCGCAGGGGGGAGCCAGCGATGAAGCGCTGATACAGTCCGCCACGGCCTGTTCACAACCCGCCGCAACGGATGCCCATCGGCAAACTGCTGATCGCCAACCGCGGCGAAATCGCCCTGCGCATCCAGCGCAGCTGCCGGGAACTCGGCATCCCCACCGTGGCCGTGTACAGCACGGTGGATCGCAACGCCCTGCACGTGCAGCTGGCCGATGAGGCCGTGTGCGTGGGTGAAGCCCCCAGCTCCAAGAGCTACCTCAACATTCCCAACATCCTCTCGGCCGCGATCTCCCGCGGCGCCGATGCCATCCACCCCGGCTACGGCTTCCTGGCCGAGAACGATCGCTTCGCCGAAATCTGCCAGGACCACGGCCTCACCTTCGTGGGCCCATCCCCCGAGGCGATCCGGGCCATGGGCGATAAGTCGACGGCCAAGGCCACGATGCAGAAGGTGGGCGTGCCCACCATCCCCGGCAGCGAGGGGTTGCTCAGCTCGGTCGAGCAAGCCGCCCGCTTGGCCGACACGATGGGCTACCCGGTGATGATCAAGGCCACCGCCGGCGGCGGCGGCCGTGGCATGCGGCTTGTGGGCAACGCCGATGAACTCGAGAGCTTGTTCAAGGCCGCCCAGGGCGAGGCCGAGGCCGCCTTCGGCAATCCTGGGCTCTACATGGAGAAATTCATCGACCGGCCCCGGCACGTGGAGGTGCAGGTGCTGGCCGACCGCTTCGGCAACGTGGTGCACCTGGGGGAGCGCGACTGCTCGATCCAGCGGCGTCACCAGAAGCTTTTGGAGGAGGCCCCAAGTCCGGCCCTCGATCCGGTGCTGCGCAGGCGCATGGGCGATGCGGCCATCGCCGCCACCCGCAGCATCACCTACGAGGGAGCCGGCACCGTGGAATTCCTCGTGGACCGAGGCGGCAATTTCTATTTCATGGAGATGAACACTCGCATCCAGGTGGAGCACCCGGTCACGGAAATGGTGACCGGCATCGACCTGATCGCCGAGCAGATCCGCATCGCCGGCGGCGAACCCCTCACCCTGCGGCAGGAACAGATCCATCTCCAGGGCCACGCGATCGAGTGCCGCATCAACGCCGAGGATCCCCGCCAGAATTTCCGCCCTGCCCCCGGCAGGATCACCGGCTGGCTGCCGCCCGGGGGCCCGGGCGTGCGCGTCGACAGCCACGTGTACACCGGCTACGAGATCCCGCCCTTCTACGACTCCCTGATCGGCAAGCTGATCGTGTGGGGTGTAGACCGCGACCATGCCCTGCGCCGCATGCGGCGGGCCCTCTCGGAATGCGCCGTCACGGGGATCCCCACCACGATCGAGTTCCATCTGGCCCTGCTGGACCGACCCGAATTCCAGCGCGGTGATGTGCACACCAAATTTGTGGAGCAGGAGATGCTGCCCTCCTGAAGGCTGCCCTGCTGAAGGCTGCCCTGCTGGTGCGTCCCTAACTGAAAGGCGCCTGGGCTTCAGGACACGGCCGCCGAGGCATACATCAGCTGCGTCAGCAGCCCCTGCTGACCCACCACCAGCTCCCGCAGCAGGCTGATCAGCCCCACCCACACCACCGGGGCCACATCCACGCCGCCGATCGGTTGGATCAGGCGCCGGGTGGGCGCCAGCAGGGGCTCGGTGGGCCAGCGCACCAAGCGCATCACCCCCTTCTCCAGGTCCACCTGGGGGTACCAGCTGAGCACGATCCGGAACAGAAACAGCAGCATCCAGGCCGCCAGCAGCAGGCCCAGGGCCAGGTGCAGAGCCGGCAGCAGCCGCTGCAGCAGGAGCGGCAACGGCAGCGCCTGGGGAAGAGTGGCCGTCACAAAGCTCTAAGCGGCAAGGTCTGGATCGTAGGGAGCCGCGCCCCGCTGCCTAGGATCCCCCCGACGCCCTTGCCCTGCAGACAAGCGAGCCATGACCCCTTCCCTCGCCAACTTTCTCAGCAGCCTCTTCTGGGGCGCTGTGATCGTGGTTGTGCCGATCACGATTGCCCTGGTGCTGATCAGCCAGAACGATCGCCTCGATCGCAAGCTCTGAGCCGCCCGCCCCGGCAGTGGGCGGGCTGACAGCCTCCCTACACTGGAGCAACATTCCTGCACCCCGTCCGGGGGCTTGCCCGTGGTCAATGCCAGCCTCAACTGGGCCAGCATCGTTGGCATCGTGCTTGCCGTAGGTGGAGCTTTCCTCTATTTCATGAGGAGCTTCAAGCCAGCCTTGGCGCGTGACTACGACGTATTTTTTGCAGCGATCGGCCTGCTTTGCGGCGGCATCCTGTTCTTCCAGGGCTGGCGACTCGATCCGATCCTGCAGTTCGGCCAGTTCCTGCTGGCCGCCACCACGGTTTTCTTCGCCTACGAGAGCGTGCGCCTGCGTGGCGTGACCACCGAGCAGGCCCGCCGCTCCTCCTATTTCGATGATGAGGAACCAACCCTGCGGCCCCGCATGGGCGGCGGCCCCGACCAGGGCACTGACCTCGATCGCTTCGACGAACCCCAGCCCCTGCGCCGCCGCATCCGCTCCCGTGACGAGGAGGAGGGGGTTGAAGACTTCTACCGTCCGCGCCGCAGCAGTCGGGCCGCTATCCCGGAGCGCGCCGCCAGCCGCCGCCCGGCCGGCGACTGGGACAGCCCAGAGCGCGGCCCAGGCCGCGGCTCCGAGCGCGGCCGTGACGACTACGAACCCCGTGCGGCCGCCAGTCGCTTCCGCGCCGGCCCCGAGGCTGGGCCCCGAGCAGCCAGCAGCGACTTTGGCTCCCGCCGCCGGGAACGGGAGGACCGGGGCGAATCCCGCCGCGGCAGCCGTCCGGTGCCCAGCACTGAAACCATGCCGCGCTCCAGCCGTCGTCCTGGTGCTGCCCCAGCCCCCGAGGCCGGCATTCCCCAGGGCACTCCGATCAGCCGCAGCAACCGCCCAGCTGCCGCCGGCGATGCGGTGAGTGACGCCGATTTCTCACCTCTCAGCCCCTCAGGCTCGCCTCGCCCGGCTGCTCCCCGAGACAACAGCTCCCGCTTCGACGACTGACGCCTACGACTGACGCCAAAGCCATGGCCCTCCTGAGGCCTGCGGCTGCCCTGCTTACCCTGGGTCTGCTGGCAGGCTGCAACGGCCTCAGCGGCCTGAGCCGCCAGCCGGCGCCAACCATTGGGCTCGGGGCCGAGAACCGCCTCGATCCCAGCCTCAGCGGCAACGGACGACTGCTCGCCAGCATCGTGGAGCGCGGCGGTCGGGCCACGGTGCTGCTGCAGGAGCGAGAGGGCGGCCGGGTGCTGCCGCTGCGCCAACTGCAGGCCATGACCCCACACCGCTCCCCCTCCCTGAGCTGGACTGGGCGCTATCTGGCCCTGCTGGGCCAACGGGGGCCACGGCGGCTGCCCTTGATTGCCGACCGGGCCACCGGCAGGGTCCATCCCCTGCCGCTGAGCGGCGAGCGGGAACCCCAGCGGCTCAGCCTGGCCCCCGACGGCCGGCGCCTGGCGGTGCAGGTGATCGAAGCGGGCAGGATGCGTGTGCAGTTGTTCGACCTGGGCGGCCTGCTGGAGCCCGATCTGCCCGCAGGCCAGCCCCTGCAGGGAGGCGGCCCCGGGGGGCCGCCATGAGCGCAGCCAGCCCACGGGGCCAGGGCCTTGGCCTGGCCCTGGCCCTTGGCCTGGCGGGCTGCCTGCAGATGGGTGCCATGCGGCCCCTTGATGGCCCAAACCGCCTGCTTGAGCAGGCCGGCAGCTCCGCCAGCGAACCGGCCCTGGCGGGGCCCTGGCTGGCGCTGATCGCCAGCCGCAACGGCCGCGATCAGATCCAGCTGATCGACCTGATCCGTTCAGCTCCGGTGCCGCTGCCGGCACTCAACCGGCCCGACATCCAGCCCCTCAGCGTTGCCATCGACGCCCAAGGGGAACGGCTGCTGGCCGTGCGCCAGCTGGAGGGGCGCACCGAGCTGGTGCTCTACCGCCGCAGCATCCAGACCCTTCAACCGATCATGCTGATGCCACCTGGGGTGCCCCGACGGCTGAGCCTCAGCGCTGACGGCAAGCTGGCGGCTGTGGAGGTGGGCCGCGATGGCCTCTGGCAGATCGACCTGATCGGGTTGCCTTGAGCAGCGCTGCCTTAAGCCGGGCTGGGGTGTTCAGGGCACCAGGCCCGCCCAGTGCAGAAACGTGTCGTGGCTGATCGCCTCGATCAGCAGCACGGCCACAAAACCCAGCATCGCGAAACGCCCGTTGATGCGCTCGGCATAGGCACTCCAGCCGAAGGCGGGCAGCTCGGAGGTGGTGGCGCTGGTGGGCCGGGCCACTGAGGGCGTTGCAGCAGGCTCGCTCATCGATTCAGACCGGTTGGCCAAAGGTATAGCCGGCCGCCGGCAGCAGACGCCAAGCCCCACTGCCATCGAGCTCCAGCACGGTGTCGTGGTAATCCCTCAAGGTGGGGCGATGGCCCACACTCACGAAAGCCATGTGGCGCTGCACCAGCAACTCATAGAGAAGCCGCTCCGTGAGCACATCGAGGGCGCTGGTCGCCTCGTCGAGCACCACAAAACGGGGTGAGTTGAGCAGCAGGCGAGCAAAGGCCAGGCGCTGCTGCTCCCCCAGTGACAGCAGCCGCGGCCAGTCCTGCTTGATGTCGAGATCGGGGTAGCGCCGCACCAGATCGGGCAGGCGCACCTCCTCCAGCACATGGCGCAGCTGGTCATCGCTGAAGCGGTCGGTGGCCTGGGGGTAGCAGAGCTGCTCCCGCAGGCTGCCGAGCAGCATGTAGGGCTTCTGCGGAATGAACATCAGCTCGCCCACGGGCGGCCGATGCACCGTGCCCGCCGCCGCCGGCCAGAGGCCGCTCACCAGGCGCAGGAAAGAGGTTTTGCCACAGCCTGAGGGGCCCACCACCAGCAGCCGCTGGTTCACAGACACCTCCAGGCTGAGGTCATGGATGAGGGTGCGCTGGCTGCGCGGCGGCATCAGATCCACATGGCTCACCAGGATCGATTCGGGGCGCGCGGCATCGGCTTCGCCGCCGATGGCAGCTGCCGCCCGCTCAGCCGAGGCCTGGGCAGCTACATCGCCGCTGATCGCCTCCACCTTGCCCTGGAAACCCTCAAGGCGACTGATTGAAGCGGAGAAAGCGGCCAGCCGATCAATATTATTAACGATGTAACTCACCGAAAACAGCACCTGCGAAAAGGCGATACTTGCCTGACCAAAGACGCCGAAATCCACCTGCTTGGCGAAATAGATCGGCGCAATCACCAACCAGGGCAGGAAGCGGGAGAAGTAGTCGTAGGATCGCTGGATCACACTGATCAACGCTTCCCATACGATCAGCTTGTTGTAGTTGCGGATCGCCCCATCGAGCCGCCTCTCCCCCTCCTTGCGCTCCTGGTCTTCGCCGCGATAAAAGGCAATTGATTCGGCGTTGTCGCGGATATGAACAAGGCCATAACGGAAGTCGGCCTCAAGCTTGAGCTGCTGATAGTTGAGGTTCACCAGCTTGCGGCTGGCAAAGATGATCAACGCCGTGCCTCCTACCGAGTAGCCAAGCAGCCACAGCGCAAGAGTGCCGTTGATGCTCCACAGCACAATGATGAAACTGAAGAAGGTGAGCAGGGCGGAGAGGATCTCCACCGTCACACTCAAGCTGGTGGCCGTGAAACTGGCCGCATCCTGGGAGATCCGCTGGTCAGGATTATCTATTTCCTCTACGGATTCATCATTGGGATTGAGAACGTAGTAGGCGCGGTTGGTGAGATAGCGGCCCAGCATCCGGCCACTCAACCATTCGCGCCACATCAGGCCCAGCTTCGGGATCAGATAGCTCTGGATCGCCCGGATCGGCAGCGCCAGCACAAGGCAGAAGGCATAGATCGCAACGATCTTCCAGAACTCCTCGGCCTTGTAGCCCACCAGGGCGTTCTCGATGTTGCGGGCCACATAGCTGATGCCAACATTGATGCCGTTGATCACCAGGATCAGCAGCGTGATCACGCCCAGCAACAGCCAGGGCAGCCAGCGGCCCTGGCGCAGCTTGCTGCGGAAGGCGCCGAAGCAGAGCACGCCCGCGGCGAACAGCACCATCACCACCATGCCGATCGGACCGGCCCAGATCTGAGCCACCTGCTCCGGCACCCCCGGCAGGAAGCGAGCCTGCAGCTCAGGAATCCACAGCCCGCTGGCCGCCACCGCGGCAGTGAGCAGCAGCAGGGTGGTCCCCACCACCACCGCCAGCAGGGCCAGCACCAGCAGTAAAAACTGTGCCGAACTGGCCCCGTTTTCGAGCGGCAGGAAATAGGGCTGGGCCAGCCGCTGCAGCTTGCCCAGCTGATCGCGGAACGCCTTCAGGGGGGTCATGGGAGGTTTCGGATGCAGGCATTGTCGCCAGAGACCGGCTCAGCCCGGGGGCCAGGCCAGCGAACGGCCGCCGATGACGTGCAGGTGCAGGTGGAAGACGGTCTGGCCGGCGTCGGCGCCCGTGTTGATGACGGTGCGCCAGTCGCTCAAGCCCTCCTGGCGCGCCACCCGGGCGGCCACCAGCAGCAGATGCCCCAGCAGGGCCTGATCCTCAGCGCTGGCCTCCGAAAGCATGGCGATCGGCTGGCGCGGAATCACCAGCACATGCACCGGCGCCTGGGGCGACACATCGCGGAAGGCAAGGCAGAGGTCGTCGCTGTACACCTCATCACAGGGGATCTCCCCGCTCAGGATGCGCCCGAAGATCGTGTCGCTGCTGGCCATGGTGGCGGAAGCCTTTGGGACAGGGCGGGCACTGGATGATCAGTGACTCGTGGCGTGATGTTGGCACGGTGCAGCAGTGCGGCCCTGCAGGGGCTCGACGCCCTCGAGGTGACCATCGAGGCCGACATCACCCCAGGCTTGCCAGGCCTGGCGCTGGTGGGGCTGCCGGACACGGCGGTGCATGAGGCCCGCGAACGGGTGCGGGCCGCCCTGCGCAACTGCGGCTTCCGGGTACCCCTCACCCGGGTGGTGGTGAACCTGGCCCCGGCAGACCTGCGTAAGGCTGGCCCCGGCTTCGACCTGCCGATCGCCCTGGGGCTGCTGGTGGCCAGTGGCCAGTTGGATCCCGCCCTGCTGGAGGGAGTGTGGAGCAGTGGCGAGCTGGGCCTCGATGGCCGGCTGCAGCCGATCCGCGGTGCCCTGGCGATCGCCCTGGCCGCCCGCCGGCATGGGGCGCGGGCATTGCTGCTGCCGGAGGCCGTGGCCGCCGAAGCCTCGCTCGTGGGCGGCCTGCCGATCTGGAGCAGCAGTCGACTCGACCAGCTGGTGGAGAGGCTGCGGGGCCAGCGCCCCTGGCCCCGCCCCAGCGCAGCAGGGGCCAGCCGCAGCCGCCTGCAGCAGGCCGCCAGCCGCAAGCCCCAGGAGGATCTGCCCGCCGTTCGCGGCCAACCCCTGGCCCGCCGGGCCCTGGAGATCGCCGCCGCCGGCGGCCACCACCTGCTGCTGGTGGGCCCGCCGGGCGGCGGCAAGACGATGCTCGCCCGCTGCCTGGCTGGAGTCGTGCCGGCCCTGGCCAATGAGGAGGCCGTC
>JAWOHV010000193.1:0-4137 GCA_046484965.1 Prochlorococcaceae cyanobacterium
TCGGGCCGTTCTGCAGAGACGAACCCTGAGCGCCCCAAACCCTTTCAATGACAACCCCAAACAATCACCGCGCCGCCAGGCGCACCCCACGCGGCGAGCGGTCCAGGGCCGATACGACCCTGGTGCACGGCGATCAAGCGTGCATGCAACCGGATCAGGACTACCGGCAGCTGGAGGCCAGCTACCACCACTCAGCCCAGTACGCCGCAATGGTGCAGCGCTACCCCGTGCTCAAGCATGCAATTGAGGCCTGCCAGCAGGCCGAATTGGTGTGCGACCAGCACAGCCTGCTGCCGGCGATCCAGGCCCCCCAACTGCACTGGCAGCGAACCTACGGAGATCCATGAGGCCATTTCGCTGAACGCACCTCGGCAACAGGAGATGGCAGCGCCGCGATGGGCTGCCATCCCACTGACAGCCGAGACGGGTCATGGCCACAACTGCAACGCACAACAGCTCCAGGGCAACTGACGAGAGCAGCGAGCTGCTTGAGCAACACCTGGATCAGCAAGCTCAGGCTTTCCCGCCCCGAGGAGATCGCACCGAAGCCGAGAGCAGCAGCAGCAGCACGGCTGACTTCCCGCCCGCCGAACGCCAGGGCGGAACTGCTCTGGCTGATGCAGACGAGACCAGCACCAGCGAGATCCAGCCCAACAGCGGCCTGGGCGATGCCCTCAAGGCCGAGCGCCGGCGCAGCAACAACCTCGAAAAAGAGCTGCGCGGCCTGCGCCAGCAGTTGACCCGCTTCTCGGAAATCAACCCCGAGGAGTACGCCCGCCTGCAGCAGGCCGAACGCCAGAAGCAACTGCTCGAGCAGCAGGTGGAACTGCGCGAACGCCAGATGGAAGAGGCCTCCGCCCGCAAGGTGGCGGCCGTTGCTGCAGAACGCGATGCGGCCCATGAACGCGTGCAGGAACTGCGCAAGGAACGGCTGCTGGAGCGGGCGTTCTCAGAAGCAGAAGGCCGCACCGGTGGTGACAGCCGCGGCACCTTTTTCCAGGTGTTCAAGGGCCAGCTGGGCGAGAGCTTCCGGCTCACCACCAGCAAGGACGGCATCGACGTGCTGGAACCACTGGACAGCCAGGGCCAGCCGTTGCTGGGTGATGACGGCCGGCCGCTGAGCACCGCTGACTTCCTCGATCAGCTGCGCATTCACCCCGTCTATGGCTTTTTGTTCCAGCAGCGTGGCGCCATGGGCGGCACACCCGGACTGGGAACAGCACCTGCGGCAGCTGGTGCCTTTGGGGAAGTGCTCAATCCCCAGGCAATGAGCGCCAGCGAGCTCTACCGGGCTGGTTTTGTCACCACTGGCCGCAGCCCACGCCGCTGAAGACAGCCGATCAGACGATGGCCCGTCGTTATTACCTGGTGTTCTGGCGCCACCGCTCTACCGCCACGGTGGTGCCGGCGGCCAGCGCCAGCCAGGCCCGCTCTCGCGCCCAGGGCAAACAGAAGAAGGGCTATGGGGCGATCGTGGCCGCCCGCCACGCCAATCCTCAAGACGCCGGTCTGATCAGGAAGGGAACCTGGGTGCGGCGGCGGCGCGATGGCTCCAGCCCCCAGTTCGGCAGTGCTCGCTCCAAAGCCCGGGCCAGGCGGCAGCGCAGCCGTTATCGGCGGTGGTTGGGTGCGCATGGCTGAGCCAGCCATTGACCAGCAGGCCGTCGTGCAGCAAGCCGATCTGTAACAGCACAGGAACGGCACTGGCACCAGCAGCGCTGCTCCGCTTTGCTGCTGCTCAGCGCCTCCTGCCGCTGCCCCGCCATGCCCATGTCCGCCGCCCCAGAGGCCAGCGACTACGTGCTTCTTCATCGGGATACCGGCTCAGCGCTCTACACAACCCGCGCGACGGAACAGGAAATCCATCGCGCCAATTCCAGCCTCAGCAGAGCCGGCCAGCGTTCGCTGTTTGTGGCTGCCAGATATCTGATGCATCACCAGCCTGTCCAGGACAGCTGAAAACTGAGGCTGCTGCCTGCTCTGGGATGGCGTGGTGGCCACTGGTATGGGCTGGCGCAGGTGCCGCCGCCTTGGGCACGATCCAGAAACATCACCTGGGTTCAGCGGGTTTGCCTATGGCCCGCTTCTCGTCACCGTCTCCGCAGCGCCCCCCTGGCGTGGTCGATCCGAGGTGAGCGCGCCGTGCTGCCCACCATGGTCACCAGCTCTCCGTAATGGGTGCGTGCCAGCGCCATGTCGCCCTGCTCCTCCGCTGCCTTCCCGGCTCCATACAGGCTGTTGAGGCGCCCTGGGCTCCGCTCTAGTACGGCCGCGTAGGCCTGGTACGCCTCAGCGGGCCTGTCCAGCTCGATCAGCATGTCGCCCAGCAGTTCCTGCGCCGGCAGCACTTCTCCAGGAGTCACCGCATGCTTCTCAGTGGTGGCCTCAAGTGCCGCCGCCGCCCGCATTGCCACCAGGGCCTCCTCCTGATCGCCCTGGCTGAACAGCAACCAGGCCAGGGCTGACTGCCGCATGATCGCCACCTGCTTCCCCCAGTACGCCGAGGTCTCTCTGGCCGCAACCTCCAGTTGCTCCAGGCTTCGCAGCTCCTTCTCGGCTCGGGCGGTCTGACCACTGCGGGCAGCGCCGAGGGACCGGCTGAACCGGCTGATCGCCTCCATGGCGGGGAACTTCTGCCAAGGGAAGCGCTCCGGACTCCCCACCGCCACATCGGCCGCCGTCTCCCAGCGCTGCTGCTCAAGGGCGATGCGCGCCGGCACCGCCGCCAGGGTGTACCCCGAGGCAAGGTGGGTCTGCAGGGGGTCCTCGAGGCCTTCCATCACCGCAGCCACCTCTGCGGCGGCATCAGGATTGCCCTGCCGGAGGTAGGCGTAGACCAGGTAGTCGAGGGCATGCAGGTAGTGCAGGGATATGGCCTCTCCAGCCGGGTGTTGCAATGCGGCCCTGGCCGAGCGGCTGTTCATCTCGACCGATTCCTCCCACAACCCGAGCCGGGTGAAGATGTGCGAGGGCATGTGGAGCGCGTGGGGAACGCTGGGGGCAATGCGTCCGTAGTCGCGGGCCACACCCAGGGCCTGATCGGCCAGGGTGGGCAGATCGTGGGCATGGATGGTGTAGTGGTTCGCTCCGGGGTGGTCGGGCACCTGCTTGAGGACCGGCGCAGCGATCGCTGAGGCCTGCCTCTGGATCCGGTAGCTCTTGTCGCCGGGATCTGCCGTTGACAGCACGGCAAGCGCCGCGAAGCTGCGGATCTCTGAATCGCCGGGGTACTTCTGCAGGGCCTGGTTCCAGCCCTCGGCAAAGGCCTCCAGATTGGGGCGCTCATCGCTGCTGCGGCCCACCGCCCAATAGCGCTGAACCGCTGCCACCATGGCCCTCTCCCGATCTGTCAGACCCGGCTGCTGCGCAGCCTTCTCAGCCATGCGGAGGCCCTGCTGGAAGCTCTCCTCACTGGGGGGATCCGACCAGAGGGGATGGATGTGGGTCATCGACTGTCCCCAGTAGGCCATGGCGCAGTCGGGGTCCTGCACAGCCACGGCCTCGAACGTGGCGCGGGCGCCCCGATAGGTCATGTGGTGCAGCAACGCCAGGCCGCGCTCCAGCTGAGGCTGCACCGCGGAGACGCAGGACGTGGGCCACTGCACAGTCCCCAGCTGGCCGCCGTAGGGATCGTTGCCGGCTTGCGCGCCGGCGGGCAGTGGCTGAAGCAACCCGCTGCAGAGCACGCCACCAAGACAGGTCAGGGACAGTCGGTTCATCACGGTGCTCACGCTTTCCTTTATTCTGTTGCCATGGCTACGAACAAGAAACAGCCAGTGATCGGGTCACCGCTCTGCGGTCCAATTTGTTACATCACAACACAGAGGCATGTCCCCCGGTCGGTTCTTCATTTCAAGGCAGTCAGACCTGATGTCGATGGAGCGATGGACCTCAAGGCTGCTGACTCCGAGTCATGGGTTCATCGATGATCGGAAGCTATCGGTGGGGGTCTTCCTTGAATCAGACGATCATCATTAGCTCAATCCAGGTGAGACTTCTGGCCGGCCCATTCTTTTTTTGATCAGGCCCTCATGGTCGGGGTGGTCGGTGTATTCCTTGCTCCCGCTTTCGTTGATGACGTAGGGGTTGCCGGCGGACCAGGACTGCAGGTCCTTGGAGCAGTGGTTGCAGACGTAG
>JAWOHV010000207.1:0-7619 GCA_046484965.1 Prochlorococcaceae cyanobacterium
TGGCAGCTCGATCAACAGCAGGTGGTGTTGGCGGCCAGTGCCTTCAGCTTTGACATCTCCTTAAGGGAGCTTTTGTTCTCACTCAGTGCAGGCTGTCGAGTGGTACTTGCTGATGAGTGGACACGGAAAGATCCGATAGCGCTCGTAGACTTGATTGACCGCCATCAGTGCACCCGCATTCAGGCAACTCCGTCTCACTGGCGCCTCATCATGAACACAGGATGGACGCCAAAATGCTCCACACAAGTGATCAGTATCGGCGAGGTTCTGGACGAAGAGCTCGCGCGAGTTCTGAGCAAGCAAGACAACATCAGCGTCATCAATCTCTACGGCACAACCGAAGCGCCAGGAAGCGTTTCAATGACAATCCATGGCTGCCAAGAGGGTCCGCCTCCCATTGGAAGACCAGTTGCTGGTGTGAGGGTGCATGTGCTGGATCAATCTGGCAACCCGTGCCCCATCGGTGTTCCTGGCGAACTTCATCTTGCTAGCCAGGGGATGGCTCGGGAATACCTCAACAAACCTGAGCTTAGCTCTCAACGCTTTATTCATGATCCTTTCACAACCAGACAAGCAAGCCGACTCTCACGAACCGGAGATCTGGTGATATGGCGGCAGGATGGAACTCTGGAATATCGAGAAAGGATCGATCACCAGATTAAGATAAGAGCAATGCGCATTGAACCTGCGGAAATTGAGACCCTATTGGATGCACAAGATGAGATCAAAAAAAGCCTTGTAATGCTTGACCAAAGCAACCCAAGCATTCCACAACTCGTAGCATATTGGATACCCTCAGAGCACCATGATAGTAGACAGGACTTTCCCGAATCCCTGGCCGAAATCATACGATCGAGGCTAGCAGCATTCCTACCCGAATACATGCTGCCAAATGCTTTCATTCAATTGGATGCGTTTCCGCTCACAAGCAATGGGAAAGTAGCACGTCATTTACTCCCAGCTCCATCCGAAACCAACAAGGCACTGAACGGGAGCCTTCAGCCTCCCAGATCTGCGCTGGAGCTACTCCTCAAACGACTGTGGCAGATTGTTTTAGGCCATCATGAATTTGGTATTCACGACAACTTCTTCCAGCTAGGAGGCCACTCCCTTTCCGCCGCCAGGCTGGCCCAATTAATCGAGAAGCAGCTGGGGAAGAGTCTAGCCGTCTCCGACATATTCAAGGCCCAGACAATTGCTGACTTAGCAGCACTATTAGGAACAGATGATGATGAAGAGATTGACCTCCAAACGCTTGTATTACTACAGCCCGAGGGTGAAAAGCCGCCCCTTTTCATCATTCACGGCTGGGGTGGCAGTGTTTATGCATTTCTGAATATTGTCAAATCGATGCCAAAGGATCGTCCAATCTATGGATTGCAGGCACAGGGATTAGACCAACCAGAGCGACGACAGAACACCGTGATAGAGATGGCTAATCATTACGTACAGCAGATACGCGCCGTATACCCCGAAGGCCCTTTTCACCTTCTGGCCTACTCCTGTGGCTCTTCATACGCGCTTGGAGTGGCAGAAGTTCTCCACTCTCAGGGATGCAAAATTGGGATGCTAGCCTTGTTCGACAGCGAGGGAAGTGCCCGCATTCACAAGCGAGTAAAGCTAAAGTTAGCTTCTATTCACCTCTGGAAGTTTCTAACAAAGACACTCGAAAGGAGTGCCGAGATTACGATCACGAACCCTCAAAGATCATTGTCTAATCTTCGGCAGTGGAAGCGGGGAGCTGCATTCCGTATCAAGCGAATGTCGCGACAACTGATGCGTCCAATACACACGCAGGAAGCCACGCGAACTGAGCAGCACAACCAGAAACTAGATTATTTTGCTAGCGTAGGAGCAATGTATCGGCCGCGTCGCCTACCGATCCATATCGATCTCTTCTGTGCCAGCGAAGCGGCGGAAGAGCGCCACTGCCTCTGGCAATTTTATGGCACCAAAGGAGTCACATTGCACCTAGACTACGTAACAGATCACTGGGATTACTGTCGGCCGGAACCAGCCCAATCTCTCGCCCATAAAGTGTGCGCCATCCTCGAAAGAACGGAAGCTCCTTAATGTGTTGCCGCAACCCTCGCCATGGAGAATAGGGGATACACCTGATCGAACCGATCCTGAAACTCCTGAGCACATAAGACCACCCTGGTTACGGTGGATTAATCGAAGCAGGACAACAATCGGAGGATTAACTCGTGAACAGTTAACAACGTTTCTCAGTCCCCAGGAAAAATTATCCCTGCAACAATTTTATTGTGCTCAAGACAAGGATCGGCATCTTGTTGGGAGAGCCGTGCTGCGGATGATCCTCGGCTCGATGCTGAAGCGTGAACCAAGTAGCCTCAAGTTAACGACCAATCAATACGCAAAGCCTTCTCTCGATTTACCTGATTGCGCTGATAAACCATACTTCAACCTGTCATATTCTGACAATCTGATCCTAATCGGGATTCACGTTAATAACCCCGTTGGAGTTGATATTGAACGCATCCGATCGATCCCTGAGCGTGAAGAACTCGCCAGGAAGTATTTCAGCTGGGATCAAGCCGAACGCCTGCGCCAAGCCACTAGAGATCAGAAAGATCGTTGTTTTCTCCAGCAATGGTGCAGGCTCGAAAGCCACCTCAAGGCAACCGGAAGGGGCTTCGCGGAATATCCAGATCGCGCTGATGCCAAACAGACTTGCACCCATACCTGGGATCTCCCGTTACCCCTGGCTTACTGTGGAGCAACGTCGATCCTGCTCTCGTGAGGCTCGTCGCAGCTCCAGCCAAAGGCGACCCAAGGAACTGAGAAATCAATGAGAGATTCATGCGCATGCAAGACAAGCTAACTAAATTGAGTTATCGAAGCGACATCCGAGGCATCGATGAGGTAATTAGTGGGGCTTCGTAATTCAGAGCATAAATTGCCATTCAGAATGGATAAACTTCACCTGGAAGCCAACGAATCAACGCTTGAGTTTAATGCGCTCAAACTGAATAGAGAAGATTTGGTCGAAGCATTTCAACGCGATGGTTTTGCTGTCATCAGGAATGCGATTCCCGGCCACTTGTGCTCCCAAACCTTTGCAGCATTTGACCTAGAGATAAAACCCTCAAAATACCATTTTAGGCGTCAAACATCAGGCTTTCAGCCCCATATATTTACGCCGTTTGGGTACATGCGTGATGCCTTGATGAGCATCCAAGACTTGCCAATCAAACAATTTCCATACTTCAAAAACCAGTTACTTAGCACCGTTACGGCGGCCAGCATTCAAGATATCGTTATGGATCTAATTGGTGAGCCAGGACGTATTATCTATACAATGTGTTTTGAAGGCAATCAACAAACCCACGCCCACCGCGACAGTCACACGATCGATGCAGAACAAATTGGCCAGATGGTTGGCGTGTGGATTGCCGCGGAGGATATCCATCCTGGAGCAGGACGTTTCTACGTGGTTGAAGGCAGCCACAAGGCTGTCAGTCCGCCGGAGCTGGGACTGGACCAATTGCATCCAAATTCCCCCGAATACAAGCAACAGATGGCCACTTGGGTACAAACCTGTGGATTGCCTGTGGTTGCCCCTGTGCTGAATCAGGGAGACATTCTTCTTTTCCACTCTCTCACAGTTCACGGCAGCCTGCCCACCAGCAATCCGGAACGATCACGGAAATCCATCACCTGTCACTACATCCCCCTTTCACAGCAGCCGATCTGGTTCCGATCCACCCGCAGCGAATGCGAGGAGATTGAGGTGAATGGTGTTCCGATCGCTCTTCATGGCTATCGGCCGATCACGCCCATCACGGCATCCCAGCGAAGACTTCAAGCCACCCTGGACTCCCAGCTGGGTATCGCCCGCCGCTTCGTGGCCCACCGAGTTCCTGGGCTCTATCGGATCGCCAAGGTTGTAGCCAGCAACCTGAAGGGAAACCCGCTCTGAGCAGGAATCCGCCGGCGAGAGCCCAACGGCTGCAAGGCACGCCGTGATTCGGGCCGGATCGGCGCGGCCAGACGCTCTCGGATCTGCGTGCAGACTGTGAGCCCCACGGTTGACTCCGGATGCACAGCCGTCGCCGCGCGGCGCCAGGGTGGAAGAACCCCATTCTGGACGCCGCGCTGGCGCTGTGCCCATGTGTTTTTCGAGCACGGCCAGCTTCACCGCGGCCGCCTGCCTGCTGCCCCTGGGGCTCACGGCCAGCCGGATCACCCTGAAGCGGCAGCGGCCGCAGCTGCTGCCCGTGGCCCTGATACCGGTGTTCTTCGCCGTCCAGCAGGCCCTGGAGGGGCTGGTGTGGCTGGGCCTGGAGCGCCCTGAGGGGAGCGGCGGCGCGTTCAGCCAGGCTTCAGCGCTGGCCTACCTGTTCTTTGCCCTGGCCTTCTGGCTGGCCTGGCTGCCCTGGTGCGCCCTGCGCAGCTGGGGCGCGTCCTCCGGAGGCTGGCGCCGCAGCTGGATCCGGGTTCTGCTGATTCTTGGGCTGGTTCTGGGAGTGCTGCTCTGGCTGCCGCTGCTGCTCGATCCCAGCCGCCTCGATCCCACCGTGGTGCACGGCTCGATCGATTACCGCACCCAGCTGCTCGCCGAAGACCTGATCGGCCATGGTCTGGGCAGCCTGATCTACGCGACCACGATCACTGTGCCGCTGCTGCTCACCCCCTACCGGCGCCTGCGCTGGTTCGTGGCCCTGCTGCTGCTGTCGTTCAGCGCTGCCCAGGTGCTGTACCTCTACGCCTTCAGCTCGGTGTGGTGCTACTTCGCCGCCGTGCTCTCAGCTCAGGTGCTCTGGATCGTGCTGGAGGAGCCCCTGACCCCCTGCAGGCGGAACAATGGAGCTTCTGCGCCCGTTTCGGCCGCCGATGCCGCCCCTCCTGCGATGCTCCGCTGCCATCCCCTGCCGTGATCGCCCACGGCTTCCCGAAGCCTTTGCGCCTGCCATCAGGATCCTGAGCGGGATCCTCAGCCTTGTGCTGATCCTGGCGCCCCTGGCCGCCCTCCCAGGGGCCAGCGCCACGGCAGAAGAGGCAGCGGCAGCGCCGCCCGCCCCATCGGCCTGGGTGACGCTGGAGGGCCAGCGGGTGCTCGAGATCCGCTCGGCCGCCGGGGCCCAGACGCCGGCCGATATGGCCCGGCGCGCCAGCGAGGGGTTCCGGCAGCTGGTCGATGACCAGCGCTTCAGGCCTGAGCAGCTGCTGGTGCAGGACGAACCGCCCTATTCGATGGTGGGGCATCTGGGCGCCGACGGCCGCTTCATCCCCAGGCTGGCCGTGGACGACCGGGCCGGCCGGGCCTTCGGGCTCTCGCGCCAGCAACTGGCCGAGCGCTACCGCAACCAGCTGCAGGGCGCCATGCGCCAATACCGCAGCAGCCACAGCCTCACCGCCTGGCTAAGGGGCACGGCCCTGGCCCTGCTGGTGCTGGCGGGCTACCTGCTCTGGATGCGCTGGCAGTGGCGCCTCAACGAGCGCTTGCGCCGCTGGCTGGCACTGGCCCCCAGTCCCTGGCTGCAGGGGCTGGGGCTTGGGGGCAGCCAGTTGCTCGATACCGTCCAGGTTCGGCAGAGCCTGCAGTTGCTCAGGCGATGCCTGCACTGGCTGGTGCTGCTGCTGGCCAGCTATCTGCTGATCCCGCTGCTGCTCGGTTTCTTCCCACCCACCCAGGCGATCGCCGCAGGCCTGCGCGAGCGGCTGCTGGATCTGGTGAGCGGCCTGCTGGAGGGCGCGGTGCAGGCGATCCCCAACCTGCTCTCGATCCTGGTGATCCTGGCTTTGACAGTGCTGGTGATCCGGGCCAGCAATGCCTGGTTCGGCGCCCTCGACAGCGGCCGACTGCGCCTGCCTGGCTTCTACCAGGAGTGGGCCAAACCCACCGGACGCATCGCCGCAACGCTGATCCTGCTGGCAGGCCTGGTGATCGCCTACCCCTATGTGCCCGGCTCGGGCAGCAAGAATTTCCAGGGGGCGGGGCTGTTTCTGGGTCTGCTGGCGGCCCTGGGCTCGAGTGCCGTGGCCACCAACATCATCAGCGGCCTGATGCTGATCTACACGCGCGGCTTCCGGGAGGGCGACCGGGTGGAGATCAACGGTGTGCTGGGGGTGGTGCAGGACCGGGCCCTGCTGGTGACCCGCATCCAGACACCGCGAAACGAGCTGGTGAGCATCCCCAACGCCACCGTGATCGGCGCCTCAATCGTGAACTACAGCTTCTCGAAGCGGGAAATCAACGCGCCGGTGGCCATCGCCACCACGGTCACGATCGGCTACGACGTGCCCTGGCGCCAGGTGCATGAGCTGATGCTGGCGGCCGCCGCCCAGGTGGCCGGCATCACCAGCGAACCGGCAGCCTTTGTGCTGCAGACGGCCCTCAACGATTTCCACATCAGCTATGAGCTGAATGCCTACGTTTGCGAGGTAGCGACCTACCGCCAGACCCTCTCGGAGCTGCTGGCCGCCATCCAGGACCAGTTCGCCGCCGCCAGGGTGGAAATCCTCTCGCCCGGCTACCACGCCATCCGCAACGGCAACCGCAGCACCATTCCCCCAGCGACCCAATGAGCCGATGCAGATGAGCCGATGCAGATGAGCCGATCCCGATGAGCCAGCCGCAGGACGCCACCGCCAGCGCCGCCAGCAGCGCCGCCAGCAGCGAAACGATGATCGCCGCCCTGCTGAGGCCCCAGGCCTACGACCATCCCACGGCCGCCATCGAGCTGCTCCAGACCCACAGCGCCTGGGTGATCCTCAGCGGCCCCTATGCCTACAAGATCAAGAAGCCGGTGAACTTCGGCTTCCTTGATTTCTCCACCCTGGCCCTGCGCCAGCACGACAGCGAGGAGGAGCTGCGTCTCAACCGGCGCCTGGCACCGGATCTCTACCTCGACCTCAAGGCTGTGCATGGTCCGCCTGAGCAGGCCTCGCTTCAGGGCGAGGGGCCCGTGATCGATGTGGCCGTGCGCATGCGCCAGTTCGATCAGAACCAGCTGCTCAGCGCCGTGGTGGCGCGAGGGGAGCTGCAGGCTGAAGCGATTGATGCCCTGGCCGAAGAGCTGGCCGCCTTTCAAAGGCAGGCGGCGGTAGCGCCAGCCAGCGGCCCCTTCGGCAGCCCCGCCATGGTGAGGGCCCCCGTCGACGACAACATCGCGGTTCTGCAGAGCGAACTGAGCCTGGCGCCCCCCCTGGGCGCCCTGCGGAACTGGATTGAGCAGGAGTACGGCCGGCTGGAGGACAGCTTTCAGCAGCGCCTGGAGCAGGGCCGGATCCGCGAAGGCCACGGCGATCTACACCTCGGCAACATGGTGCTGGAGGACGGTCGCATCCGGGTATTCGACTGCCTCGAGTTCAACCCCTCGCTGCGCTGGATCGACGTCATCAGCGAGATGGCTTTCCTGGTGATGGATCTGGATAGCCGGGGTTGTGGGTCGCTGGCTATCCGCCTGCTCAACCGCTGGCTTGAGATCAGCGGCGACTACGGCGGCCTGCGCAGCTGGCGCTGGTACAGCGTCTACCGAGCCCTGGTGCGCGCCAAGGTGGCCCACCTGCGCGCCCACCAGATCAGCGAGGTTGCCGGCCTGGAGCGTGATCGCTATCTGAAAGTGGCGGAGCTCTGGACTGCCCCCCGGCCT
>JAWOHV010000008.1:0-4296 GCA_046484965.1 Prochlorococcaceae cyanobacterium
GTGGTGGCGTTCACTGCCAACGCGGTTGAGCACCACGCCGGCCAGCTGGATGCGGGGCGGTCCGTGGTCGCGGAAGCCACGCACCAGTGCCGCCAGCGAGCCTGCCTGGCGGGAGGCCTCCACCACCAGCACCACCGGCAGATCGAGCAGGGCGGCCACCGCCGCCGAGCTGCCCTCGCTGCTGGGACCGCGACCATCGAACAGGCCCATCACCCCCTCCACCAGCACCCGCTCGGCACGCTGGCCGTGCCACTGGAACACCCGCCGCACCCAAGCCTCGCCGCAGAGCAGCGGATCGAGGTTGCGGCAGGGCCGGCCGCTCACCCGGCTGAGCAGCTGGGGATCGAGGTAGTCGGGGCCCACCTTGAAGGGCTGCAGCGTCTGGCCGCGCTGGCGGGCCAGGGCGGCCAGGCAGAGGCTGAGGAGCGTTTTGCCGCTGCCACTGCAGGGGGCGGCGATCAGGCAGGCCATCGGATGGCGCCGCGCTGAATCTGGAGGCTCATGCCGGCAGCAGCTTGGCGGCGAGGGGGGCTGCCGAGGCCAGCAGGGGGTTGGTGCTGTCGTGGCCGCCGCTGAGCAGGCGGGCCATTTCCTTCTCCTCGCTTTCGATCGGCAGCGGCACCACGTCTTCGGCCAGCTCCATGCTGGCCATGCCTCCGGATTCGAGGCGCATGCAGCCGCCCGATTCGGAGCAGAGGATCACGCAGAGGCCTGGCCGCTCGGGCGGCTGGCAGATCAGCCGCAGGCCCACCAGGCTGCCGGGGTGGCTCTTGGGCATACCCACCGGCAGGGGCATCTGCCGGAAGCGCACGCTGGCGCCATCGGTGCGCTCGAATTCTGCGGCGACGCCGTCGCCCACCCCATCGCCATCGACGCGGTAGCTCTCGATCAGGTGCCAGCCGAGCCGATCGGCGATCCAGGCGGCCAGCAGCAGGCCCTTGATCGGCTGGTTGCCCTCCACGTCGATGTCGAGCTGCACCACATGCTGCAGGGCATCGCGGCGGGAGGGCGGGTCAAACACCATCGCCAGCGATTCACGCCAGCTGCGCATCCGCATCCAGTTGAGGTCGTTCACCGCCTGGCCGGCCTCGATACGGTTTACCAGCAGGTCGATGCAGCGGCGCGGATCGCCCAGGGAGGTATCCACCACCAGCCGGCGGGGGATCGGCGCCAGGGCCTCGAGCATCTCCGGCGGCTCATCGAGGCTGCTGTTCCACCACACCCAGCAGGGCAGGTCGTCGGCCACCAGCGGGTTGATCAGGGGCAGGCCCTGCTGCAGGGCATCCATGCCGCCGCGCAACACCACCACATCGCCGCAGGCGGCACCGGCGCCGCCCTCATCGGGCAGGGGGCAGTAGGCCGCCACCAGCGTTTCCAGGGGGTGGCCGGCATCGAGGGTGGCGGCCAGGGTGATCAGCCGACGCGGCATCAGGGCGCTGATGGCGCTCTCCACGAACTGGCCGCGCAGGTCCTCGGCCTGGTGGGCGCCGATCTCCTGGCCGAGCACCCAGGCCAGCTTCGGATCCATCGGCGCCGTGCTCGGGGGCATGCCCAGCTGGGCAACCGCCAGGCGGGCCGCCTCCTCAAGGTCGTCGCTGAGCAGGCCGGTGATCGGGCCATCGAGGCGGCCGGTGCGCACCAGCTGCTGCTGCAGCCAGGAGGGTTCCCACACCAGCAGGGTGAAGGTGGCGGCTCCTGTGGAGTTGCGCAGCTCTTCACCCCAGAGGTGGGCCAGGTAATTGGTGACCTCGGCGGGTGGCAATTCCAGCGGGGCCTGGAGGGTGAGCTGGGCAGACATCGGCGGGCGGCGCGGGGGGTGGGCTCTGGAGAGGCGGTGCTGAGGGCAATCAGGGGCGGCGCCAGGCCAGGTTGTCTTCACCCAGCATGCTGTCGGAGGCGGCGGGCCCCCAGGTGCGGGCTTCGTAGGGGCGCACCGGCAGCTGCCAGGGGGAGTCCTGCATCAGCGCCAGCAGGGGGGTATAGAGGCGCCAGGCGGCCTCCACTTCGTCGCTGCGGGTGAACAGGGTGGGATCGCCCAGCATCACGTCGGCCAGCAGGCGTACATAGCCTTCATCGCTCGGTTCGCCGAAGCTTTCGTCGTAGCTGAAGGCCATGTCGACCGGTCGGCTGCGCATGCCGGAGCCGGGGGCCTTCACCTCGAACTTGAACTCGGCTCCCTCATCGGGCTGGATGCGCATGATCAGTTGGTTGGGGGTGGGGGCGCCGCCGGCGGCATCGAAGAGGTGCACCGGTGCTTCGCGGAAGGTGAGCACCACTTCGGAGAGCCGCTTGGGCAGCCGCTTGCCGGTGCGCAGGTAGAAGGGCACCCCCTGCCAGCGCCAGTTGTTGATGAACAGTTTCATCGCCACATAGGTTTCCGTGGTGCTGTTCGCATTCACCCCCGGCTCCTGGCGGTAGCCGGGAAGGGGCCGGTCGGCGCTGCCGCCGGCGGCGTACTGGCCGCGCACGCAGCATTGCCAGGGTTCATTCTCGTTGGCCAGGTGGGCCGACTGCAGCACCTTGGCCTTCTCGTTGCGGATCGCCTCCGGATCGAAACGGCCTGGCGGTTCCATGGCGGTGAGCGCCAGGATCTGGGTGAGGTGGTTCTGCACCATGTCGCGCAGGGCGCCGGAGCTTTCGTAGTAGCCGGCCCGTTCCTCCACGCCCACGGTTTCGGCCGCCGTGATCTGCACGTTGGCGATGTAGTTGCGGTTCCAGATCGGCTCAAAGATCGTGTTGGCGAAGCGCAGCACCAGGATGTTCTGCACCGTCTCTTTGCCCAGGTAGTGGTCGATGCGGAAGATCTGGCTTTCCTTGGCGCAGGCCTGCACGATCTTGTTGAGGCTCTGGGCGCTGGCGTAGTCGGTGCCGAAGGGCTTTTCAATCACCACCCGGCTGCGTTCAGGATCGGCCAGCAGGCCGGCGGCCGCCAGGGCGCGGCAGCCGCTGCCGTAATAGGCCGGCGAAACCGATAGGTAAAAGGTGCGGTTGCCGCGGGTGGCCCGCAGCCGATCGATGCCCTCGAGGCGATCGCCAAGGCGCACCACCGATTCGGGCTCCAGCAGGTCCACCGGTTCGTAGAACAGGCCCGCGGCGAATTGCTCCCAGGCGATGCGGTGCTCGGCCACGGTGGTTTTCATCGCCTCGGCCATGCGCTCGCGGAACTCCTGATCGCTCCAGGGCCGGCGGGCACAGCCGAGCACGGCGAATTCGCTGGGCAGGCGCCGCTGGCGAAACAGCTCGAACAGGGCCGGGATCAGCTTGCGGTAGGTGAGGTCGCCACTGGCACCGAAGATCACGATGCACTGGGGTGAGATCACCCGCTCCTGGCGCAGGCCGACCCGCAGGGGATTGGTGAGGACGGTGTTCATGGCAGGGGGCAGGCGGCGCAGAGCCGGCGGATGTCTGGTTTAACCGGCTGCTTCGGGTGGGTGCAGGCCGGCGATGGCCCCAGGTGCGGGCACCAACAAAAAAGCCCGCCGGTGGCGGGCCCTGATTTGAGCGAGCTCAGTAGGTTTCAACGTGCCAGCGTTCGGCTTTCTTGAGCTTGGGCCTCAATTCAGACCAATCGAGCCCCTTGGCGGCAGCGGCAGCTGTCATCGCCTCGTCGATGCCCGGCTCCATCCCCCGCAGACCACACATGTACACGTGGGTTTTGGGGTTTTCGATCCAGGAGAAGATCTCCTCGGAGTGCTCAAGCACCCGGTCTTGGATGTACATGCGGCCGCCTTTGGTGTTCTGCTGCTCGCGGCTGATCGCCTTGGTGTAGCGGAAGTTGTCGGGATACGTCTCCTGGTAATGGTTGAAGTCGGCGTCGTAGAGCAGGTTGGCGGTGGTGGGGGAACCCATGAACAGCCAGGCCTTGCCCTTGAAGGTCCAGCCGTTCTTCTCACGCTCGGCCGGCTCAAACATGCGGCGCAGGTAGGTGCGCATCGGCGCGATGCCGGTGCCGGTGGCCAGCATGATCACGTTGGCGTCCTCGTCTTCGGGCAGGAGCATCTCCTTGCCCACCGGGCCGGTGATCTTCACCTTGGCGCCGGGCTCGATGTCGCAGAGGAAGGTGGAGCACACACCGTTGATCGTCTCGCCGTCCTTCTCGTACTGGAGCTGGCGCACGCACAGCGACACGGTGTCGCCGGCCATGTTGTCGCCGTGGCGGGTGCTGGCGATCGAATAGAGGCGCAGCTTGTTGGGCTTGCCGTTGGCATCGGTGCCGTCGGGAATGATGCCGATGCTCTGGCCTTCCACGTAGTGCAGCTGGGGATCGCCGCCCTTGAGATCGAAGGTGATGTGGTT
>JAWOHV010000056.1:0-4517 GCA_046484965.1 Prochlorococcaceae cyanobacterium
CCGTTGTCGGGCCAGCTGTTGATCGGCGCGAAGCGCTGTTTGCCGGTGCCGCCGCCGCCGCGGCCATCGGTGGTGCGGTAGGTGCCGGCGCTGTGGCAGGGCATGCGGATGAACAGGCCGCCGTAGTGGCCCCAGTCGGCCGGCCACCACTCCTGGGAGTCGGGCATCAGGGCGATCAGGTCGCGCTTGAGGGCCTGGTAGTCGAGCTGGCTGAAGGCCTCGGCGTAGTCGAACTGCGGCCCAAGCGGATTGGAAACCGGGCAGTGCTGGTGCAGGATCCCCAGGTTGAGCTGCTGGGGCCACCAATCCCGCGGCGAGGGGCCGCGGCCCGCCGCCGCCATCGGCGCCGAACCATGGTTGAAGGGGCACGTGCCGAGTTCGGTCATGGCGCTCGCCTGCTGATCGCACTGTCTGAACCGTAGGCAGGGCGTTCAGGGGCAACCGGCAAGGGTCACAGTCCTTAGCGGGCTACCTGCTGCTCCGCCAGCACCTGCTCCAGACCCGCCAGGGCAGCACGGAAAGCCGCCGCCGCCAGAATCGGCGTGTTGTGGTCGAGGTCCTGCACCACCACCAGGTGGGCCACCCCAGGCGGAAAGGCCCGCAGCAGGGTTTTGGCATGGCGCAGCGGCACCACCGCATCGGAAGCAGCCGCCACGATCGTGGTGGGGGCGCGCACCTGGGGCGCCTGCGCGGCCGCATCCCAACGATCGCGCAGCAGCAGCTCGATCGGCAGCCAGGGGGCCGCACCGCGGGCCACCGCCAGAAGACTGTCGAAGGGCACCAGCAGCACCAACCGCTCCAGCTCCCGGGTGGCGGCCAGATGCACCGCCGGACCAGTCCCCAAACTGCGGCCCACCACGCTCACCACACTGTGGCGCGCGGCCACGTGGGCATAGAGGGCCTGGGCATCGGCCCGCAGAGCCGTCTCGCTGGGTCGACCCTCACTGCCCCCGTAGCCGCGGTAGTGCAGCAGGTAGAGGGCGGTGTCCGGCAGCAGGGCGGCCAGCTCGGCCCGGGTGAGCGAGACGTCCTCAGCGTTGCCACCGAAATAGATCAACGCCCGCGGCCCGGGATGGGGGCGATGGGCCACCAGCACCCGCGTGCCCTCCACCTGCAGTTCCAGCCGGCCGCTGGGATCGGCTGCCGGCTGGGGGTAATAGATCAACGAGCGCTGGGCCAGGAACAGCAGCAGGCAGGCGCCGCCGTAGCCCAGCGCCAGCCAACCGATCCAGCCCAGCCAGCGCGCCATGCTCAACAGCCCATCGCCTTCAACAGCCCATTGCCCTCAACAGACCATCGTGAACGGTGCCACCGGGGCGATGCGCGGGTTGCGGCCGCCCACCTGGTTGGCGCGCAGCACCAGGGCCGAGGCGCCCAGGTCGAGGAACACCCTGAGCACCGTTTCACAGGCCAGGCGCGGCACCAGCGAACGCCAGCTGCCCAGGCCCTGGAGCAGGTCGCGCAGGGGTTGCTCATCGAGGCTGCTGCCCAGGCGGAACGAATCCCGCTGCCAGTCCTGGCGCAGGGGCGGAATCGGCAGCAGGCGGCCACGCAGGATCCGCTCCAGCTCCAGCAGGGTGCCCAGACGTTCGGCCTGCCGGGGATGGCGCTGCTCCCAGGCCAGCCGACGCTGCGGATCCAGGCCGCGGATCTCGGCGTCGAGGTCGCGGATGGCGGCGAACAGGGCCAGGTTGGAGTCCTGAGCGCAGTTGTGGGCAGGACCCACGAAGCTGCCGCCGCTGCCGTCACCGATGCGGTAGCGGGCTGTCATCGCCGTGAGCTGGCGGGCGAAGGTGTCGAGCGGGCAGCGCTGGCGCTCCTCCCCCGGGGCCCCGAGGGTATAGCTGCCGGTGAAGGGCGGGAAACGCACCAGGATGTCGGCCACCGGCTGGCTGCCCAGCCAGCCCCACTGGCGCTCGCCCAGGTAGCGCCAGCGGTCCTGGGCGCCGGCCACCACCCCGATGCCGCCGAACACGTGCAGCACCAGCAGCCTGTCCCCCTCCTGCCATTCGGCCAGCAGGGTATCGGCCTCACCGCCCGTGGCCCAACGCGACACCAGCACCGCGCTGGCGGCGCCGGGGGTGGTGTCGGCCCAGGCCTCATGGCGCACGTAGCGCCAGGCGGCGCGCCGGTGGGCGATCACCCGTTGGGGGGCCAGCCGGCGCAGCCGCCGCGGCAGCAGGGCCTGCACCACGAAGCCGCCTTCGCCATCAGGCACGCCGCTCACCAGCCAGCCCTCCTGGTTGGCCAGGGGCTCGGGCCAGGCCGGCGGTCTGCAACGGCTCGGCGCCCACCTCCAGCTGCAGCCCCCCAGCCGGGTTCGTCTCAGTGGGGGGCACCTCGCCCTCGAGCACGGTCACGGGCCCATCCAGGCGCACCAGCACGTCGTCCTGGGGACGGGCGCCGGCCAGTGACTCCAGAGGGGTCACCTGGGGCCAGCCGTCCAGCCGCAGCGGGTGCAGGTTGCCGGCGCGGGCACTGTCGCGGGCCTCGTCGCTGACGTGCACGTCGATCGTGACCTGGGCCAGGGCGGGATCGCGCCAGCGCAGGGCGGCGATCCGGCCGCGGCAGTGGCTCCAGCCCGGCGGCGTCTGCAACACCTCGAAGCCCACGCTGCCGTCGCGCTCGCCGACCGCCGGCAGGATCAGGCGGCCGATCCACTGCGGCCGCGGCTGGATGCGCGGATCGGGCAGGGGCGCCAGATCGCGGGCGGCATCGGGGCGGTGCCAGGGGTTGGCGATGAAGCGCTGGTAGTTGCTGCCCCCCGCCGTGGGAGTTCATGGCCCACCGGTCCCAGCGGCACCAGGGTCACCCTGCCGCGCCGCAGCGCCCGGTTCCAGTCGGAGTAGTGGTGCACGGGCCAGCGTCGGGGGGACAGGATCGAGCCCACCGGAGCGCCCAGCAGCCGGCGCAGGTGGGGCAGGGTGATGGGCGTGCCGCCGGCGGCGGTGGCGGCGCAACCAGAGCCTCATCGGCGCTTCATCACGGTCTTCATCGCGGTGGCCGGCCGGGGGGAGCGGAGGCGAGCAGAGCGCGCAGGGCGCGGCGGTCGTGCACCAGCTGCACCCCGGCGGTGCGGTTGAGCAGGCCGCGGCCCAGGCGCATCAGGGGCTGCCCGGCGCGGCGCTGCAGCAGCAGCAGCATCAGCCAGCCGCCCAGCAGGGCAGTGAAGGCCTGCCGGGCCCCCAGGCCGGCCACCTCCAGAGGGCCACCACGAAGGCGATCGCCGTCCACAGGGAGAGCAGCGTGAGCCAGGGCACGCCCAGGTAGGGCAGGGCGCCGAGGAAGGCCAGCAGCTGGGGGGCGTGGGCGACCCCGAGGGCCAGCACCACGACGGCAGGACGCACGGGCACCGCGAAGGCCAGGCGCGCCACCAGCCAGGTGCTCAGGGCCCAGAACAGAAAGCCCACCACCAGCAGGATCGCCTCCACCACCAGGGAGAGGGCAAAGCGGATGGGTGTCACCCGGTTCACGAACAGGATGAAGGCGTCCATCACTGGGGGAGAGGGGGGTGGCGGCGAGCGCGGACTACTTGATGCCGATCACCATCGAATCCGGTCCCACCAGCGGCTGCACCCGGGTCTGGGAAAAGCCGGCCTCCTGCATCCAGGCGCAGCAGTCGGCCCCGGTGTAGTCAAAGCCGCCGGGGGTCTCGATCAGCATGTTCAGGCTCATCATCAGCCCGAAGGCGTTGCTGGACCGCTCGTCGTCAATGAGGGCCTCATAGACCACAAGAGCGCCACCAGGCGGGAGGGCAGCGAACGCCTTGGCGATCAGCATCGTCTTGGTGGGCAGATCCCAGTCGTGGAGGATGTGGCCCATCAGCACGACATCCGCCCTGGGGAGATCCTGCTGGAAAAAGTCGCCCGGCACGAACGACAGGCGATCCGCCAGTTCGAGGCCGTTGACGTATTCCTCGAAGATCGGGGCCACCTCGGGCAGGTCGAAACCGAACCCCTGCAGGTGGGGGTTGGCCAGAACGATCTGAACCGCCAGGTCACCCTGGGCGGTGCCGATGTCCACGAAGGTGCGGTGGTTCTGCCAGGGCAGATTCTGGGCAATCGCCAGGTTGGCGCCGCGACTCACGCCCGTCATCGCCGCCAGAAACTCCTTGAGGCGGGCCGGGTCGGCATAGAGCGTTTCGAACAGGCCGGTGCCGCCGTTTCTCAGCTCGTTCTGGGGCTGGCCGGTGTGCAGGGCCTCGGTGAGGTGGGCCCAGGACGGATAGAGGCGATGGTTGGCCATCTCCAGAATCCCCCCGATGTAGGAGGGCTTGTGGCGATCCAGGAAGAGGTCGGTCTCGGCCGTGTTCGCATAGCTGGCTTCCGTGCGCTGCAGGAAGCCGAGGGCCACGAGGGCATCGAGAAAATCGCGCGCGGAGCGCGGGTGCAGGCCCAGACGAGTGCTGAGGGCATCGAACGGCTCGGGACCGCCGGCCAGCTCGGTGAACACCCCTATCTCGATGGCGCTCAGCAGCACCTTGGACGACCAGAAGGCAAACCCCGTCTGCAGGATCG
>JAWOHV010000166.1:0-4478 GCA_046484965.1 Prochlorococcaceae cyanobacterium
CTGGGGGCGGGGCCCCAGCTGCGTAACCACCTGCCCGGCGCAGAGCGAAGCGAGCCGGCCGCAGTCCTCCAGGCTCTGGCCCTGGGTGAAGCCGTGCAGGAAGCCGGCGGCATAGAGGTCGCCGGCGCCGGTGGTATCCACCAGCGGGCCGAGCTTGACCGGCTCGATCGGCAGGCGGCGCTCACCGCTGAGCACCAGTGAACCGAGTTCACTGCGGGTGAGGGCGGCCACCTGGCAGCGACCACGCACCTGCTCCACCGCCGCCTCGAAGCTGTTGGCCTCATAGAGGGCGGTGATCTCCATCTCATTGGCGAAGAGGATGTCGACGTGGCCGTCCACCAGCTCCTGGAAGCTGTCGCGATGGCGCTCCACGCAGAAGGCATCGGAGAGGCTCAGGGCCACCTGGCCGCCGTTGGCGCGGGCCACCTCAGCGGCGGCGATGAAGGCCGCCTTGGCCTCCTCGCTGTCCCAGAGGTAGCCCTCCAGATAAAGCACCTTGGCCTGGGCCACCATCGCCAGATCCAGGTCGGCCGGGTCCAGGCCCACCGAGGCCCCCAGGTAGGTGCACATCGTGCGCTGGGCATCGGGTGTCACCAGGATCAGGCAGCGGGCCGTCGAGGGCCCGTCGCTGGCGGCGGGGGTGTCGAAGCGGGCCCCCACCGAGCGGATGTCGTGGCTGAAGATCTGCCCCAGCTGGTCGTTGCGCACCCGGCCAATGAAGCCGGCCCGGCCGCCCAGCTGGGCGATGCCGGCCAGGGTGTTGGCGGCTGAACCGCCAGAGGTTTCCAGGCCCGGGCCGAGGCTGGCGTAGAGACGCTCGGCCTGCTGCTCATCCACCAGGGCCATGGTGCCCTTGCTGAGGCCGTGGTCGTCGAGGAAGCTCTCCTCGGCCTGCACCAGCACATCCACGATGGCGTTGCCGATGCCAACGACGTCGAAACTCTTGGCCGTCATGGGAGGGAGATGCGGGGGGGCTTGGCTCGGGCTTCAGACACTGAGCAGGGCCCGCTTCGGACCATGGATCGGGTCCTCAACGACGATCGTCTGGTCGCGGTCGGCGCCGAGCGACACGATCGCGATCGGCACCTCCATCAGGTCGGCGAGAAAACGCAGGTAGGCCATCGCCGTATCCGGCAGGTCCTCGAGCCGGCGGCAGTCGGCCGTTGAGCACTGCCAACCGGGCATGGCCACATAGATGGGCTTGCAGCGGGCGAAATCCTCGGCGCTGCTGGGGAAATACTCGATGCGGCTGCCGTCGAGTTCGTAGGCCGCACAAACCTGGATCTCATCGAGCTCATCGAGCACATCGAGCTTGGTGATCGCCAGGCAGTCGAGGCCGTTCACCTGCACCGCATAGCGACCGATCACGCCGTCGAACCAGCCGCAGCGGCGCCGGCGACCGGTGGTGGTGCCGAATTCACCGCCGCGGTCGCAGAGGTGGTCGTTGAGGCTGCCATCGAGCTCGGTGGGGAAGGGGCCTTCACCCACGCGGGTGGTGTAGGCCTTGGCCACGCCGATCACCCGGTCGATCAGGGTGGGGCCCACGCCGGCTCCGATGCAGGCCCCGCCGCTCACCGGGTTGGAGGAGGTCACATAGGGATAGGTGCCGTGGTCGAGGTCCAGCAGGGTGCCCTGGGCTCCCTCAAACAGGATGTTCTGGCGGGCGCGGGCGGCCTGGTGGATGGTGCGGGTGCAGTCGACCACGTGGGGGGCCAGACGCTGGCCATAGCCCACGTACTCGGCCACCACAGCCTCGAAGTCGAGGGCTTCTAGGCCGTAGAGCTTCTGCAGGATTTCGTTCTTCTCCGCCAGCGGGCCGGCCAGCCGCTCCCGCAGGCGATCCCGATCGAGAATGTCGAGGATGCGGATGCCGTTGCGCTCTGATTTGTCGGCGTAGGTGGGGCCGATGCCGCGCCCGGTGGTGCCGATGCGGCGGTCGCCACGGCGCTGTTCCATCGCCAGATCCAGCAGGCGGTGGTAGGGCATCGTGACGTGGGCCGTCGAGGCCAGTTTCAGCCCGGACACATCGATGCCATGGCCGGCGAGCATGTCGAGCTCGCCAAGCATCACCTTGGGGTCCACCACCGTGCCCGAGCCGATCAGGCAGATGGTGTCGGGGTAAAGAATTCCCGATGGAATCAGGTGAAGCTTGAGAACGATGCCATCAACGACGATCGTGTGGCCGGCATTGACGCCGCCCTGATAACGCACCACCACATCGGCGGAGCGGCTCAGCAGGTCGGTGATCTTGCCCTTGCCCTCGTCGCCCCACTGCGCTCCGATGACGACGACGTTGGCCAAGGACACGGCGGCCCATGGCCGCTGTTGAGCACAAGAGGTGAGCCTCTCAGATCGCCTGCCCCTTCGTCAAAGCCTGGCCTGGGCTAAGGGCTCAGCTACCGCGCACAACCGAGGATTCCGCCTTGCTGAGTTCCTTCTCCAGCCGACTGCGCAGGGCGTCGGGGATCGGCCGATTTGGATAATTGAGGTAGTGGCCAGCCAGGGAATTGAGGGCCGTCTGCA
Source organism: Prochlorococcaceae cyanobacterium (assembly GCA_046484965.1). Taxonomy (GTDB): domain Bacteria; phylum Cyanobacteriota; class Cyanobacteriia; order PCC-6307; family Cyanobiaceae; genus JAWOHV01. The sequence continues at coordinate 2,524 of JAWOHV010000166.1, forward strand.
TCGTGGTGAATGAGGCGAGGCCATTCACCTTCGACTGGTGCCGGTAGCGGGCCATGTAATCGCTGATCAGGGCCCGGGCCTCCTGCTCGGCCTCCGGCCGGCTGGAATCGTCCGGGGCGATGGCGATTGTCGTCAGCAGCCCCTTGGCCACGGCAACCGTGTCGTCCACGTAATTGCCGCTGATCCGGCCGCTGCCGTTGCTGCAAGCCGTTAGCGAGAGGCTGAGCACCAGAGAAAGGGCGATCGCCGCAGCCAGCAGGCGTGGGCGGATCCGGCTCCAGAGCGCAACCATCGCCAATCAGCAGGGATTTGCCAACTCTACGGGCAGCCCGCCGCGCTCCTGGGCAACCGTGGCAACCAGCTCCTGCACCACAGCGGCTGCTGCCAGCTCCCGGGTTTGACCATCGCGGCGCCGCACCAGCTCAACCTGGCCCCTGGCCGCACCGCGGCCCACCACCAGCCGCCAGGGGATACCGATCAGGTCGGCATCCTTGAACTTCACGCCTGCTCTTTCGTTGCGGTCATCGAGCAGCACCTCGATGCCGGCGGCCTGCAGGGCCCCATAGAGCTGCTCGGCCAGCTCCACCTGACCGGCCTCCTGCACCGAGGCGATCACCACGATCACCTCATAGGGGGCGATCGCCGTGGGCCAGCAGATGCCATTGGCATCGTGGTGCTGCTCCACCGCCGCCTGGGCCAGCCGCGACACGCCGATGCCGTAACAACCCATCCACAGCGGCTCCTCACGGCCGGCCTCACTGGTGAAGCAGGCCCCGAGGGCCTCGGAATACTTGCGACCGAGCTGGAAGATGTGGCCCACCTCGATGCCACGGCTGGCCACGAGCTGCTGCTCGGGGTCGTGCCGGCAGCGATCGCCCGGCTGGGCCGCCCGCAGATCGAGGCTGGCAGGGCAGGGGCACAGCCCCCCCCAGGCCGCCCCCACCAGGTGGGTGTCGAGGGCATTGCCGCCGCACACAAAGGCCGGCAGGGCGGCGGCGGTGGCATCCGCCAGCCGCAGGAAGTGCGGCCGCCAGCTGCGGGCTCCGGCCAGCAGCCCATCCTCAAGCTGGGGGCCCAGATAGCCGAAGGGCAGCGGCGCCAGCCCCTCGCGCTCAAGCGCTTCAGCGCTGAGTGGCGTGATCTCCAGCAGGGCACCCTGCTCGACCCCAGCCCGGTGGGTCACGGCATTGGCCAGCTTCACCGGATTGAGCTGCTGATCGCCCCGCAGGCTCAGCAGCAGCGGCTGCTGGCTGCCGTCTTCGAAGCGGGCCAGCAGCAACAGCACCTTCAGCGTCTGGCTGGGATCAAAGCCGTGGGCGGAGCAGAGGGCCTCGATCGTGGCCTGGGACGGCGTGGCCAGCGGCTCGCCGGCGCCGGCTGCCTGGACGCCCCCAGGCAGCGGCAGAGCCTCGGCGGCCAGCGAGTCGGCCCGCTCCTGGTTGGCGGCGTAGCGGCCGTCGGGGCTGGCCAGGATCAGATCTTCGCCCGCCTCGGCGGTCACCATGAACTCCTGGCTGGCGGAGCCGCCGATGGCACCGCTGTCGGCTTCAACGGCCACAGCGCGCAGCCCACAACGGCTGAAAATACGCCGATAGGCTAAATCCATCTCCGCATATGTATTGCGCAGACAGGCCTCGTTGGCATGGAACGAATAGGCATCCTTCATGATGAATTCACGCCCCCGCATCAGGCCGAAACGGGGCCGAATCTCATCGCGGAATTTGGTCTGAATCTGATAGAGGTTCACCGGCAGCTGCCTGTAGGAGCGCAGCAGATCGGCGGCCAGAGCGGTAACCACCTCTTCATGGGTGGGGCCCAGTCCCAGCTCGCGCCCCTGGCGGTCGAGCAGATGGAACATGATCCCTTCACCGGCCGTGTAGCCGGCCCAGCGGCCACTGCGCTGCCAAAGCTCGGCGGGCTGGAGCTGGGGCAGCAGGGTTTCGAGTGCGCCGGTG
>JAWOHV010000218.1:0-9223 GCA_046484965.1 Prochlorococcaceae cyanobacterium
CAGAAAGATGCCCTGGTCGTAGGAGGCGGTGAGCACCTGCAGCAGCCACCACTGCAGTGCCAGCCCCACCAGGGCGAACAGGGCCGCCGCCAGCCACACCCGCCGCCGGGCCCTGGTGGCGGCAGCAATCTCAGCGGTCATGCGGCAGGGGCGCTCCAGGCTGTGAATCTATGGGTCGCCGTGGGGAATCACGGGGGCCCTGGATCTGGCCTTGATCGGACGGCCTTAAGTTGCCTTGCAACAGGATTGCCCCCCAAGCCCTCCGCCCTGATGTTGTTCGATTCCGACCTGCAGCCGGCAGCGCCACGCCTGATCAGCACCCCCTGGGGTGAGCTGCGGCCCAGCGTGGATCTGCTGCCGGTGCTGTACTTGCTGGTGCTCTACGGCGTGGTGTTCTTCCTGCCCTTCGACCTCTTTGAGGCCTGGCGCAAGGGCGAGGACGGTCCGGCTGAGTGGCTTCAGTTTCTTGGCTATGCCGGAGCGGCGCTGGCGGCCTTTGCCGTGGCCTGGCAGCGGCGGCGTGTGTTCCCGGCCCTGCCCTGCCTGGCCTGGCTTGTGCTGGCCGTGCTCTGCGTGCTGATCGCAGGCGAGGAAATCAGCTGGGCGGAGCGCCTCACCGGGGCTGGTGTGGATGCGATCCGCAGGATCAACGACCAGGGCGAAACCACGATCCACAACATCCCCCTGTTCCAGCAGTTCATGCACTTCGGCTTCATCGCCGTGGGCCTGCTGCTGGGCTATTTCGGCTGGCGCTTCTGGCCCCGGATCGATGCCTTCCCGGCTCGGCGTTTCAGCCTCTATTTCCTGCCGGTGGCCCTCTTCTATACCTACTGGGATCTCTCCTGGATCACCCGCGGCGAGCGGATCCGCAACGACCAGGAGGCGATCGAGCTGATGCTGGCGGCGGGCCTCTTCCTGCACGCCTGGACGATGGCGCGGCGGCAGCGGCGGCTCAGGGCGGTGGGCCTGCCGGCTTCAGATCCGCTTCCACGGCCTTGATCGCCCGGCTCAGCCGCTGCGGCAGGCCCGGCAGTGCCCCCAGGTCGCCGCTGAGCAAGGCGCTGCCGGCCTCGAGTCCCTCCAGCACCGCGGCCGAGTCTGGATCTGAAGGGGCCCCAGCCAGGGCAGCCCGCGCCTGCCAGGGATTCCAGACGACCAGGTGCACCACCGCCCGGTAGGCGCGCGGCCAGGGGTTGGCCGGGTCGGCCTGCTCCAGGCGCCGGAAGCCGGCGATCGCCGCGGCGGGGCGGTTGCGCAGCAGTGCCAGCACTGCCTGGCTCCAGAGGGCATCTCGATCGCTTGAATCGCGGGCCAGGCGCCGCTGCGCCCAGGCCTCCACCTCCTGTTGATAGTGAAAGTGCGCATCGAGTTGGTGCTGGGGGCCGATTGCTGCGATCAACCGCACCAGGCCGGAGGGCCCTTCTTCCAGGCCGCGGGCCAGGCGGATGAAGGCAGGGGTGAAGGATTGGGCAGGCGCTTGCGGCAAGCGGCGCCAGAGTTCCACCTGGCGCCGCTTGCTCCAGGGCCACTGGCCCAGCCGCTCGAAGCGCGGGTCGCCCCGCAGCGATGTGCTCAGCTCACGCACCGAACGGTGGCGGCTGCCCTGATCCCCCGTTGCCAGCACCAGCCAGCGGGCCTGCTCGGCCACCAGTTCGGCTTCGCCGGCCCGCTTGCCGATCTGCCGGCCTTCGATCTGGCCGCCAGAGAGGCGGCCATAGCTAGTGAGGTTGTGCTGGTTGAGGTCGGGGGCGCTCGGCAGCACCACCACGGTGCTGGGGGCCTGGCCCAGCTCCTGCCGCAGCCGCTCCACCAGTGGCAGCAGCGGCGAGCGTTGCTGCCGCTGGATTGCCCGGCTGCGTTCGCCGGCGCTGGCGCCGCCGCTGGCCAGCAGTCCAGAGGCCAGCAGGATCAAGCTGGCGCGCCCGCCCAAGCGCTGCTGGCACAGCAGCCCCAGCTGCCACCAGCCGCGCGCCAGCAGCAGCAGCAACAGCGGCAGCAGCGGTGTGATGTAGCGGGCGTCCTTGTTGGGGCTCAGGCAGGTGAGCAGCCAGCCGCCGAGGGCGCAGCCGATCAACCAGGCCCAGCCCGGCGGCAGATGGCCCAGCCGCCGCCGCGACCAGACCCCCTGCAGGGCGCCCGCCAGGCCGATCAGCAGGGTGGGCAGCCCGAGCTGGGAGGGCCAGAGGCGCGGGTACCACAGCAGGCTGGCCAGGCTGAACACGGCCGGGTCGCCCTCCTTGGCCGCCGACTCGACCACGGCGCGGTTGGTGCCGCCGATCGTGGTGATCTAGTTGTGGTGCAACCAGGGCAGCAGCAGGGCCAGCACCAGGGCAAGGGCGGCCAGGACCTGCAGGCGCCGCTGGGTTGTGCTCCGCCGCCCGAGGGCCTGGCCTGCGGCCCAGAGCCCGGGGCCTGTGAGCACCAGCAGGGCGCTTTGCTTCACCAGCAGGGCCGCGGCCACCGCCAGAGCCGCCAGCAGGGCCTGGGGCCAGCGGCCGCCCCGGGGCGCAGGCGCCTGCCAGCGCCCCAGCAGCCAGAGCGCCAGGGTGGTGGCGGCGGTAAGCGGCAGATCGAGGGTGTAATCCACGCGCAAGGCGGCGAGGGCCGGTGCCAGGGCCGTCAGGGCCGCCGCCAGTAGCCCGAAGCCGGGGCTGAGCAGCTGCCGCCCCCAGGCGGCCACCACCGCCAGCAGCAGGCCGTGCCAGAGGGCCAGGGCCCAGCTGGCCTGATCCGGCGCTTCACCCGCCAGGGCCATCACAGAGCCGTTGATCAGCGAGGCCAGCGGCGGGATCTTGGGGGAGAGATCGAGCAGGGCTGCCCAGCCGCGCCAGCCGCCGCCGGCCAGAAGGCCCAGGGCGCGGCCGTGGTCCACGGCGCTGTTGAGGTAGTCGGCCTGGTCCCAGGCGGGCAGCCGCTGATCGAGGCCAAGCCAGAGCCTGTCGGCGGCGGTGGCCAGGGCCCAGAGGACTGCCAGCGCCAGCCACCAGCGCCAGCCGCTGGGGCTTGAAAGGCGGCTGTGGGCTGCGGAATCCAGCGGCGGCGGTGCGGAGGCAGCCAGTCTGCTGCAGGCGGCGCGGGCACGGGACGTTGTGTTTTCTGGCACAAGCTCCATGGAGGGTCTTGTGTCAAGGCGGGATTCTGCGTTTCGGCGCATCGCGCCTTCCTGTGTGAGGACCCCATGAAACTTTTCCAGACATTGTTGCTGGCGCCTGCAGCCCTCGGCCTGTTGGCTCCGATGGCCGCTTCGGCCGCTGATCTCAATCTCGACGGCGTCAACAAGTACGCCACCGAAGAGCAAGTCACCAGCGTTTCCCAGTTTTCCGACGTTCGCCCCACCGACTGGGCCTACCAGGCTCTCTCCAACCTGGTTGAGCGCTACGGCTGCGTGGCCGGCTACCCGAACGGCACCTACAAGGGCGGCCAGGCGATGACCCGCTATGAAGCGGCCGCCCTGCTGAACGCCTGCCTCGACCGCGTCACCGAAGTGACCGACGAGCTCAAGCGCCTGATGAAGGAGTTCGAGAAGGAACTCGCCGTGCTCAAGGGCCGCGTTGATGGCCTCGAGGCCAAGGTTGGTGAGCTGGAGGCCAACCAGTTCTCCACCACCACCAAGCTGAAGGGTATCGCCACCTTCGTGATCGGCGCCAACACCTTCGGTGGCGAAAACGACAGGCTTGCTGATGCGGGAGATCGTTTCGAGGGTGGTACCACCTTCAATTACGACGTTCGCCTGAACTTCGACACCAGCTTCACCGGCAAGGACCTGCTGCGCACCACCCTGCGGGCCGGCAACTTCGCTGATTCCGCCTTCGGTAATGGCGGCCTGAACACTCTGGAAGTGGCCTTCCAGGAAGATTGCGGCAGCAACACCGATTGCGGTGACGTGGTGGCGATCAACCGCCTCTTCTACCAGTTCCCCGTGGGTAATGGCTTCACCGCCACCGTGGGTGCCCGCGTCCGTCAGGACGACATGCTGGCCATGTGGCCCAGCGTGTATCCGGCTGACACCATCCTCGATGTGTTCACCTACGCCGGTGCACCTGGTGCCTACAACCTGAACCTGGGTGCTGGCGGCGGCCTCTGGTGGCAGAGCGGCGGCTTCAGCATCAGTGCCAACTATGTGTCGGCCAACGCTGACGACGCCAACCCGAACACCGGTGGCATCGGCACCGACGGCGCCGCCCAGACCGGCACCGTGCAGATCGGCTACGCCAGCAGCACCGAGTTCCTCGGCGGCGGCTGGGGCATCGCGGCTGCCTACAACTACAGCAACGGTGTGGGCGTGGCCTCCGGCACCCCCCTGGCTGTGGCTCCCACGGCTTCCGGTCTTCTCTTCGGCAGCATCAACTCGGTGGGCGTGAGCGGCTACTGGCAGCCCTCCAACAGCGGCTGGCTGCCTTCGATCAGCACCGGCTGGGGCTTCAACTCCTATAACGAGTACAACGCTGCCGTCAACTTCGATGGCGCCGCCAGCCAGTCCTGGTATGTGGGTCTTCAGTGGGCCGATGCCTTCGTGAAGGGCAATGCCCTGGGTATGGCCGTGGGTCAGCCTACCTTCATCACCTCCAACGGCGATATCGCCGATGGCAACCCCAACGACGGCAACTACGCCTGGGAGTGGTGGTACAAGTTCCAAGTCACCGACAACATCAGTGTGACCCCCGCCCTCTTCTATCTGAGCGCCCCCCTGGGTCAGCTGCAGAAGTCTGGTGGCGAGTCGTTTGACAACTTCGGCGGCCTGGTGAAAACCACCTTCCGCTTCTGATCTCCGGATCAGATCGGCTCTGGGGCTGACCCCCTCACACATTTCTTCAGCCCTTTCTGCCTCGCTTTAACCCAAATCCGCGCCCTTGATGGCGCGGATTTTTTATTGCTTATTTTCTGCGGCAAGATATATTTGCGTCATCTAATTGGCCCGGCGCTGCGGGCTTTGGAGGGGTGCCTGTGTTGATGGTGATTCCTTATCGCTTGGGGCCCATGCTTGTGGCTGCCTGTTCTTTCGGCCTCCCCGCAGTTGCTTTGCCGCTGCAAGCCCCTGATGTGGCTGCCACCGACTGGGCTTACCAGGCCCTTGCCAACCTGGAACAGCGCCATGGTTGTGTGGCCGGCTATCCCGACGGGACCTGGCAGGGCGGCAGCGCGATCAGCCGCTACGAAGCCGCCGCCCTGCTGGCTGCCTGCCTCGATCGCGTCACCGAAGTGACCGATGAGCTCAAGCGCCTGCTGCAGGAGTTCGAGCTGGAGCTTGCAGTGCTCAAGGGGCGTGTGGATGGCCTCGAGGCCCGGGCGGCTGAGCTGGAGGCCAGCCAGTTTTCCCCCACCACCCAGCTGCGGGCTGACGCCCGCTGGGTGATGGGGGGGCTGAGCTACAGCGGCAATACCCTCAATGAACCCATCTACCGCGATCCGAGGGTGCCGGGGTACACCCCGCTGCCGGATGCATTCACGTTCAACTACGATCTGCGCCTCAACTTCGATACCAGCTTCAGCGGCAGGGATCTGCTGCGCACCACCCTGCGGGCCGGTAATTTCGCGCGCTCCGGCTTCGGCGCTGAGCCCACACCGCTAACCGAGCTGGCTGCTGGATTTCAGCAGTCCTGCGGCGATGGCAGTGGCAGTGGCAGTGGCGGCCGCGACTGCGCCAATGAGCTGGAGATCAACCGCCTCTTCTACCAGGTGCCGCTCGGCGGCAGTGTGATGCTCACGCTGGGGGCGCGGGTGCGCCAGGACGACCTGCTGCCCGTGTGGCCCAGCGCCTACACCGATGAGCGAATTCTTCAGATCTTCCAGTACGCCGGGGCCCCCGGGGCCTATAGCCAGGTGCTTGGCGGCGGTGCCGGCATCTGGTGGCGCCAGGCGGGCCGGGCCACTGGCTTGAGTTTCGGTGGCGCCTATGTAGCGGCCAACGCTGATCGCGCCGAGCCGGCCGAGGGCGGCATCGCCACCGCCGGCTCGGCGGCGGCGGCCACCTTGCAGCTGGCTTACACCGGCAAGAACTGGAATCTCACCGCGGCCTACAGCCGCAACGATTCCAATGTGCGCTTCCCCGGTACACCCGTGACCCTGGAGATCCTGCCCACCACCGGCACGGATACCGGCTACACCAACTCCTTTGCCCTCTCCGGCTACTGGCAGCCGTTCCAGAGCGGCTGGCTGCCCTCGATCAGTGCCGGTGTGGGCCTCAACCGCATCTTCTACTCAGGTCGCAACACGTTGGTGTCGTCGGAGGAGCTGGGTTATCGCGCCGCCAGTGAATCCTGGATGGTGGGACTGGTGTGGCAGGACGCCTTTGTTGCCGGCAACAGCCTCGGCCTCGCCTTTGGCCAGCCGATGCGCGCCATCAACACCGACGGCGACACCGTCTGTGAGGCTTGGTTTCCGCCCGCTTGTTTGGCCGATGGCAGCAAGCCAAGCGGTGATTTTCACAAGCAGAAGGATCAGAATTTCGCCATGGAGCTCTACTACCGCATGGCAATCAGCGATCGGATCACGATCACGCCTGCGCTGTTCTGGTTCTCCAGACCCCAGGGGCAATACACCCTCAACTATGGCCCTGGCACCGATAACCGTGGCAGCCTCAGCAGTCTGGGTGGCTTGATCCAAAGCACATTCCGCTTCTGATCCGTAGCTGGTGGGGCCAGTTTTGCGTTTGGTTTTTGTTGGGTTGTGCCGTCTTGGCGCAGGATGTAGCCAGGGTTACGTGAGTGGGTGCCCGTAGACCAGGTTCGTGCCGCGGCTTTCAGATACTTTGCCCTTACTCCCCTTGCAGGGGAGCCCCTCAAATTGGTGTGAGGACCTAATGAAAATCTTCCAGCAACTGCTGCTGGCGCCTGCAGCCCTTGGCCTGCTGGCTCCACTGGCCCCACTGACGGCTTCTGCCGCTGATCTCAACCTGGCTGGCGTCAACAAGTACGCCAGCGGAGAACAGGTCACCAGCATCTCCCAGTTTTCCGACGTTCAGCCCACCGACTGGGCCTACCAGGCCCTCTCCAACCTGGTCGAGCGCTACGGCTGCGTGGCCGGCTACCCGAATGGCACCTACAAGGGTGGCCAGGCCATGACCCGCTACGAAGCGGCCGCCCTGCTGAACGCCTGTCTCGACCGCGTCACCGAAGTGACCGACGAGCTCAAGCGCCTGATGAAGGAGTTTGAGGCCGAACTCGCCGTGCTCAAGGGGCGCGTTGACGGCCTCGAGGCCAAGGTTGGCGAACTGGAAGCCACCCAGTTTTCCACTACCACCAAGCTTCAGGGTGACACCGTCTTTGTGATCGGCGCCCCTGCCTTTGGAGGAACTCAGGATGCCGTATCTCCGGCCAATGGTGCCGGCAGCAATTCGGCCAAATATGCCGATACCAACAAGAGACTCTCTGGTGGAACCACGTTTAACTATGACGTGCGTCTCAACCTCTCTACCAGCTTCAGTGGCAAGGACTTGCTCTACACCAGGTTGCGGGCAGGCAATTTTGCTAAAAGCGCCTTCAGTGGTAGCCCCTATAACCTGATGGCCCTGGATCGGGCCTACACAACCAATAGTTCGGCTGATCAGTCCGATGTCGTTGGCATCGATCGTTTGTACTATCGCTTCCCGATCGGCGCTGAATTCACCGCCCTGGTGGGCGCCAAGGCGCGCAATACCGAGTTCCTGGCGATCAATCCTTTCTTTTATAACGCCAGCATCCTCGACGTCTTCACCTTGAATGGAGCGCCTGCCACCTACAACAAGGCAACTGGCTCTGCGGCGGGTCTGATGTGGAAGCAAAAAGTGAAGAAGGGTAATCCCTACCTTGCTGCTTCCACCAGTTATGTTGCTCCTTCAGGTGATAACAGCGATCCCAATGTGGGCGGCTTGTTCACCGAGGGCAGCAAGGGCAGCTTCCTGACCCAGATCGGTGTGGCCGCTCCTCAGTGGGCCCTCACCGGTGCCTGGCGTTATGGCCAGTGCGGCGACAGCATGACCCGTCGTGGTACCCAGTTCGCCCGTCAGTCACTGGATTGCGGCTTCGAAGTTGATGGCACTGCCTACACCAACAACTTTGCCCTAACGGCGGCTTGGCAGCCTGCCGAAAGTGGTTGGCTGCCCGCTGTCAGCCTGGGTTGGGGTATCAGTGCCATCACCCAGCCTGATTACGACAAAGCCGATCTCTCCTACGGCAGCAAGAACAACATCGAGCAGACCCAGTCCTGGTCTGTTGCACTCCAATGGAACGATGTTTTCGCCAAGGGAAATGCCCTCGGGATGGCGGTGGGTCAACCCACCTTCGTCACCGCTCTCACGGATGACTTCGACCAGGACGCCCCCAACGATGGCAACTACGCCTGGGAGTGGTGGTACCGCTTCCAGGTGACCGACAACATCAGCATCACCCCGGCGCTCTTCTACCTGAGCCGTCCCAACGGCCAGTACACCGCCGGCAGCGAGACCAACAACGTCTTCGGTGGCCTGGTGCAGACCCAGTTCAAGTTCTGATGGTCCAATCGGCACCCACCAGCCCCCCCCCAGGGGGGCTTTTTTTGTGGGGACGCACTTCAGGCCGCTCCGGCACCCCCAGCCAGGCCTGCCGCAGCTCCCGGCGGTTGGCCGATGATGGGCACTGCGATTCTCCAAGCCCCGTGCCCGGCTCCCGCAGCGCCGATCACTACACCGTGCTGGGGGTGCCGCGCCAGGCTTCGGCGGCCGAGATCAAGGCTGCCTACCGGGCCCTGGTGAAGCAGCACCATCCCGATGCCGGCGGCGACGACACCACGATCCTGGCCCTCAATGCCGCCTGGGCGGTGCTGGGCGACAGGGAGCAGCGCCGCCGTTATGACGCCGTCGCCGCCCGGGGATCCGACGGGCCCCTGCCCCGGCGTGCCCGCAGCCGTGGGGCAGGGTCTGCGGCCGATAGCCAGCTGCTGCTCTGGTTGCAGCAGGTGTATGCGCCGATCGATCGGTTGCTGGCCCAGGTGATCAATCCCTTCCCGGCCCAGCTGCGGGCCCTGGCCGCCGACCCCTACGACGACAGCTTGATGGAGGTTTTCTGCCAGTTCCTGGCCCAGAGCAAGGCCAAGCTCGACAAGGTGGAGCAGCTCTTCCGCTCGATGGCGGCGCCGCGCTCAGCCCAGGGCTTCGGCCTCAGCCTCTACCACTGCCTCAGCCAGGTGCAGGACGCCCTCAACGAGCTCGAGCGTTACACGCTGGGCTACGTGGATTCCTATCTCCACGATGGCCGCGAGATGCTGCGCG
>JAWOHV010000224.1:0-3094 GCA_046484965.1 Prochlorococcaceae cyanobacterium
ATCACACTTTAGTAATTTGTGTGAAAAATTCCAGAGGAAAGGTGCGGCCACAAGTTTGGACTATGGAAGATGTTACAAACGGACCCCGCGCAGGGGAAACAACCGCGTCTGGATCTGGGCGATAAAATGGGGCATGCAGAAGCGCAAGACCTTTCGTCCCTGGCAGCCGGAGCAGACCTCCTTGCTGCCGGCCTCGCCGAGTGACTGGCTGACCGCTGACCATCAGGTGTATTTCCTGCTCGATCTGGTCGATGAGCTGGATCTGTCGGCGATGGTGATCCCTGCCCAGAGCAAAGATCCCCGTGGCGAGAAGGGTTTCGACCCCAGGATGTAGGCGAAGCCTTCCGCGCAGCGGTTGACGCTGCTGCTGCTGTACGACTACTGCGTGGGGATCGTCTCCTCCCGGAAGATTGAGCGGGCTTGCTACGAGGACCTGGCCTTTCGGGTGCTTACCGGCAACCAGCAGTCGGACCACAGCCGCATCAGTGAGTTCCGCCGCCGCAATCTTGAGGCCCTGAGCGAGCTGTTCGTTCAGATCCTGCGGCTCTGCCAGGCGGCCGGCATGGTGAGCCTGGGCCATGTGGCGCTGGACGGCACCAAGGTGCAGGCCAATGCCTCCAAGCACAAAGCGTAGCCCTTGGCTTCTGCGAAGCAGTTGAGCCACGAGCGGATGCTCTAGCCGAGGCGCAGCTGGAGAAGGAGATCAAGGAGCTGATGCGCCGGGCCGAGATCCTTGTAGCCCCAAGGCTTCCGCGTAGGCGAAGCCTTCTCGAAGAGAAGCGGTTGCGCAGGAAGACGGCAAGTACGGCAAGGGCAAGCTGGGCAGTGATCTGCGGTGGCCAGCCAGGGCATGGCCGAACATCGGCCGGTGTTCATCCACGCCAGCTACCTGCGGCCTGATCAGATCCAGCGGATGAAGAAGGTGGGCGCGGTGCCGAGCTTCCTCACCACTGGCCTGGTCTCCGGCGGCGAAACGGTGGTGAAGCTGTGGGGCGAGGAGCGGGCTGCCAACGCCATGGCCGCCGCAACGATGCTGAAGAACGGCATCCCCTTCACCTTCAGCCACGACGCGCCGGTGTCGCCCCGGCCCTGGGTGCTGCCGCTGGTGGACGCGGGCGTGAACCGGCGCACGGCGCAGGGCCTGGTGATCGGTCCGGCCGAGCGGGTCACCCCTTACCAGGCCCTGCGGGCCGTGACGGCCAACGCCGCCTGGCAGATCAGGGAGGAGAAGAGCAAGGGCACCCTGGAGGTGGGCAAGCTGGCCGATCTGGTGATTCTGGAGCGCAATCCACTCACGATGGATCCCAACACGATCAAGGACATTGCCGTGCTCGAGACGATCAAGGAGGGCCGCACGATCTTCAGGCGCGATCAAGGGCAGGCCGCGGCGCTGCCGAAGGGCCTGGGCGGTTCGCTGCCCTGCCTCCATGAGCACGGCCATGACGAAGTGGCGGCCCTCACGCCGAAGGCCCGCCGCACCCTGGCCGAATTGCTCGACGCCGGCCGCTGATCCCCGCGCCGCCGGGCCGCCGGGCCGGCCACCAAAGGCTCGGCGCATGTGCAACCCTTCTCCGCCTTTTACAGCCGGCTCGATGCCAGCGGTGGCACCATCCGCATGCGTCAGGCCGGCCGGGTTGTCACGGTTCGAATGGCCTGCATCGATGCCCCCGAGACGGCCCAGAGCCCTTACGGGCAGCAGGCGCGCCGTTATCTGCAGCAGCGGCTGCCGATTGGCCGTGAGGTGTCGCTCGACATCAAGACCACCGATCGCTACGGCCGCTCGGTCGCTGAGGTGTTCAGTGGGGTGACCATCGGCCTGGCGATGGTGGAAGACGGCCAGGCCTTTGCGTACCGCCGCTACCTCGGCGGCTGCAATGCCAAGGAGGATGTGGGCGCCGAGTTCCGCGCCAGCCGACACCGCTACGGGGTCTGGCAGGTGCCGGGTGGGATCACCCGTCCCTGGGAATACCGCCGCGCCCCTCGTTCCGCTGTGACTTCTGACCGCACCATGCCATGAGGTGCTCTGCGACCTGCCGCAACAGCGATGGACGTGGTTGAGAGTTGCTGAGTTGAGGCGATGAATTGATCTTTCAGAGGCAGATACCGACGCCGCTAGGCAAAGAGTTTTCTAAAAATCCTACCGATCCTTGACTTGCCCGCAATCGCTCTGGTTGCCTGGCTCTGGCTGGCGTTTGCATGACGCCCTGCCTAAGAGCTGCGGGCCCCCACCTTGCGCGCAGCTCCGAGACACCCTCGGACAGAGCAGCCGGGGGTTTTTCTGTATTTGGATCGGTTATCTGTATTGGATAGGAGAGGGCAGCGGGTTACTATTCGCGCTGATTGCATTGATTGCCATGCTCACTGGCTCCGAACTGCTCGCCAAGGTCAAGGAACTGGGCGATGTTTCCAAGTCGGAGCTGGTGCGCAGCTGCGGCTATGTGAGCACTAAGAAAGATGGCACTGAGCGCCTCAACTTCACTGCCTTCTATGAATCCCTGCTGGAAGCCAAAGGCGTCAGCCTCGGTGATGGCGGCGGCAAAGGCGTAGGCAAGGCCGGTCGCAAGCTGAGCTATGTGGCCACGGTGCAAGGCAACGGCAACCTGTTGATCGGCAAGGCCTACACCGCCATGCTCGACCTCAAGCCAGGCGATGAGTTTGAGATCAAGCTCGGCCGCAAGCAGGTCAAGCTGATCCCGGCCGGTGTTGCAGAAGAGGGGTGATCAGCTGAGCGCCAATCACCTCAGCAGCAGCAGCAGGGCTGGAGGGAAATTGAGCCGCCAGTTTGATCTGGCGGCTCCCGCTCTGCACCGGCCTGGCTACTGGAGGTGCAGGTGGAGACAGGTTGCTGAGCTGAACAGCTGAGTGCGCAGCAGGCCTGCCCGCAGTGCGCGCTGATCTGGATCCAGCGCGCTTGGCGACAGAGGCCGCAATCTGTCGTTACGCAGCCGTGCTGTTGGCCTCAATCGCCTCCTGACTTCTGAGCACCAGCTCCTGCCGCAGCACATCAGGGCTCTCGATGCGGATGCCGCCGCCAAAGGCGAACAGCCAGCTGCGCAGGTCGATGTCGGCGGCCACGGTCCAGCTGGGCAGGTCC
>JAWOHV010000252.1:0-8293 GCA_046484965.1 Prochlorococcaceae cyanobacterium
CGTAGTTGTCGCGGTAGTGGAGCACCTCACCATCAAGCGCCTGGGCCAGCACCCGCAGATCACGGATCACCAGCGACTCGAACAACTGCCCGAAGAGCTCCAGATCCTGCAGCAGCCGCTCTGGCCCGGCGCCCAGCGCCGCCACGGCCAAGGATGGATCGCAAAAGTGGCGTTTCGGGGCCTGGCGCAACGCCGCCTTGGAGCGCAGATGCGGCCGCCAGGGTGGCCAGGCCCACCTCCGTGGCCACCGTGCGCGCTAATGACCGCAGCAGGGCACCGATGCGCAACGGATCGCGGCGACGCTCGTCGACTCGGCTGAGTTCCACCGCCCGAACCTGCTCCAGGTAATCACGCGCTGCCCGGCAGGCTGCTGCCAATGGTCGATTCAGCTGGGCAGGCCAGCCACCGCGACATACCAGATCTGCCAGGTCCGCCACAGCCAGCCCCGGATCCCCGCACTGGGGCAACTCCCCCTTGAACAAGCACTCCAGGGAGATGGCGCCGTTGCTGACGCCACTCTCAATCAGGGTCATCGGCCGGAGCCTCAGGAACGAAAAACGCCCAGCGCCGGAGTGGCGTGCGGCGTCGTCGGCCGGCACCGCCGAGCCTGTGAGCAGGAATTGCCCCGGTTCACCGGCAGCGTCCACCGCCCGTCGCACCTGGTTCCACAGCTGGGGCTCCACCTGCCATTCATCCAGCAGCCGCGGCCGCCGCCAGACAGGAGCGCAACTCCCGATCGGCGATGCGGGGCAGGTAGCCAGGGGCCAATCGGGCCTCTCGAAGGCATGATTTATTGGCAGTTTAATGCGTGATTTGTTGGCCAAGCGCTGCAGGGTTTGGCGCCGGTGGCGGTGGTTGCTTCAGCCGCCCTGGAGAACCGCCGCCAGGGCAGCGCGCCAGTGCAGCGGCTCCAGCCCCAAGGCAGCGCGGCTGCCGCTGCACTCCAGCAGCGAGTAGCTCGGACGCCTGGCCGGCGTGGGGAACTCGGCACTGGTGAGGGGCCGCACCGCGGCGGCGCGCTCCAGCCGGCCGGCGGCCACACCCAGCTCGCCGATCGCCACGGCGAAGTCGTACCAGCTGGCGGCGCCGGCATCGCTCCAGTGCAGGATCCGGGGCTGGTCAGCAGCCTCGCCAGCGGTGGGGGTGGGATTGCCCGAGCCGATCGCGCGCCAGCAGGCCGCCGCCAGGGTGTGGGTGGCCGTCGGGCAACCCACCTGGTCGGCCACCACGCCCAGGGGCTCGCCGGCGGCCGCCTTGAGGCCGTGGAGCCGCAGCATCGTGAGGCAGAAGTTCTTGCCCACCGGGCCATACACCCAGCTGGTGCGCAGCACCCGGGCGCCGGGCAGGGCCAGGGCCGCCGCCTCCCCGGCCGCCTTGCTGGCGCCATAAACCCCCAGCGGATCCACCGGTTGCTCGGGCCGATAGGGGGACCCCTGGGCGCCGTTGAACACGAAATCGGTGCTCAGTTGCAGCAACCGGCCGCCGCTCTCGGCCAGGGCTGCGGCGAAGGCCGCCGGCGCGCCGGCATTCACCGCCTCGGCCAGCTCCGGCT
Source organism: Prochlorococcaceae cyanobacterium (assembly GCA_046484965.1). Taxonomy (GTDB): domain Bacteria; phylum Cyanobacteriota; class Cyanobacteriia; order PCC-6307; family Cyanobiaceae; genus JAWOHV01. The sequence continues at coordinate 1,553 of JAWOHV010000252.1, forward strand.
CGCTCTCCGCCCGGTCCACCGCCGTGTAGGCGCCGGCATTGAGCACCCAGTGGGGCCGGTGCTCGCGCACGGCCCGGCGGCAGGCCTCGGGGTCGGCCAGATCAAGGGCCACGGCAACAGGGCCCTGGGCCTCCCGGGCGCAGGCGATCAGCTCCACCGCCGCGGGGCAGGAGGCCACCAGAGCCTGGCCCAGCTGGCCGGCGGCGCCGGTGAGCAGCACCTTCATAGGGATAAAAAAGGAATAGGATTTATACCCTATGCCGTTCGAGTACGACCCGATCAAGAGTGCGGCCAATCACCGCAAGCACGGGATTGATTTCAAGGTCGCTCAGGGGCTCTGGGCCGACCCAAACCTGTTGGAAATCCCTGCCCGGCTGCTCGACGAACCCCGATCTCTGGTCATTGGCCAGATCGCCGGAAAGCACTGGTCTGCCGTGATCACCTACCGCAACACCGCCATCCGTCTGATCTCCGTTCGCCGCTCGCGCCCCGATGAAATCGCCCTCTACAACAGCCCAACAGTTTGATGAGACGTTCGAGGCCGGCGAAGCCATCCTCGATAGCCTCGATCTCAGCCAAGCCCGTCGCCGCAATCAAGACCAGAGGCGGGTGAATGTGGACTTTCCGCTCTGGATGATCGACCAGCTCGACCAGGAGGCCCACCGAATCGGGGTCACCCGCCAATCGGTGATCAAGATCTGGCTGGCCGAACGCCTGGAAACGCTCAACCAGCGCCAACGGATGCCCTGATCCGTTCAAGGGAACAGATCCCCCTGGCCCAGCTCCGCCAGCAGCGGTGCCGCCCCATCCTTCTCTGAGAGCTGGAGGGCGCTCGAGGCTTGCGCGGTCGTCTGCGGCAGTGGCGGCCAGGCGATCGCCAGCTCGGGATCATCCCAGCGCAGCGCCCGCTCGCAGTCGCGGCTCCAGAAGTCGGTGGTTTTGTAGAGCACTTCAGCGTGCTCGCTGAGGGTGAGGAAGCCGTGGGCGAAGCCCACCGGAATCCAGAGCTGGCGGTGGCTCTCAGCGCTCAGCAGCGCCCCCGCCCACTGGCCAAAGCTGGGGGAGCCGCGGCGCAGATCCACCGCCACATCAAAGATCTCGCCCAGCACGCAGCGCACCAGCTTGGCCTGGGGGTGGGGCGGCAACTGCCAGTGCAGGCCGCGCAGCACGCCGCGGGCCGAGCGGGAGTGGTTGTCCTGCACGAAGGGCGCCGCGCTCTGGCCGTGGGCGGCCAGCAGCTCCTGCCAGCGCTGGGCGTTCCAGCTCTCCAGGAAGAAGCCGCGATCATCGCCAAACACCTGCGGTGTGAGCAGCAGCGGCCCCGCCAGGAATGCGCCGCCTGCGCCCCCTGCGCCGCCTTGGACCCTCAGCGCCTCAGCCCGCATTGCCAACCTCCAGCAACTGCAGCAGATACTCGCCGTAGCCGCTCTTGCGCAGTGGCTGGGCCAGGGCCTCCAGCTGGGAGCCATTGATCCAACCCAGGCGCCAGGCCACCTCCTCGGGGCAGCCCACCTTCAGGGCCTGGCGGTGCTCCAGGGTGCGGATGTAGCTGGCGGCCTCATGCAGCGAATCACAGGTGCCGGTGTCGAGCCAGGCCATGCCGCGGCCCATCAGTTCCACCTTCAGCAGCCCATCCTCGAGGTATTGGCGGTTGAGGTCGGTGATCTCCAGCTCGCCGCGAGCCGAGGGCCGAATGCGCCGGGCCCGCTCCACCACCGAAGCGTCGTAGAAATAAAGCCCGGTTACCGCGTAGCGGCTGCGGGGTTGGGCCGGCTTCTCCTCCAGGCTCAGCACCATGCCCTGGCCGTCGAACTCCACCACGCCGTAGCGCTGCGGGTCGCGCACCGGATAGGCAAACACCGTGGCCCCCGCCTTGGTGCCATTGCTGGCCGCCAGCTGGGGCACCAGGTCGTGGCCGTGGAAGAGGTTGTCGCCCAGCACCAGCGCCGCCGGCGCTCCGGCCAGGAAATCGGCGCCGATCAGGAAGGCCTGGGCCAGGCCGTCGGGGCTGGGCTGCACCGCATAGGTGATCGCCATGCCCCAGGCGGAGCCATCCCCCAGCAGCCGCTGGAAGGCCGGCTGGTCGTGCGGGGTGGTGATGATCAGGATCTCGCGGATGCCCGCCAGCATCAAGGTGCTGAGCGGGTAGTAGATCATCGGCTTGTCGTACACCGGCAGCAGCTGCTTGCTCACCCCCTGGGTGATCGGGTGCAGCCGGGTGCCGCTGCCGCCGGCCAGGATGATGCCCTTGCGCGCCATAGCGCCCCCTTGCTTGGGAGGATGCTGCCATGGCTCCTCTGCGATGGACCCCGTTCGGCTGATCCAGCACGCCCCCGGCGCCCCCGGCCTTCGCTGCTTCGGGCTGGGGCCCCACCTGCTGCCCAGCCGCGGCCTGCTCAAGCTGCAGCGCCTGCTCGATAAGCACGCCTTCTGGGCCTGCGGCCGCAGCCTCGGCCAGCTGCGCCGCCTGCTGGCCGGCAGCGAGGCGGTGGTGAGCCTCTGGCGCGGCAAGCGACTGGTGGGCTTCGGCCGCGCCACCAGCGATGGCCTCTGCCGCGCCGTGCTCTGGGATGTGGTGGTGGCCGGCGACCTGCAGGGCTGCGGCCTCGGCCGCCAGGTGGTGGAAGCCCTGCTGGCCGCCCCCGCCCTGCGCGGCGTGGAACGCGTGTACCTGATGACCACCAACAGCGCCGGCTTCTACCGCCAGCTCGGCTTCGTCGACGCCGCCCCCCAGGCGCTGCTGGTAAAACCCGGCGCCTCCACCGGATAGCTCCGCTCAGCCCGGCAGCGACGCCATCAGGCTGCCCATCTCCAGGGCCTGCAGGCCGTAGCTCCAGCCGAGGTTGCTCTTGATGCCGGCGCGCTCGAGGGCCTGCTGCAGGGTGTCGGTGGTGAGCACGCCGAAGATCACCGGCACACCGGTGTCGCGGGCTACGGCGGCCACGCCCTTGCTCACCTCGGCCACCACCACATCGAAGTGGGGCGTGTCGCCGCGGATCACGGCCCCCAGGGTGATCACCACCTGGTAGCGGCCGCTGGCGGCCAGGCGCTGGGCCACCAGTGGGATCTCGAAGCTGCCGGGCACCCAGGCCACGTCGAGCTGGGGGCTGGCCTCGCCCACATCGATGCCGTGGCGCGAAAGGCAATCCAAACAGCCACTCAGCAGCTTGCCGGTGACCAGATCATTGAAACGGGCCACCACCACCGCGATGCGCACCCCGGCGATGTCGGTGAAGCGACCTTCGAAAACCGTCAAGCGCCCAGAGCCGCGACTCGACTCACACTACGAAAATGCTGACGCCCCAGTTGAGCAGCACCAGGGCCACCCAGGCCAGGCCACCCAGCAGGATCAGGCGATTGGAGCGGCCGCTGTCTTCGCTGCTGGCATAGAGCACGGGCACAGCCACGATCAGCGCAAACGACATCACCACCAGCGCCAGAACGGTGAGGGTATTGAGGATCTGCATGTTTTCAAGTGGCTCGCAGGGCCGTGGCCGGATTCTCACACGCCGCTTCCGGCCGATCCGGGCCGCCGGCGGCGTTCCTTCACAAGTTGTGGCCGCCTACGATCTCAACCCCCTCCCCTGAGCCCCTGAGCCCGTGAGCGCGGAAGCCGAGCAGCAGCTGTCGCTCGCGCCCGAGCTGGCCCTGCAGGGCAGCCTCTTCGGCGAGCCGGCCCCCCAAACCTCCTTTGAGGACAAAGGCCGGTTGGAAGATGGGGCCCCGGATGATGCAGCCCTGGAAACCGACGCCAGCCGCCGCCCCCGTAAGCGGCAGCAGCGCCCGGCCACCACTGCCGAACCGGAAGCTGCCGCCCACCCCGAAGCAGGCCGTCCAGCAGCAGGCAGTCCAGCAGCAGCCAGTCCAGAAGAGCCTCCCTCCGACCTGCCCCCCTGGCACCACCACAGCCTGGTGGACCCGGCCCTGCTGCCGCCGGTGCTGCGCCACTACGTGGAGCTCAAGGCCGCCCATCCCGAGCGGGTGCTGCTCTACCGCCTGGGGGATTTCTTCGAGTGCTTCTTCGAAGACGCCATCACCCTCTCGCGCCTGCTGGAGCTCACCCTCACCGGCAAGGAGGCGGGCAAGGCCCTCGGCCGGGTGCCGATGGCGGGCATCCCCCACCACGCCGCCGAGCGCTACTGCAGCGAGCTGGTGCGCCGCGGCCTGAGCGTGGCCCTCTGCGACCAGCTTGAGGAGGCCGCCGCCCGCAGCAATGCCAAAGGGGCCCTGCTCAAGCGCGACATCACCCGCGTGCTCACCCCCGGCACCGTGCTCGAGGAGGGGATGCTGGCGGCGCGGCGCAACAACTGGCTCTGCGCCGTGGTGCTGGAGGAGGGCGGGGCCCGCTGGGGCCTGGCGGTGGCCGATGTGAGCACCGGTGAATTCCGCGTCACCGAGCGGCAGGGCACAGATCTGCTGCACCAGGAGCTGCTGCAGGTGGAGGCCGCCGAGGTGCTCTGGCCCTGCGGCGAGGCCCCCGCCGGCGCCCTTGCCGGCGCCACCCCCGCCTGGTGCCCCGAAGCCCTGCGGCTTACGCCCCTGCCCCGCACCCCCTTCTCCGCCGCTGAAGCCAGGGCCCGGCTGCTGGAGCGCTTTCGGCTGGCCAGCCTCGATGGCCTCGGGCTCGGCGAGGCGCCCCTGGGCCTGAGGGCTGCCGGCGGCCTGCTCGCCTACCTCGACGACACCCAGCCCGGGGCCGCCATCCCCCTGGAGCTGCCCACCACCTGGCATGCCGGCGACCAGCTGCTGCTCGACGCCCAGACCCGCCGCAACCTCGAGCTCACCCGCACCCAGATGGGTGGCGGCTTCCATGGCTCGCTGCTCTGGGCGCTCGACCGCACGATGACGGCCATGGGCGGCCGCTGCCTGCGCCGCTGGATCGAGGCGCCGCTGGTGGATGGGGCCGCCATCACCGCCCGCGCCGATGGGGTGGAGGAGCTGCTGCGGCAGCGGCCGCTGCGCCTGAGCCTGCGCCGGCTGCTGCGGCCGATGGGGGATCTGGAGCGCCTCGCCGGCCGCGCCGGCGCCGGCAGCGCCTCAGCCCGCGACCTGGTGGCCCTGGCCGATGGCCTCGAGCGCCTGCCCCAGCTGGCGGGCCTGCTGAGCCAGGCCAGCAGCCCACCGCTGGCGGCCCTGGCGCGACCCTGGCCCGAGCTGGCCGAGATCGCTGAGCTGGTGCGCCAGAGCCTGGTGGAGGCGCCGCCCCTGAGCCTCAGCGAGGGCGGCCTGATCCACGACGGCGTCGATGCCCGCCTCGATGGCCTGCGCAACCAGCTCGACGACCAGGACGCCTGGCTGGCCGAGCAGGAGGCCCTCGAGCGCCGCGCCAGCGGCAATCCCAACCTGCGCCTGCAGTACCACCGCACCTTCGGCTACTTCCTGGCGGTGAGCAAGGCCAAGGCCGGCGCCGTGCCCGAGCACTGGATCCGCCGCCAGACCCTGGCCAACGAGGAGCGCTTCGTAACCCCAGCGCTCAAGGGCCGCGAAGGGCGCATCCTGCAGCTCAAGGCCCGCGCCGCCCAGCGCGAATACGAGCTCTTCGGCGAGCTGCGCGCCCAGGTGGGCGAGCAGGCGGGTCCGATCCGGGCCGCCGCGCGGCTGGTGGCCGAGCTCGATGCGATCGCTTCGCTGGCCGAAGTGGCCGCCACCGGCGGCTGGTGCCGGCCCGAGATCTGCGAGGGCCGCGAGCTGCTGATCGAGGCGGGCCGCCACCCGGTGGTGGAGCAGCTGCTGGTGGAGAAACCCTTCACGCCCAACAGCGTGGCCCTGGGCGCACCCGATCTGATCGTGCTCACGGGCCCCAACGCCAGCGGCAAGAGCTGCTATCTGCGCCAGACGGGCCTGCTGCAGCTGCTAGCCCAGATCGGCAGCTGGATCCCGGCCAGATCCGCCCGCCTCGCCATCGCCGATCGGATCTTCACCCGCGTCGGCGCCGGCGACGACCTCGCCGCCGGCCAGTCCACCTTCATGGTGGAGATGGCCGAAACGGCCAACATCCTCCACCACGCCACGCCGCGCTCGCTGGTGCTGCTCGATGAGATCGGCCGCGGCACCGCCACCTTCGACGGCCTCTCGATCGCCTGGGCGGTGGCCGAGCACCTGGCCGGCCCGCCGGAGCAAGGCGGCATCGGCGCCCGCACCGTGTTCGCCACCCACTACCACGAGCTCAACGAACTGGCCTCGCTGCTGCCGAACGTGGCCAACGCCCAGGTGCTGGTGGAGGAAACCGGCGAGGAGCTGGTGTTCCTGCACCGGGTGGTGGCCGGCGGCGCCAGCCGCAGCTACGGCATCGAGGCCGCCCGCCTGGCCGGCGTGCCGCCGGCGGTGGTGCAGCGGGCCCGCCAGGTGCTCAGCCGCATCGAAGCCAACAGCGTCGTGCGCGTGAATCAGGGGGACTCCCCAGGGCAAGACGGCGCGCTCGCCGCCTGAAGCCAGCCGGCCCGCAGCAGGGCGTTGCAGGCCGCGGCCACCAGTCCGGCCCCGCCCTTGGAGCCCTCGAGCCGGATGTGGGCCAGGCCACTCTCAGCCAGGTGACGCTTGCTCTCCGCCACCCCCACAAACCCCACCGGCATGCCGATCACCAGGGCCGGCGCCGGCACGGTTTTTGAGGCCACCAGCTCCAGCAGCACCTCGAGCGCCGTGGGGGCGCTGCCGATCAACACCACCAGTGCCGGCCGCTCCGCCTGACCGGAGCCATCCGCCAGCTCCGAGAGCGCCGCCGCCATCCCCGCCGCGGCCCGG
>JAWOHV010000087.1:0-4631 GCA_046484965.1 Prochlorococcaceae cyanobacterium
AGGCTGTGCCCAGCGAAGGCTGCAAAGAAAAAAGCGGGGCCCGGGGCCCCGCTCACCGCGATGCGGAAGAAATTTCAGCAGCAGGGCTTACCAGGGCTTCGGGCCGAGGCCGGCGGCGGCGCTGCAGCCCACCTGGGAGCCCAGCAGGGCGCCGAGGGGCACGGCCCAGGAGCGTCCATCCTTGCGCGACACCGCGTAGCCGGCGCCGCCTCCCAGCAGGCCGCCCACCAGGCGGCCAGTGTTGCAGCGCATCGCCATCTGCTCGGCGGTGAGCAGCGGCACGGGCTGGGCGCCCGGAGCGTTGCTGATGCCGTAGCCCTGTCCATAGCCCTGGCCGTAGGGCAGCGGGGTCGGCCGGCGGGTGTAGGGGGGATAGTCGTAGAGGGTGCTGCTGCTCACAGGCGGTGGCGGCATCAGCTGATAGCGCTGGTCGTAGGCGCTGGCGGGCTCGATCAGGAAGGGGGCAGCCGCCAGGGATCCGGCCGCCAGCAGGGCCAGGGAGTGGCGGGAGGTGAAGGGGAAGCGGGTCATGGCTGAAGCCTGGTGAGGGGGCGCCTGATTCGGCGTGCACCTAGCCAAGCGAGCCGGCATGACTCAACCGCAACTGCCCAGCTGGGCAGTTGCGACCAAGTGCAACTGGGCGGTGGCGCCCCCTATTTGGCCTTGCCCTTGCTGGCGGGAGCCGACTGTGCCGGGGACTTGGTTTCGCCTTGCTTGAGCACCTCCTGCACCTTTTTGAGCACATCGGCCGGCACCTCCTTGGGGCAGACCTCCACGGCGCCGATCACAGCCGAGTTGATCGAGCCCTTGCGCAACTCCTCCAGGCTGAGTGGCTTGGCACCCACCTGCTGAATGGCGCCATCGTGCTGGCCCTGGATCAGCTGGGCGAGGGTTTCACCGGCGATCGCCACCGCCTTGTCGAACTCCACGCCGGCGGCGCGGGAGATGCACACGTTCAGGGCGGCGATGCGGCTGTAGAGGGTCATCTCCGCCTGGCTGGCAGGGGCAGCTGCCGCGGGTGCGACCGCCAGGCCAAAGGGCAGCAGAGCGATCAGGGCGCCCAGCAGAAGGGGACGGCAGCGACGCAGGGAAAGGTTCAAAACCAGGGGCACGGTTACGGCCCATGCTGAACCATGCGCTGAACCGGGCCGTTCAGCCTGCGATCGAGATGGGCGCACCGGCCTCCTCAAGGCGGATTTCGTGGTGGGTTTCGCTCAGTTCGAGCTTGCCGTCCTGCCAGGAGAAGATCGAGCGGGCGCGATAGCGGTCCTGGTCCACCAGGCGGATGTGCTCGAGGATGTCCCAGCTCTGGTGATGGGATTCGAAGATCAGTTCGTGCTCATCCACCTGCCGGATCTGGCTCTGGGTGTGGCTGCCGCAGAGGTAGCCGCGGCTGCGGCGCAGCTGGTGACCGCAGAGGTAGGCCTCCATCGTGCCTTCACGCACATATCTAGGCTTGCGCTCGAAAAAGTCGTACTCCTGCTCAGGCCACCAGCTGAAGCGGTAGGCGGCCTCGCCCTCGATCGGTTCACTGAAGGCTTCCACCCGCAGCAGCATGTCCACCCGCAGCACCTCCTCGTCGGCGAAGAAGTAGAGGCGCCGCGAGCGCCAGAGCCCGAGGTTGCGGGAAAACCAGCGTCGCAGGCCCCGATCGAGCTGGATGCGACTGCGGCCGGCATCGCCCTGGCTGGCCGGTATGAACGGATGGACGCGAGTGATCAGCTCCCGGTGGCCACCCTGATCGAGGTGCATCGTCTCGGGGCGATCCAAGGTCTACGACGCAGTTCTAACCCCGATGGCCTGCGAATCCGGCAACGCCCGTAAAGTGCACAGGATTTTGCCGCTGAGTTGGTGCCTGGAGCGGGCATGGCGCCGGGCACTGTGCCCAAGAGCCTGCAGCTGTTGCTGGTGGCCGCCAACCACCACCTCGCCTCGGCCGACCTGCGCGGCCTGATCGCGCTGCTCGAGCAGGAAACCTGGGGGTTTCAGATCGCCCTCACGGTGGCCGATCCTGCCAAACAGCCCGAACTGCTCGAACTGCACCGCCTGGTGGCAACGCCGGCCCTGGTGAAGCTGGCACCGGCCCCCAAGCAGGTGTTCGCCGGCAACACGCTGCTGGCCCAGATCCGCAGCTGGCTGCCCCGCTGGCAACAGCAGGAGGTGGTGAGCAGCCTGGGCATGAGCCTGCGGCCAGCGGAAAACGACGGCAGCCGCACCCAGCGGGAGCTGCGCCTCGAGGACCAGGTGCTGGTGCTGCGCCAGGAGAACGAAACCCTGATCGAGCGGCTGGGGGTGCAGGAGCGGCTGCTGCGGATGGTGGCCCACGAGCTGCGCACGCCGCTCTCGGCCGCCAAGCTGGCCCTGCAGAGCATCGACCTGGGCCAGATCAACCAGGCCAAGTTCCGCGACGTGCTCGGCCGAAGGCTCGACGACATCGAGCAGCTCGCCAATGACCTCCTGGAGGTGGGCACCACCCGCTGGGAGGCCCTGTTCAATCCCCAGCGGCTGGCCCTGGGCGAAGTGGTGGCCGAGGCGATCCTGGAGCTTGAAAAACTCTGGGTTGGCCGCAAGCTCGAGCTCAGCACCGACATCCCGGCCGACCTGCCGGATGTGTTCGCCGACCAGCGGCGCATGCGCCAGGTGCTGCTCAACCTGCTCGAAAATGCCTTCAAGTTCACCCCCGAGGGCGGCAAGGTGAGCGTCACGCTGCTGCACCGCACCAGCCAGTGGGTGCAGGTGAGCGTCTGCGACACCGGCCCGGGCATTCCGGCCGAGGAGCAGGAACGGATCTTTCTGGAGCGGGTGCGCCTGCCCCAAACCTCAGGCAGCACCTCCGGCTACGGGGTGGGGCTGTCGGTGTGCCGGCGAATTGCCGAGGTGCACAGCGGCCGCATCTGGGTGGTTTCGCAGCCGGGGGAGGGAGCCTGCTTTCACTTCACCGTGCCGATCTGGGCCGGCCAGAGCCCGCCCAGCGCCGCCGCCGCCGCTCCTTGACGAAGGGTCCCCCGGCCCCGTAGCGTCCAGCCATCAGCGACCGGCAGGACGGGCTTCAGCCACTCCCAGCCTTCGTTGTGGCCTCGCCCCCATCGTCTAGACGCCTAGGACACCTCCCTTTCACGGAGGCGACAGGGGTTCGAATCCCCTTGGGGGTATACGAAGTATCGGGTTCAACCCGATAGACCAATGCGATGGCCCTGTTGACAAGGGCCTTGCTTTCAGAGCCTGGCCTTCAGGGCCTGGTGATCAGGTCTTTTCTGAGCCGGCGCGGCGGCGGGCTTCCTGCTGCACGGCCCGCAGGTTGGCGGCCAGGTCGTCGCGCAGGCGCTGCTCGATCAGCCCAATCGGCATGCCAGGGCGGCCCTGCACCGTGAGGTCGTAGAGCAGGCGGGTGCCGAGGCGACCCTCCAGGGGCTCAGGCGCAATCACCCACACGCCTTCGAAGCGCCGAAAATCACCGCGGCGCATCGCAAAACGAAGCTGGCCACCACTCACATCTGGCTCGGGCTCCTCGTTCAATTCCAGCTCCACCTTGGCGCTGAAGCGCAGTCCGCAGAACTGCTGGCAGCCCACCTGCTCCAGGCAGACCGTGCTGCCGCGGCGCCAGATCAACCTGGAGGTGGCCAGATTCGGGATGAAAGTACTGAGGTTGCCGTAGTCGGTGAGGGCCGACCAGAACCAGCCAGGTTCAAGGCCATCGCGCAACTGCACCGCCAGGCGGCGGGTTCCCTCCGGCAGGCGCTCCATCTCCTGCTGAATCGTGTCGAGCGAACAGCTGCCATCATCAGCAGCAGCAGCAAGTTTGCCCGCCAGCGGCGAGGCGGGGTTAGGACGCGGCTCCAGGAAGAGAGGCGGCGTCAAAGGCTGAGGGTGCTGACCACGATGGTGAACCGCAACGGCAGACCGGAGGGGAACAGCAGTGTCCAAAGCTGGATCCCTTAAACCGAATTTAGCCGCCATACGCCGGGCCTGCGAGCCGCGGGGCACAGCTGTTCGTAACGGCCTGGGCGGAGCCGGGAAGGTGTTCCCTATGATCAGCCCGATTTTCAGGGGCTGACACTGCATGCGTGTTTCCACCGCCGCGGCCCGCCAGTCCGACAGCCGGATGTTCACCCTGGTGGTGCAGGGCTATGGGGCCGGCCTGCAACGGCAGGCCGAACGGCGCTTCAACGTGCCCTTCAGCCGACTGCAGGCTCTGATGCAGACGATCGCCCTGCAGGGCGGCACGATCAAGCAGATGGGTCCGAGCAACGGTGATGCCGCTCCGGCCGCCCCAGAGCCCTCGAGCCCCAGCGCCGCAGCTCCAGTTCCCAAAGCCACCCCCGCCAAAGCCGCTGCCGTGTCCCACGCCGACGTTCCCGTCAATCTCTACAAGCCGAAGGATCCGTTCATCGGCACGGTCACTGAGAATTACAACCTGCTGGCGGATGGGGCGATCGGTCGGGTGAACCACATCACCTTCGATCTCAAGGGCGGCGATCCCCAGCTGCACTACGTGGAAGGCCAGAGCATCGGCATCATTCCCGACGGCACCGATGCCAACGGCAAGCCCAACAAGCTGCGCCTCTATTCGATCGCCAGCACCCGCCACGGCGACAACATGGCCGGCGACACCGTGTCGCTGTGCGTGCGCC
>JAWOHV010000170.1:0-7107 GCA_046484965.1 Prochlorococcaceae cyanobacterium
CGTGTTCACCCCCTCGCTGGGTCTGATTCCGTTTGTCGACGTGGCCCTGCGGACGCGCGTTTCCGACAGCGTCGCCGTGCGCAGCAGTGATCGCAATTTCGTTACCGACTCCGATGTGACCGGCAGCATCTCAGCCCTCGACCAGCTGCGCCTGGTGAAGGTGCAGCTGCAGGCCACTGGTCCGGCCGACCGCCTGATCGACAACATCCAGATCAGCAGCGTGCCACCGCTGCCCCAGGAGCGGCTGGTGGCACTGATCGGCGGCAACTCCCTGGCAGGCCTCAGTGAAGGCAATGCCGGCGCGGCCCTGGCCACGGTGCTCGGCCAGTCGTTGCTGAGCCCCCTGGTGAGCTCCCTCACCGACGCCTTTGGCCAGCGCTTCAGCTTCGCTCTCTACCCCACCTACGTGCCACCCCTGATCAGCAACGCCTCCAACAACGGCGGCAGCGGCAGCAGGATCAGCAATAACGCCAGCAGCAGCAACAGTTCACGCCGGATTCCCTCCACGCTGGTGCTCGGCGCGGAGATCGGCCTCGACATCACCGAGCGCTTCAATGCCTCCGTGCTGGCGGCCCCCAACCGCAGCGACATCCCCCCCCAGCTGGTGCTGCGCTATCAGCTGAACAACACGATCGGCGTGCAGGGATCGGTTGATGAGCTGGGCAGGGTGCGGACCCAGCTGCAGTTGTTCTTCCGCTTCTGAGCTGTAGTTGATGGACCAGTTGATTGGCATTGATCTGGGCGGCACCGCGATCAAGCTGGGTCGGTTCGATCGCAGCTTGCAGCTGCTGGCCGAGCTCACCGTGCCCACCCCCCATCCGGCTGTTCCAGGTGCGGTGACGGTGGCGATCAGCGAGGCGGTGGACCAGCTCGATCCTGGCCGGCAGGCGGCAGTGGTGGGAATCGGCCTGCCCGGCCCGATGGATCGCGCCGGGCGGCTGTCGCGGATCGCGATCAACCTGGCCGGCTGGCAGGACGTGCCGCTGGCGGCCTGGCTGGAGCCGCGGCTGCGGCGACCGGTGACCCTGGCCAACGATGGCAACGCTGCCCTGGTGGGGGAGGCCTGGGCCGGTGCGGCGCGGGGCTACCGCGATGTGCTGCTGCTCACGCTGGGCACCGGCGTTGGCGGCGGCGTGCTGCTTGGCGGAGAGCTGTTCCTCGGCCATGGCGGTGCGGCGGCTGAACCGGGGCTGATCGGCCTCGATCCGGAGGGGCCGCCCTGCAACAGCGGCAACCGTGGCTCGCTCGAGCAATACTGCAGCCTCAGTGGCCTGGCGCGCCTCAGCCCCCTGGATCCTGCCGAGCTCTGCCGGCTCGCTGATCGGGGGGATGCCGGCGCCCTGGGGGTGTGGCGGGCCTATGGCCGCTCTCTGGGCATCGGCATCAGCTCGCTCACCTATGTGCTCACCCCCGAGCTGGTGCTGATCGGCGGCGGCCTCAGTGCAGCCAGCCACCATTTTCTGCCGGCGGCCTGGCAGGAGGTGCGGCAGAGGGTGCTGGGACCCAGCCGCGAGGGGATGGAGCTGCGCCGCTGCGCCCTCGGCAATGGCGCCGGCCGGCTGGGTGCCGCCAAACTGGCCCTCGACCGGCTCGCTTAGGCGGGTGCGGAGGTTGGCTTGGGATGATGCGCCCATCCCTCCAGAGCGCCCTCCGGCCGTGAGTGTTCCCGATCCCTCCCCCGAGCTGTTGCAGCGGGCCGCCGCCGTTCGCCGGGCTGCCATGGCCCTGGGCCAGTGCAGTGATCAGCAGCGCCGCCAGGCCGTGCTGGCGATGGCGGCGGCCCTTGAGGCCTCCGCAGCTGAGATCGAGGCCGCCAACCGGGCCGATCTCGAGGCTGCCGGCGCCGATGGGCTGGCCGAATCGCTGCTGGCGCGGCTGAAGCTCGATGGCCCCAAACTGGCGGCGGCGATCGCAGGGGTGCGCCAGGTGGCGGCCCTGGCCGATCCGCTGGGGGTGAGGCAATTGCACACCGAACTGGATCAGGGCCTGGTGCTCGAGCGGATCACGGTGCCGCTGGGGGTGGTGGGGGTGATCTTTGAGGCCCGGCCCGATGCGGTGATGCAGATCGCCTCGCTGGCGATTCGCTCGGGCAATGGTGCGATTCTCAAGGGGGGCAGCGAGGCCAGCCGCAGCAATGGGGCGATTCTGGCCGCCCTGCAGCAGGGCCTCGCCGATTCCGAGGTGGCGCCAGCGGCCCTGGAGTTGCTCACCAGCCGGCAGGAAAGCCTGGCCCTGCTCAAGCTCGATGGGCTGGTGGATCTGATCATTCCACGCGGCTCCAATGCGCTGGTGCGCTTCATTCAGGACAACACCCGCATTCCCGTGCTCGGCCACGCCGATGGGGTGTGCCATCTCTATGTGGATCAGGAGGCGGATGTGGCGATGGCGGTGCGCCTCGCCGTGGATGCGAAGACCCAGTACCCGGCGGCCTGCAACGCGATCGAAACCCTGCTCGTGCACCAGGACGTGGCTCCGGCTTTTCTGGCGGCGGCGATCCCGGCTCTGACGGCCGCCGGCGTGGAGCTTCGAGGCGATGCCGGAGCCCAGGCTCTGGGGGTGGCCCAGCCGGCCGCCGAGAGCGATTGGGGCACGGAGTACTCCGAGCTGATCCTGGCGGTGAAGCTGGTCGACTCGCTGGAGGAGGCCCTGGCCCATATCGCCCGCTACGGCTCGCGCCACACCGATGCCATCTGCAGCAGCTCCGCCGCCACCGCCGAACGCTTCCTGCAGGCTGTGGACAGCGCCGGGGTGTACTGGAACTGCTCCACCCGTTTTGCCGATGGCTTCCGCTATGGCTTTGGCGCCGAGGTGGGCATCTCCACCCAGACGCTGCCGCCGCGGGGCCCCGTGGGGCTTGAGGGCCTGGTGACCTACCGCTACCGCCTGCGCGGGCAGGGCCAGATCGCCGCCGACTACGCCAGCGGAGCCAGCCAGTTCAGCCACCGCAGCCTGCCGCTGTGACAGCTGCGCCAGGCGAGCTGAGCGGCCCTGGTGCTGCCGAGGCGATCGTGATCCGTGGCCTGCGGCTCTGGGCCCATGTGGGGGTGCTGGAGCAGGAACGGGCCTTTGGCCAGTGGTTTGAACTGGACCTCTGGCTGCGCTGGGACCTGGGTCGTGCGGCCTGCGACGACGACCTGGCGGCCAGCCTTGATTACGGCCTGGCGGTTGGGGCCCTGCAGCGGCAGGCGCGCGCGCTCGTGTGCGAAACACTGGAGCACTACAGCGAGCGGATCTTCGATCTGCTCGAAGAGCTCTACGGAGCGGTGCCGATGGCCCTGGAACTGCGCAAGTGCCGGGCGCCGCTGCCGGCGTTTGACGGCAGCGTGGCTGTGTGCCGCCAGCGCCGCTGGAGCTGAGGTTTCAGGCCCCGCTGGCGACCAGGCCCGAGTGGCGGATCAGGGCCTCACTGCTGGGCGGCCGGCCGCGGAAGGCCTCGAAGATCTCGGCCGGCGCGCGGCTGCCGCCCAGCGACAGCACGGTGTCGCGGAAGCGGCGGCCGGTGGCCACCACCTCGTCTTCCACATCCAGACCCACCTCCTCGAAGGCGCTGAAGGCATCGGCGCTGAGCACCTCGGCCCACTTGTAGGAGTAGTAGCCGGCCGAGTACCCCCCGGCGAAGATGTGGCTGAAGGCACAGAGGAAGGCGTCTTCGGGGATCGGCTCCAGCACGGTGGTGGTGCGGGCCAGCTCGCGGCGCAGCTGCTCCGGGCTCTGGCCGCTCTCCGCACTCCAGACGCTGTGCAGGCGCAGATCCACCAGGGCGAAGTGCACCTGGCGCAGGGTGGCGCTGCCGCCCATGAAGGTGCGGGCCGCCAGCAGCTTCTGATACTCCGCCTCCGGCAGCGGCTCGCCGCTCTGCCAGTGGCGGGCCATGCCCATCAGGGTGGCGCGGTCGTAACACCAGTTCTCCATGAACTGGCTGGGCAGCTCCACCGCATCCCACTCCACGTTGTTGATGCCGGCGGCCTGGGGCCGCTCGACGGTGGTGAGCATGTGCTGGAGGCCGTGGCCGAACTCGTGGAACAGGGTCTCCACCTCGTCGAAGGTCATCAGGCTGGGGGTCTCCCTCACCGGTGGGCTCTGGTTGCAGATCAGGTAGGCCACCGGCAGCACCGGCTCGCCCGCGGCGGTGTGGGAGCGGCCCAGGCACTCATCCATCCAGGCGCCACCGCGCTTGCTGCCGGGGCGGCTGTAGGGGTCGAGGTAGAAGGCGGCCAGGGGGGTGCCGCTGGCCCCGTCCAGCACGCGGAAGTAGCGCACATCCGGGTGCCAGCTGGGCGCCTCGCCCGGATCGGTGCTCACGATGCGGATGTCGAACAGGCGCTGGCAGAGGCCGAACAGTCCCTGCAGCACCTGCTCCAGCGGGAACCAGGGCCGCAGCGCCTCGCTGTCGAGCTCGAAGCTCTCCTGGCGCAGCTTCTCGGCCCAGAAGGCCACATCCCAGGGCTTGAGGTCGGCGGCTTCCGGGGCGCCGTGGCGGCTGGCGATGGCGCGCAACGCCTCCAGCTCCTGCTGGGCCACCGGGTAGGCGGCGGCGCGCAGCTCCTCCAGCAGCTGCTCCACCTCGGCCACCGAGCCGGCCATCTTGCTGGCCAGACTCACCTCGGCCCAGCTGGCGTAGCCCAGGCGCCGGGCCTGCTCGCCCCGCAGGGTCAGGATCCGCTCGATCAGGGGGCCGTTGTCGAGCGCGCCGCTGGAGGCCCGGGCCACCTGGGCGCGGTACACGCTTGCGCGCAGGTCGCGGCGCTGGCTGTACTTGAGAAACGGCACCACCCGGGGCATGTCGAGGCCCATCAGCCAGGGGCCGGCTTCGGCGCTGGAGTCAGCGTCGCCGGGCTCCTGGCCGGCCTGGCGGGCCGCCTGGGCCAGCAGCTCCTTGAGGCTTTCGGGCAGGCCAGCCACCTCGGCGGGATCGCTGAGCCGCAGGGTCCAGCCGTTGGTGGCATCGAGCACGTGGTTGCCGAAATCGCTGGCCAGCCTGGCCAGCTCGGCGGTGGCTGCGTTGAACGCCTCCTGCTCGGCGCCGATGAGGCCCACGCCGCGCAGCTGCATATCGCGGCGCTCGGCCTCGAGGATGCGCAGCTGGGTGGCATCGAGGTGGCCGGCCTCGCCTGGTTTGCTGGCCTGGTGCTGCTCAAGCAGCTTGCCCAGGGCTTGGTAGAGCACGGGGCTCTGGCCTGCCCTGCTGCCGAAGGCCACCACCGCCCCCTGCTGGTTCTGGTGGGCGCTGCGCAGCTCGGGGCTGTTGCAGACGCCGTTGAGATGGCTCACCACGCCCCAGCTCCAGCGGAGGCGCTCGCCCAGGTGGTGCAGGGGCTCCATCAGCTCCGCCCAGCCCAGGGGGGCGCCAACCGCCTCAAGCTCCGCCAGGCGCTGCTCCAGCTGCCTCTCCAGCTCGCTGAGCTCCCCGTTCAGCTGCTCGAGCAGCTGGGGAATTGCGCTCTCCACCTGCTCGGGCGTGATCGCCTCGAAGGCTGGCAGGCCCTCACCGCGCAGCAGAGGAGAAGCTGGTTCAGTGCCAATCATGTCCATGGCAACCCTTTCAATGGCAATAGAGCGTTGCTGCCATTTCAAGCCATGGGCCCTGAGGGGCGTGGTTCAGCCGAGGGCGGGGATCCGACCCAGCGCAACGGTGGTGGCCTCGGCCAGCTGGCTGGCCAGGGAGTTGGTGGTGGCTTCATAAAAGTCGATCGCCACCCGCGGCCAGAAACCGATCACCAGCGTGGGCACCAGCAGGCTGAGGCCGATCAGCAGCTCGCGCGGGCGCATGTCGCCGGTGCTGGCTAGAGCCGGGATGCGCGGGCCGAAGAACACCCTGCGGCAGAGGCTGAGCAGATAAACCGGTGTCAGTACCAACCCGATCGCCGCCAGCACCACTGTAATGACGCGGAAGGGGATGGTGAAACCTTCGTTGGCGGTGACACCAAGGAACACCGTGATTTCACTCACAAAGCCGCTCATGCCAGGCAGGGCAAGGGATGCCAGGGAGCTGGCCAGGAAGAAGGCGAAGGTGATCGGCAGCACTTTGGCGAGCCCGCCCATGTTGGGGATCGAGAGGGTGCCGGTGCGCTCGTAGAACACCCCGGTTACGAAGAACATGGCGGCGGCGATCAGGCCATGGCTGATCATCTGCAGCATCGCCCCGCTGATGCCGAGGGCATCAATGGCGCCGATGCCAAGCAGCACGAAGCCCATGTGGCTTACGGAGCTGCAGGCGATGCGCCTTTTAACGTTGTCCTGGGCGAAGGCGTTCAGCGCCCCGTAAACGATGTTCACGATGCCGAGCACCACCAGCGCCGGCGCCAGGGTGAGGTGGGCTTCGGGCAGCATCTGAACGTTGAAGCGCAGCAGGGCGTAGCCGCCCATCTTGAGCAGCACGCCGGCCAGCAGCATCGAAACCGGCGCATTGGCCTCGCCGTGGGCATCCGGCAGCCAGGTGTGCAGAGGGAACATCGGCAGCTTGACGCCGAAACCCACCAGGAAGCCCAGATAACAGAGCAGGCCGAAGCTGCCGCCGGGGCTGCGGGCCGCCAGCTCGGCCAGGTTGAAGGTGAAGGGGCCGTGCAGAGCCAGAGCCAGACCGCTGAGCAGAATCAGCAGGGAGGCAGTGGCGGTGTAGAGGATGAACTTGGTGGCGGCGTACTGGCGCTGCTTGCCGCCCCAGATCGCGATCAGCAGGTACACGGGCACCAGCTCCAGTTCCCAGGCCAGGAAGAAGAGCAGGAAGTCCTGGGAGAGGAACACCAGGCCCTGGGCCGAGGCCTGTACCAGCATCAAGGCGAAATAAAGCCGCGTCTTGCGGTTGATGTTCCAGCTGGCCGCCACCGACAGCAGGGTTACCAACCCGGAGAGCACCACCAACGGCGCCGAGAGCCCGTCGGCAGCCAGCGACCACTCCAGGCCCAGGGCCGGAATCCAGCTGTGGCGCTCCACCAGCTGCAGCGTGCCCACTGAACCGTCGAAGTGGCGGCTGAAGCAGATCAGCATCAGCACCAGGTCCAGCGCCAGCGTTGCCAGGGCAAGCGTGCGGGGAAGCTTCGGGTCGCTGCCATCCCCGGGCAGCAGGGGCATCAGCAGGGCCACTGACACCGGCAGCAGCACGATCAG
>JAWOHV010000185.1:0-3350 GCA_046484965.1 Prochlorococcaceae cyanobacterium
CGGCCGCCGTGGTCGTGGTGCTGGCGACTCTCCTGGTGATGGCTGTCCGTGGCTGGCTGGAGTGGCAGTGGTTTGCCCAGTTCGGCTGGGGAGCGGTGCAGCTGCGCCGCTGGCTGCTCCAGGGCCTGGGCCTGGGGTTGGGCCTGGGCCTGGGGCTGGCGCTGCAGCGTTGGCTGGGCTGGCTCTGGGACCGCCCGGTGGCCCGAGCGGCTGAGCGCCCCCGCTTTGCCCTGGCCCCGCTGCCCTACCTGCTGGCCCTGGGGGTGCTGGCTCTGGCCCAGCTCCTCCCGGCCCTGCTGCTGCTGCGGCTGGCCCAGCGCTTGCTGCTCAATCCCTTCGATCCCCGCCGCCTGCACGGGCTGGTGGCGCTGGCGGATCTGCCCTGGCCACCGCTGCTGGTGCTGGCGGTGCCCCTGCTGCTGGCTCTGCTGCGCTGGCCGCTGCGTCTCCCCAGGCTGCTGGCGGGCCTGGCCAGCGGGGCTGCCGCCGTGGCCCTGGCCCGGGGCTGGGGGCTGTGGAGCCTGGCCCTGCTCGCTCCCGACAGTGGCCTGCGCGAGCCCATCCTCGGCGCCGATGTGAGTTTCGCCCTGGCGCGCTTTCCGGCCCTGGCCTTTGGTCTCACCCTGGCCCTGGCCTTGGGCATGGTCCACAGCGCCGCCGGTCTCTGGGGGCTGATGGCCCGCGCCCCCCAGCTCAGCGACGGCCGCTTCGCCGGTTTCAGTGCGGCCCAGCTGCGGGCCCTGCGCCCGCCCTGGGGCCTGTTTGCCCTCGCCTTGGCCGCCGGCTTCTGGCTGGGCCGCCACCAGCTGCTGCTCAGCACCACGGGCAGCGTGCCCGGGGCCGGCTGGGTGGATGTGCATGTGTCGCTGCCGCTGCGCACCGCCGCGGCCCTGCTGGCGCTGATCACGGCGCTGCTGCTGCTGTTGCCCCTGCCTCGGCACGGCTGGCGCAGTCGCATCTTTGCGGCCAGCGGCCTGCTGGTGCTGCTGGTGCTGGCGCTGGAGGCCGTGTTGCTGCCCACCCTGCAGATGCTGGTGGTCAACCCCCGCGAGCTGGAGCGGGAAACCCCCTATCTGACCCGGTCCATCGAGGCCACCCGGGCGGCCTTCCAGCTCGATCGCATCAACACCCGCAACGTCAATCCCAACGACCGCATCACCCGCGCCGACCTGGAGCAGAGCGAGGCGACGATCCGTAACATCCGCCTCTGGGACAGCCAGCCCCTGCTGGCCACCAACCGCCAGCTGCAGCAGCTGCGCGTGTTCTACCGCTTCTCGGAACCCACGGTGGACCGCTACGCCATCGCCTCCGGCGATGGCCCGCCCCAGCAACAGCAGGTGATCATCACGGCCCGGGAGGTGGACACCTCCGGGCTGCAGCAGGCCGCCCGCACCTGGCTCAACCGCCACCTGGTGTTCACCCATGGCCAGGGCTTCACCGTCACGCCGGTGAACACCAGCACCCCCGATGGCCTGCCCGAGTTCTTCATCAGCGATCTGGGCGCCAACAGCCGCATCAGCGGCAGCCCCGACCTCAACATCAGCCGGGAGCAGGTGAAGGCGGCGATTCCGGTGGGGGAGCCCAGTCTCTACTTCGGCACCCTGCCGGGCCCCTACGTTCTGGCCCCAACCCAGGTGCGGGAATTCAACTTCCCCGAAGGCGATGAGAACTTCTACACCCACTACAGCGGCCGGGCCGGGGTGCCGTTGCGCAGCCGCGCCGCCCGTCTGGCGGCGGCCCTCTACCTCCAGGAGCCGCGGCTGCTGGTGAATGGGGCCCTCACCCCCGACACCCGCCTGCTGCTGCGCCGAGAGGTGCGGGAGCGGGTGCGGCGCCTGGTGCCCTTTGTGGCCTTCGAAGCCGAGCCCTACCTGGCCTCGGTGCGACTGGGTGACGAAGCCGGTCCCTTTGGGGCCGGGCAGCACCAGTTCTGGATCGTGGACGGCTTCACGATCAGCCGCACCTATCCCTACAGCGCGCCGGTGCCGGGCCGCCCGGATGTGCGCTACCTGCGCAATTCCGTGAAGGCGGTGGTGGATGCCTACGACGGCCGCGTGGCCCTGTATGTGGCCGAGCCGGACGACCCGTTGATCGCCGGCTGGCAGCGGCTGTTCCCGGAGCTGTTCCAACCGCTGGAGCTGATGCCGCCGGAGCTGCTGGCTCACATCCGCTACCCGATCCCCCAGTTCGAGCTGCAGACCAGCCAGTTGCTCCGCTACCACGTGACCGATCCGGCCGTGTTTTACAGCGGCGACGACGTGTGGCAGATCCCCAAGGAGATCTACGGGGCGGAGCTGGTGCCGATGGACCCTTATCACATCAGCGGCCAGCTGGCGCCGGAGCTGCCGCCGGAGTTTCTGCTGCTGCAGCCCCTCACCCCCCTGGCCCGGCCCAACCTGGTGGCCTGGCTGGCGGCCCGCAGTGACGCGCCCAACTACGGCCAGCTGGAGGTGCTGCGCTTCCCCAGCCAGACCCCGATCTTGGGCCCTGAGCAGATCACCGCCCTGATCAACCAGAACCCGATGATCAGCCAGCAGTTCGGCCTCTGGAGCCGTTCCGGCGCCGAAGTGGTGCAGGGCAACCTGCTGGTGATGCCGGTGGGGGAGGCGCTGCTCTACGTAGAACCTGTGTATCTCAAGGCCCGTCAGGGCGGCCTGCCCACGCTCACGCGGGTGGTGGTGAGCGACGGCACCCGCATTGCCATGGAGTCAACCCTGGCCCAGGCGATCGACGCCCTGCTCGACCCGCAGCGCTCGATCGAAGCCACCGAGGCCCTGGTGGCGCCGGTGGAGGAACCCTGAAGTCCAGCCTGAAGAGGGGCGACAACAAGGCAATCAAAAGGCAAGAAAAAGAGGGGCCTCAGCCCCTCTGGATGCTGCGCGTGTAGCCGATCCAGGCCCGTGCAGGGCCCCGTGAGGATCAGGCCGCCACGGCGGTTTTGGGGTCGAGTTCGCCCTTGGCATAGAGGCCGGCGAAGTAGTTGATGTCGCGCTGCTTGATCTTGCTGGCGTTGCCGGCGCACCAGAACTGCTGGTAGCGATCCAGGCACACCTGCTTCATGTAGGCCCGGGCGGGCTTGTTGAAGTGGCGGGGATCAAAGTTGGTGGGATCCTTGAAGGCGGCTTCGCGAACGGCGGCGGTGAAGGCGAGGCGGTTGTCGGTGTCGATGTTCACCTTGCGCACGCCGTTACGGATGCCCTCCTGGATTTCCTCAACCGGCACGCCGTAGGTCTCGGGAATGGCACCGCCGAACTTGTTGATCATGTCCAGCCACTCCTGGGGCACCGAGGAGGAGCCGTGCATCACCAGGTGGGTGTTGGGGATGGCCTTGTGGATCTCGGCGATGCGGC
>JAWOHV010000198.1:0-68543 GCA_046484965.1 Prochlorococcaceae cyanobacterium
GTGGGGGCCAGCAGCGATCCCAACGCCCTGGGCTTCAGCTATCGCATCTCGGTGCAGGGCTGCCGCTAACGCTGCAGCTCAGCCGTGACATCCGCAAGCGGGATCTGGGCGTGGCCCCAGCCCGTCAGGGGCAGCAGGTTGGGGGCAGCGGCCCCCGGCCGCACCCCATCCCCAGCCGCGAATGCTCCCTCGGTCCAGGCCAGCAGCAGCGACCCCAGCACCCCGCCGCCGGGGTCAGCACCGGGGCGCAGATTGAAATGGTCACCGCCGGCCGCCAGCACCAGCCGGTGGCCAGCAACCACGCCGCGGGAAAAGGGCTCGATCGCCTCCGGGTCGGCAGGCACAATAAAATCGCGCGAACCGCTCACCAGCAACAGCCGGGATTTCAGCTCCTGGCCGGATCCCTGCTGGAACAGCAACGTGGCAGGCGGGCTAACCGCCGCCACCGCAATCACCCGCGGATCCATCATGCTGGCCTGGTCGGCCCCGCCCAGCCAGCTGCACTGAAGCGTCCAGCTGACGTTGCGGTCGGGATCGTCGCTGCTGCTGCAGCGCTGCCGCATCTGGCTTGAGCTGGTTTGAAGGCCGGCCAGCTGCAGGCTGGTGGTGGCCCCCCAGGAGTGGCCGATCACCACAACCCGATCCGCCGCCACCGCCTCCAGGCCCGCGAGGCGATCGGCGGCGATGGCATCGATCACGGCCGACATATCCAGGGGCCGCAGGCGCAGCTCGGCAGGGCCCGGTGGCGGCACGGAACCGGTGAGCATGGCCCGCTGCTGATCAGCGTCGCTGCCGGGGTGGGCCGGCAGCACCACCGTGTAGCCACTGGCGGCCAGGCGGCGGCCCCAGCCCTCAAAGCTCGGGGGAGAATCCCAGAGGCCATGGGAGATCAGCACCAAACGGCCGTTGCCGCCCTGGTGCGGGCTGAGAACCACCAGCTCCAGGGGCTGGCCTCGATGGGCCACCGCCAGGCTGAGGCTGCGGCGCTGCACCGGCGCCAACGCCGCGGTGGCAGTGGCAGAGAGGCTGGGGGCAGCGGCGGCCGGCACGCGCTGCAGCAGGTCATCGGCCACGCGCTGCTGGCGGGCCAGGCGCAGAAAGCCCTGGGCTGCCCGCTCCAGGTCGATCGAGGCCACATCGCCGGGCAGGGCCTGCAGCAGGGTGAGCAGGGTGAGCTTGCCGCTGGCGGAAGCCGTTTCAATCGCCTGAACCAGGTCGCTGCCATCAGGATCCGGTGGCAGCCCCTCCACCTTCACCAGGGCGGAGGCCACCAACAGGGCCTGCTCCAGCAGCGGAGTGCCCACGGCCTGGTCGAGGGCCGTCCTGGCCTGGAGCGGCAGCGGTGTCTGGAACACCGTGCGCAACTTGCGACCGATCGATCCATCGAGGGCCTGATCGAACTGGGCGAGATCGCTGTTGCCGGCCAGGGATCCCTCCGGACTGGCCAGATCGGCCAGATCCAGGGTGAAGTTGGTTTCGAGCAGGGGCAGCCGCAGCTGCACCCGCTCCAGGGCGGCCGCCGGCGAGGCAGCCAACAGGGCAGCTATGGCCAGGCGTGCGGCTCTACTCGGCAGGTGTTGAAGCATCAGGTGGATCTCAGGATGGGAGCAGTGGTGAGTGAAGTGGCGGCTGCGCTTCAGGCCGCAACAGGTTCAGGTGGATGCTGCTTGAGCACCTGCTTGAGATAGCGGCCCGTGTGGCTGCTGGGGTGCTCGGCCACCTCTTCGGGGGTGCCACACACCACGATCTCGCCTCCCTTGTCTCCCCCTTCTGGGCCGAGATCCACGATCCAGTCGGCACAACGGATCACGTCGAGGTTGTGTTCGATGACCAGGATCGAGTTGCCCTTATCCACCAGCCGTTGCATCACATCCATCAGCTTGTGCACATCAAAGAAGCTCAGGCCGGTGGTGGGTTCGTCGATCAGGTAGAGCGTTTTGCCGGTGGCCCGCTTGGAGAGTTCACTGGCCAGCTTCACCCGCTGGGCCTCACCGCCGGAGAGGGTGGGCGCCGGCTGGCCCAACTTCACATAACCCAGGCCCACATCTACAAGAGTGCGCAGGCGATCGGCCGCCTGGGGGATGGCTGAAAACACCTCGGCGGCCTGCTCCACCGTCATCTCGAGAACATCGGCGATCGTGTGGCCCCGGTAGGTCACCTGCAGGGTTTCGCGGTTGTAGCGGGCCCCTTTGCACACATCGCACTGCACATACACATCGGGCAGGAAGTTCATCTCGATCACGTTCACGCCCTGGCCGCCGCAGGCTTCGCAGCGACCGCCCTTGACGTTGAAACTGAACTGGCCCACCAGGTAGCCGCGGGCCTTGGCCTCCACCGTGGCTGCAAACACCTGGCGGATCGGATCAAAGGTGCCCGTGTAGGTGGCCGGGTTGGAGCGGGGCGTGCGACCGATCGGGCTCTGATCGATCACGATCACCTTGTCGATCGCCTTGATGCCGCGCAGTTCCGCCAAACCAGCGGGGAAGGGCACCTTCATGCCCAGCTGGTGCTCCAGGGCCGGATGCAGCAGCTCATTCACCAGGGTGCTCTTGCCGCTGCCGCTCACGCCTGTAACGCACACCAGACGGCCCAGGGGAATCTGCACATCGAAGCCGTTGAGGTTGTTGC
The DNA here is from genome assembly GCA_046484965.1 of Prochlorococcaceae cyanobacterium. Taxonomy (GTDB): domain Bacteria; phylum Cyanobacteriota; class Cyanobacteriia; order PCC-6307; family Cyanobiaceae; genus JAWOHV01. Next base: position 2,629 of record JAWOHV010000198.1, read on the forward strand.
GCCCGCAACCCAGCAGGGAAAGCTTTCGGGATCCGGCCAGACGCCGCTCCGCCGGAGTGGGGATGGCACGGCGACCGCTCAGGTAGGCACCGGTAAGCGAGGTCTCGGCCGCCAGCAGGTTGGCCAGGCTGCCCTCGGCCACGATGTGGCCGCCATGCACCCCAGCCCCAGGGCCGATGTCCACCAGGTGATCGGCGGCGCGGATGGTGTCTTCGTCGTGCTCCACCACGATCAAGGTGTTGCCCAGATCGCGCAGCTTCAGCAGGGTTTTGAGCAGCCGGTCGTTGTCGCGTTGATGCAGGCCGATGCTCGGCTCATCGAGCACATAGAGCACCCCCGTGAGGCCGGCGCCGATCTGGGTGGCCAGGCGGATGCGCTGGGCCTCGCCGCCACTGAGCGTCATCGCCGGGCGATCGAGGCTCAGGTAATCCAGCCCCACATCGAGCAGAAACCTGAGCCGCATGCGGATCTCCCGCAGCACCAGATCACCGATCTGGATCTGGCGGGCTGAAAGCAACGGCACGGCCCCCTCGCTCTCCCCCACCCCCATCAGCTGCTCGATGCGGCGCAGGCTCTCACCCACGCTGGTGCTGGTGAGCTCGTGGATGCGGAATGGCCCCACCCGCACCGCCAGGGCCTCGGGCTTGAGCCGCAGGCCCTTACAGCTGGCGCAGGGCACCAGCTCCAGATACTTCTCCAATTTCTGGCGGACGGATTCGCCGCTGGCATCGCGAAGCTGGCGCTCGAGAATCGGCAACACCCCCTCAAAGGGGCGCACATAGCTCTGACCCTTGCGGTAGCGACTGTCGGCCTTGATCGAAATGGGCTCGCACGAGCCATGCAGCAGCACCTCCTGCTGCTCGGCCGTGAGCTCCTTCCAGGGGGTTTTCAATTCGAAGCCGAAGGCCTCGCCCACCGAATAGAGCAGCGAGAAGTAATAGGAGTTGTCCTTCTCAGCCCAGGGAGCCACGGCCGCATACACCGGCAGGGAGGGATCGGGCACCACCCGCTCGGCCGTGAACTTGCGCAGGTGGCCGATGCCGTGGCAGTCGGCGCAGGCGCCGTAGGGACTGTTGAACGAAAACAGCCGCGGCGAGAGCTCCTCCATCACGGCGCCGTGCACCGGGCAGGCGAAGTTCTCCGAGTAGAGACGCTCCCGCTCCACCCCATCGGGCAGCGGCTCGTCGGCCTTGGGCACCACCTCCACCAGGGCCAGGCCATCGCCGCGCTTGAGGGCCGTGCGCAGCGAATCGGTGAGCCGCTCCTGCACCCCCTCGCGGGCCACCAGCCGGTCCACCACCACCTCGATGTTGTGGGCGTGGTTCTTGTCGAGCTCGATGTTGTCGGCGAGCTCGCGCACCTCGCCGTTGATGCGCACCCGCGCAAAGCCTTCAGCCACCAGGCCACCGAGGAGCTTCACGTGGGTGCCCTTCTTGCCCCGCACCACCGGGGCGAGCAGCTGGTAGCGGGTGCCCTCGGGCAGCTGCAGGATCTGATCCACCATCTCGTCGATCGACTGGGGCCGGATCGAGCGGTCACACTCCGGGCAGTGGGGCTCGCCGGCGCGGCCGAACAGCAGGCGCAAGTAGTCCTGGATCTCCGTCACCGTGCCCACGGTGGAGCGGGGGTTGTGGCTGGTGGATTTCTGGTCGATCGAAATCGCGGGTGAGAGCCCCTCGATGGCGTCCACGTCGGGCTTATCCACCTGCCCGAGGAACTGGCGCGCGTAGGCCGAGAGGCTCTCGACGTAGCGGCGCTGGCCCTCGGCGAAAATTGTGTCGAAGGCCAGGGAGCTCTTGCCGCTGCCGCTCACACCGGTGAACACCACCAGGCGGTTGCGGGGGATGGTGAGATCAACGTTCTTGAGGTTGTGCTGGCGGGCGCCCCGCACCCGGATCACGTCCTCCAGGGAGCCGCCACTCAGCAGCCGGCTGGCCGCGGCGCCGTTCTTACGGGCGGCCTTCTCATGCAGGGTGAGGGCAATGCTGTCGTCTGCCTGAGCAGCGGTGCCCGAACTGGGCATCTCCTGACTGGCCTTGCTGCTCTGGGCGCGGGGCATCCGGCCGGCTCGGGAACGGTGAATTCTATGGGCGACAAGCGGCGAGCTATGGAAAGTTGAGCTGCGGCAAGGCCTGAAGGCAGAGCTGCTCGCTCACCTCCCAGAGGCGTTTGCCCTGGGCGGGATCGAGGGCGGCGGGGGCGATGCGGGCGGGGGCCGGCCAACCGTTCATGCCGCCGAAGCGGCTGGGGCCGTAGTGGCCAGCGGGCTCAGCCTCTGTTGCGGTTGCAGCAAACAGCTGCGGCAGGGCACCCATCGCAGCGCTCTGGAGGAGGGGGTCCAGCAGCCGATAGGCCAGGCCCTCGAGCCGGGAACCGCTGGCCGCCACCGAGGCGGGCTGCAGATTGGTGCGGGCCAGGCCGGGATGGGCCGCCAGCGAAAGCACCGCACTGCCCGCTTCGCTGAGCCGGCGCTGCAGCTCCAGCGCAAAGGCCACGTTGGCCAGCTTGCTCTGGCCGTAGGCCGCCCAGCGGTCGTAACGGCGCTCAGCGTTGAGGTCGTCGAAGGCGAAGCGGCCGAAATACTGGGCCCCGGAGGTGACATGCACCACCCGGGCGCCGGGCTGGCCCTCCAGCAGCGGCAGCAGCAGGCGGGTGAGGGCGTAGTGGGCGAGATGGTTGACACCAAACTGCAGCTCAAAGCCCTGGCGTGTGCGCAGCGGCGGCGGTGCCATCACGCCCGCATTGGCGATCAGCAAATCCAAACGGCCATAACGCTGCTGCACCCACTCGGCCGCCGCACGCACACTCTCCAGATCGGCCAGATCCAGCTCCAGCAGATCCAAGCCGCCGGTGCTCTCGGGCAACAGCTGCTCCCGGGCCGCGGCCGCCCGAGCCAGCGACCGGCAGGCCAGCAGCACGGTGGCGCCATGAGCGGCGAGGGCTCGGGCCGTCTCCAGCCCCAGGCCGCTGTTGGCACCTGTGACCAGGGCCACACGGCCGCCCTGCTGCGGCATGGCTGCCGTCGTCCAACGCTGGGGGAAGGAGGGATTCACAGCCACTACTTCAGGAGGCTGAAGATAAACATTGAGGTCATGCAAAAACAGTGGCTGAGATCATCGAGGGGCGGCGGCCCGGGCTCAGGCCACCCGTTTCAGGAGGCTGGCGGCGTAGCTGCGGGCAGCGCCGGTGTCGCCGCCGGCCAATTCCACCAACTCCGCCTGGCGGGCCTGAGTGTCCCGCAGTTGGGACACTCGCGTGTGGGTGAGGCCGTCCTGCACCTCCTTGGCCACGCGGAAGTGGTGGTCGGCGGCCGCGGCCACCAGGGGCTGGTGGGTCACGCAGAACACCTGGCGCTGGCCCGCCAGGCGGCGCAGCAGCTCGGCCATGGCGCCACTGACCCGACCGCTGACGCCGGCATCGATCTCATCGAACAGCAGCGTTACATGGGGATCCGCAGCAGCCAGGCACGTTTTCAGGGCCAGCAGAAAGCGACTCATCTCACCGCCTGAGGCCACCTCCAGCAGCGGCGCCAACGGCTGGCCGGGGTTGGCAGAAAACAGAAACTGCACCGCATCGGCCCCCTCCTCGCCGGCGCTGGCCGGCTCGATCGCCACGGCGAAGCGCACGTTGGCCAGGCCCATCGGCCGCAGGGCCTGCATCAGCTGCTGCTCCAGCTCCGCAGCGGCAGCGCCACGGGCGGCAGAAAGCATGCCATTGGCCCGGTCACGGGCGGCGCGGGCGGCAATTTCGGCAGCCTCAAGGCTCTCAAGGCTCGCCTCAGCGCCACCGGGTGCAAGCTGTTGGCGCAGCTGATCGCGCCAGCTGATCAGCTCGGCCAGATCCTTGCCATGGCGCCGCTCCAACGCCTTGAGCTGGGCGATGCGCTGCTGCAGCTGGGCCAGATTCTCAGGATCACTCTCCAGCGAAGAGCCGTAGCGATCGAGCTCGCGGGCCAGGTCTTGCAGCTGGGCCAGTCCATCGCTGCAACTGCCAACCAAATCTGCCAGCAAGGGATCCAGCTGCTGCATCTGGGCCAGCTCCGCCTCGCAGGCGGCCAGGTGATCCAGCACCGACGGCGCCCCCTCGGCACCCTCCAGCAGCCGGCCGAGGAGCAGCATCACCCCCTCCTGCAGCCGCACCCCATGGGCCAGGCGATTTTCCTCCAGTTGCAGCTGCTGGCGCTCATGGGGATCGTCAAGACCGGCCTCCTCCAGGTCGTGGAGCAGCTGTTCCTGGCGCTGCCGTTCCCGCTGCAGCTGCTGCCAGTTGCTGCGTGCCGTCTCGAGGCTGGCGGCGGCCTGCCGCCAGCGGCTATGGGCCTCCTTAACAGGCTCAAGCAGGGCCAGCACGGGGCCAGAGCCGAAGCGATCGAGCCAGCGGCGCTGCTGGCCGGGACGGGCCAGCTGCTGGGTCTGGCCCTGAACGGTTAAATCCAGCAGCAGCGGCCTCAAGGCCTGGATCTGGGAGCGGTTAACGGCCACGCCGTTGAGGCGGTGGCGGCTGCTGAGCCTGCCCTCAAGCAGCCGCCACTCACGGCTGAGCAGCAACTCTTCCTCATCGGGCTCGAAGGCCTCGGCCTCCAACCAGCCCTGCAGCGGCGGCGTGAGGCTGAAACGGGCCTCGATCAGCCCCCGCGAGGCGCCCTGACGCAACAGGCGGTTGCCGGCCTGGGCACCGCCCAGCAGGGCATCGAGGGCATCGAGCAGGATCGACTTACCAGCCCCTGTTTCACCGGTGAGCACCGTGAAGCCTTGGCTGAAGGCCAGCTCCAGCTGCTCAATCAGGGCGATGTTTTCAAGCCGAAGCCCCGTGAGCACGCCAGCCTCCTGGGGGAGTGGGTCAATGGCACTGAACGTAGCGAGGGTCGGTTTCGTTTAGAAGGGGATTCTTAAAGTTCGATCCACCCAACCCCTGCCATGGCTCGCACCCCTGCTGAAGCTGCGGTCGCGCACCTGAGGGTTGCCGTGCTGGGCGAAAAGGCCCTCGAAGACGGCGCAGATGGGGCGAGCGAAGCAAAGCTCGCCGCCAGCAATCCCGAAGGCCCGCCCCTGGCCGCAGCCGGCAGCAGCGAAGAACTGAGTGACTTCATCGAGGCGGCCGGCCTGCTGAGGTACGACCCGGAGGCAATCAGCCGCATCTACGCCGGCCATCCCCAGAGGCTGCTGAAACGCCTCTGGCAGACCCTGGTGCCGATCGGGCTCTTCCTGATTGGGGTGGGCTTCGACCGGCTGATGCAGCGCCTCTCCAATCCGGAACATGCCCGCCTGCGCGCCAAGGAAGCGGCCGACCTGGTGGCCTCGCTCGGCCCCGCCTTCATCAAGGCCGGCCAGGCCCTCTCCACCAGACCGGACATCATTCCGCCGGTGCTGCTCGAAGAGCTGGCCCAGCTCCAGGACCAGCTGCCCGGCTTCGATTCATCGCTGGCGATGGCCTGCATCGTGGAAGACCTGGGCGCGCCGTTGAGCGAGATCTTCGAGCAGCTCGACCACGAACCGATCTCGGCCGCCTCGCTCGGCCAGGTGCACAAGGGTGTGCTCAAAGGGGGCGAAAAGGTGGCCGTGAAAGTGCAGCGGCCTGGCCTGCGCGAGCAGATCACCCTCGATCTCTACATCGTGCGCAACATCGCCGACTGGCTCAACCGCCACGTAGGCCTGATCCGCTCCGACCTGGTGGCCCTGATCGATGAGCTGGGCCAGCGGGTGTTCGAGGAGATGGACTACTACAACGAAGCCGACAATGCCGAGCGCTTCGCCCAGCTGCACAGGCACAACCCCCGCATCGCCGTGCCGCGCATCTACCGCGATGCCACCAGCCGACGCGTGCTCACGATGGAGTGGATCGAGGGGGTGAAGCTCACCAACCTCGATGCGGTGCGCGAGCTGGGCATCGATCCCGACGAGCTGGTGCAGGTGGGCGTGAACTGCAGCCTGCAACAACTGCTGGAGCACGGCTTCTTCCACGCCGATCCCCACCCGGGCAACCTGCTGGCCCTGCCCGATGGCCGCCTGGCCTACCTCGATTTCGGCATGATGAGCACGGTGAGCCGCGAGAGCCGCACCGGGTTGATCCAGGCGGTGGTTCACCTGGTGAACCGCAACTTCAGCAAGCTCTCCAACGACTTCGTGAGCCTGGGCTTCCTGGCAGAGGACGTGAACCTTGAGCCGATCGTGCCGGCCTTCGAGAGCGTGTTCGGCCAGGCCCTGGAGATGGGCGTCAGCCGCATGGATTTCAAGGCCGTCACCGACGACCTCAGCGGTGTGATGTATCGCTTCCCCTTCCGGGTGCCGCCCTATTACGCCCTGATCATCCGTTCACTGGTAACGCTCGAGGGCATCGCCCTCACCGTGGATCCCGACTTCAAGATCCTGGGCGCCGCCTATCCCTACTTCGCCCGGCGGCTGATGGAGGATCCCGATCCCAGCCTGCGCCAGAGCCTGAAGGAGATGCTCTTCGATGGCGAGGTATTCCGCTGGCAGCGGCTCGAAAACCTGATCGGCAGTGCCTCCCTGCAGCAGGAACTCGACCTGGAGGGATTGCTCGACCAGGTGCTCGATTTTCTGTTCTCGGCCACCGGCGGCCTGCTGCGGGGCCAACTTGTGCAGACCCTGGTGGAGCGCATGGATGCGATTGCGTGGCAAACCACCCTGCGCCTGGGCAAGCGACTGCCGGCACGGCTGCAACCGCCGGGAATCAGGCTGCGGTATGCCGAACCCCAGGCCACGCCCCTGCTCGACCTCGAACCGATCCGCCAGTTGCTGCTGATCCTGCAGGCCCTGCCGGGATTTGAAGCCAAGATGCTGCTGCGGCGGTTGCCGCGGCTTCTCAACGAGCCGGAACTGCGCAGCATGGGCAGCACCCTGGCCCGGGGTCTGGCAGAACGAGGCATGGTGAGGCTGCTGCGCGACGTCTTGGTGCCGCCCTCAAGGCTGGGGATACCGGCCGGGGTATCGATGCAGGGCTTATAAAGTTCAAAAATCCGTTGTTGCTACTCCCCTGATGGCCAAGCGCATTCGGCTGATCGCCGGCCTGCTGGGGCTCGGGCTGATCAACTCCACCCCGGCTGTGCAGGCAGCCGAAAACGTGGTCTTCGTGAGCGGCGCCTTCCGCCGCTCGATCCCTGTGGCCGATCTTGAGCATCTGGCCGTCACCGGCCAGGCCCGCGGTCTGCTGGGCGACGTCCTCAAGCTGAGCAGGCAGCCCCCCAAGGAGCTGGCCGGCATGCTCAACCAATCGATCAGCCTGCCGATCGTGATGGTGAGCAGGTTGCTGAGCACCCGCATCGGCGAAGCGATCCTGGAGCGGATCGCGCGCATCGTGTATCCCCTCAACACCACAGGCCTCGGAGTGCCCGCCCTGCGCTCGGGCGTGCTGGTGGGCATCGATGAGGGCGAGGGCAACCTCTCGGCGATTGGCTTCCTCAAGGCCTACCCCAACAACAACATGGAGGTGAGCATCCCCGCCCTGATGGCTGTGATGAGCAAGGCCAGCTCGATCAATGATCTGGTTCGCTTCTTCTCCGAATCACCGCTCGACGGGCTGCGGGGCGCCACCAGCGCCGAGCCGTAGATTCGCCTCAGACTGACCGGTTCCTGTGCCCCTGCTCGATTCCCTGCGGCGCCTGGGCCAGGGCGCCGGTCTGTTCTCCGGCCCCTTTATTGGCGCCGGCGCCACGATGCAGAACTGGCCAGGCCTGATCGAGGCCTACCGCAGCTGGTTGCCGGTGACGGCAGCCACCCCCGTGATCAGCCTGCGGGAAGGTGCAACCCCCCTGATTGCGGCGCCGGTGATTTCCGAGCGCATCGGCCGGGGCGTGAAGGTGTTCCTCAAGTACGACGGCCTCAACCCCACCGGCTCCTTCAAGGACCGGGGCATGACGATGGCCATCAGCAAGGCCAAGGAGGCTGGCTCCGAAGCCGTGATCTGCGCCAGCACCGGCAACACCTCGGCGGCGGCGGCGGCTTACGCCCGCCGCGGTGGCATGCGGGCCTTTGTGCTGATTCCCGACGGCTACGTGGCCCAGGGCAAGTTGGCCCAGGCCCTGCTCTATGGCGCCGAGGTGCTGGCGATCCAGGGCAACTTCGACCGGGCCCTGGCGATCGTGCAGGACGTGGCCAACCGATACCCGATCACGCTGGTGAACTCGGTGAACCCCTACCGGCTTCAGGGGCAGAAAACAGCCGCCTTCGAAGTGGTGGATGCCCTCGGGGAGGCACCGGAGTGGCTCTGCATTCCCGTGGGCAATGCCGGCAACATCACCGCCTACTGGATGGGCTTCAACGAATACCGCCAGGCGGGCCGCTGCCGCACACTGCCGAAAATGATGGGCTTTCAGGCGGCCGGCTCGGCACCGCTGGTGCTGGGCCACACGGTGGAGCAGCCCGACACGATCGCCACCGCCATCCGGATCGGCAACCCGGTGAACCGCGACAACGCCCTGCGGGTGCGCCAGGAAAGCGGTGGCTCCTTCATGGCCGTTACCGATGCCGAGATCATTGAGGCCTACAAGCTGCTGGGCTCAAGCGAAGGGGTGTTCTGCGAGCCAGCCAGTGCCGCCTCGGTGGCGGGCCTGCTCAAGCGCCGCGAGGAGGTTCCCGCCGGCGCCACGGTGGTCTGCGTGCTCACTGGAAACGGGCTCAAGGACCCTGCCACTGCAATCGAAAACAACGACTCCAAGTTCCACACGGGTCTGGCGCCGGATACGGACGAAGTGGCACGCGTGATGGGCTTCTGAACCCGGAACGGCCGGTAGCCGCTCAGCAAACCGACCGTGGGCAACCTGGGAGTTACAGGGGCACCACCGGGGAAAACCCTGCAGCCCCAGACCGCCCCCACGGCGGCCAGCCCATCAGCGGCCTTCCCACAGGGGGTGGACATTGCGGAATTGGGGATTGAGCGCCCCTTTTTCGATCCCTCCTCCCAAGGGCTGTGCAGTACAGATCCCTTGAGGTGCCATGGATCTGAGTTGTTTTCCTGGGTTTCCCCAGCCCCTATGACTACGATTAGTTTTGGTTTAATCAGATCTTGATCCTTTTAGAGCTAGAGCACGGGAATCCGAGTCCAAGCGCCGTTGCGCATCGCTGGCCGGTGTGGAAGCTTGGGGGCGCCTTTGCGCTGGACAGCGCCCCGCAGGTAACCCGATGAAGCTGGTCTGCTCCCAGGCCGAACTCAGCGCCAGCCTTCAGCTGGTCAGCCGTGCGGTGGCAGGTCGTCCCACCCATCCGGTGCTGGCCAACGTGCTGCTCACGGCCGATGCCGGCACCGGCCGTCTCAGCCTCACGGGCTTTGATCTGAGCCTCGGCATCCAAACCAGCCTGCCGGCAGCCGTTGAGACCAGCGGCGCCATCACCCTGCCTTCGCGCCTGTTCGGCGAAATTGTGTCGCGGCTTTCGGCCGATAGCCCGATCACCCTCTCCTGCCCGGAAGGGGACGAGCAGGTCGAGCTCACCAGCATTTCCGGTTCTTACCAGATGCGGGGCATGCCTGCCGATGATTTCCCGGATTTGCCGCTGGTGCAGAGCGGTGCCCCGATTCGGCTCGAGGCGGAGGCCCTGATCAAGGGGCTGCGGGCCACCCTCTTCGCCAGCAGTTCCGACGAGGCCAAGCAGCTGCTCACGGGGGTGCACCTGGCCCTGGAGGAGCAGGGCCTGGAATGTGCGGCCACCGATGGCCATCGCCTGGCCGTGCTGCGCCTCGAGGACGCCCGCTCCGCCGATGGCGAACCGGCCGATGGCGAACCCTTCGCGGTGACCGTGCCGGCCCGCTCGCTGCGGGAGCTGGAGCGATTGCTCACGGCCCGCCAGTCTGCTGAGCCGGTGAGCCTGTTCTGTGAGCGCGGCCAGGTGGTGTTCCTCTGGGCCGACCAGGTGCTCACCAGCCGCAGCCTCGATGGCACCTACCCCAACTACCGCCAGTTGATCCCGGAGAGCTTCAACCGCAGGATCGGCATCGATCGCCGCGGCTTCGTTGCCGCTCTCGAGCGGGTGGCTGTGCTGGCGGATCAGCACAACAACGTGGTGAAGATCAGCACCGACAGTGCCACCGGCATGGTGCACATCCGCGCCGACGCCCAGGACGTGGGCAGCGGTTCAGAGGCCCTGGCCGCCGAGCTCAGCGGCGAGGAGATCGAAATCGCTTTCAACGTGCGCTATGTGCTCGAGGGCCTCAAGGCGATGGCCTCCGATCGGGTGGTGCTCCAGTGCAATGCCCCCACCACCCCCGCCGTGCTGGCGCCGGTTGTGGAGGGCAGCCAGCCGGCCTTCACCTACCTGGTGATGCCGGTTCAGATCCGCAGCTGAGCCGGTGGCGCTGCCGGAGCAGCTGCTGTTGAGCGATCTCCTGCGTAGGCGGGTGCGCTGCGACCAGGGACTTGACCATGGGGCGGGCCTGCTGGCCTGGATGCATCCGCCGGTGCACCGGCTGTTGGGCTGGGTGTGCAAGCCCTCCTCCTTTGGCAGCCGCCGTGAGGTGTGGCGGCTGGATCAGCTGCGTGGTCTGAGCGAGCTGGAGGTTCTGGTGCAGGGCGATCCAGCTGCAACCGAGCAGGCCACAGTCGAGCGGTTGCCCACCTTGATCGACGCTGCTCTGATCGGATCCGGCGGCCGCTTGCTCGGCACGATTGCGGATGCGGCCGTGGATCTACGCAGTGGCCGCATCCTCCACTACCTGGCTTCCCGCAGCGATCCGCGCCTGCCCGGCGGCAGCCGTTGGCGCCTCAGCCCCGATCGCATCGTTGATCAGCAACCCGGCCAGGTGGTCACAGCGCTGGACAGCCTCGACGACCTACCGCTGGCGCGGGCCAGCGTGCGCCAGGAGTTCCTGCGCCGTTCCCGCCGCTGGCGTGATCAGTTTCAGCAGGCGGGGGATCGCATCGAGGAACGGGTTGAGGGCTGGCTGGAGGACCCCCCCTGGCCGGAGCGGAGCGTTGAACGCCCCTGGCGGGATCTCGATGACACCGGCCCGCAGCCAGGGGAAGGGGATCCCTGGGATAGCTGGAATGAAGGGGATCGCCGCAATGAAGCTGATGAGAGCGATTCGCCCTCTCCGCCACGGCGGCCCCGGCGCCGCTTTGAGGATGAAGGCCCCAGTGGTGGCGGCCCAGGCGATCCCTGGGTGTAGGGACCAGAGGCTGGCCATGGGCCCCCTCAGCCAAACTGAGAGGCTGCTGCGCAGCGGTTGTGGTTTCTGCCTCCTTTGAAGCGCCGGACTATGCGGTGAGCGAGGCCCTCAGGAAGGAGAACCTCAGCCAGGCCGACTACGACGAGATCTGCCACCGCCTGGGCCGCGCCCCCAACCGGGCTGAGCTGGGCATGTTCGGGGTGATGTGGTCGGAGCACTGCTGCTACCGCAACTCGCGGCCGCTGCTGCAGGGCTTCCCCACCAGCGGCCCGCGCATCCTGGTGGGTCCCGGCGAGAACGCCGGCGTGGTCGACCTGGGTGAAGGCCAGCGCCTCGCCTTCAAGATCGAGAGCCACAACCACCCCTCGGCCGTGGAGCCGTTCCAGGGGGCGGCCACGGGCGTGGGCGGCATCCTGCGCGACATCTTCACCATGGGCGCCCGGCCGATCGCCCTGCTCAACGCCCTGCGCTTCGGCCCCCTGGAAGACGAGCGCAATGTGGGCCTGATGGAGGGCGTGGTGGCCGGCATCGCCCACTACGGCAACTGCGTGGGCGTGCCCACCGTGGGCGGTGAGGTGGCTTTCGACCCCAGCTACTCCGGCAACCCGCTGGTGAATGCCATGGCCCTGGGGCTGATGGAAACCGAGCAGATCGTCTGCTCCGGCGCCGAGGGGGTGGGCTACCCGGTGGTCTATGTGGGCAGCACCACCGGCCGCGATGGCATGGGCGGCGCCAGTTTTGCGTCAGCCGAACTCACCGAAGCCTCCCTCGACGACCGCCCCGCCGTGCAGGTGGGTGATCCCTTTCTCGAGAAGGGCCTGATCGAGGCCTGCCTGGAGGCCTTCCAGAGCGGTGATGTGGTGGCCGCCCAGGACATGGGTGCCGCCGGCCTCACCTGCAGCTGCTCGGAGATGGCCGCTAAGGGGGGCCTCGGCATCGAGCTCGATCTCGATCGGGTGCCTGCCCGCGAGGCCGGCATGACCGCCTATGAGTTCCTGCTCAGCGAATCCCAGGAGCGGATGCTGTTCGTGGTGAAGCCCGGCCGCGAGCAGGCCCTGATGGAGCGCTTCACCCGTTGGGGCCTGCAGGCCGCCGTGGTGGGCCGCGTGCTGGAGGACAACATCGTGCGCGTGCTGCAGCACGGCGCGGTGGCGGCCGAGGTGCCCGCCAGCGCCCTAGCCGACGACACGCCGATCAACCACCACACATTGCTAAGCGAACCCCCGGCCGAGATCCAGGCCCACTGGCGCTGGAGCGAGGCCCAGCTGCCGGCCGCAACCCCTGCCGGCATCACCCCGGCCGGCGGCACCGCCACCTCTTGGAACGAGGCCCTGCTGGCTCTGCTCGACGACCCCACCATCGCCTCCAAGCGTTGGGTGTACCGCCAATACGACCACCAGGTGCAGGCCAACACCGTGGTGCCGCCCGGCGGCGCCGATGCGGCCGTGCTGCGGCTGCGGCCCCAGCAGGGCGAGGGCGCCATGGCGGCGGCCACGCGCGGCGTGGCGGCGGTGGTCGACTGCCCCAACCGTTGGGTGGCCCTCGACCCCGAGCGCGGCGGCATGGCGGCGGTGGCCGAGGCCGCCCGCAACCTCAGCTGCGTCGGCGCCGAGCCCCTGGCGATCACCGACAACCTCAACTTTCCCTCCCCCGAAACCCCCACCGGCTACTGGCAGCTGGCGATGGCCTGCCGCGGCCTCTCGGTCGCCTGCAGTGCCCTGGATACGCCGGTGACCGGCGGCAACGTGTCCCTCTACAACGAGACCCGTCTGCCCAACGGCACCATGCAACCGATCCATCCCACGCCGGTGGTGGGCATGGTGGGCCTGGTGCACAACCTCGAGCACGTGCGCGGCCAGGCCTGGCGTGCGGCCGGCGACGCCATCTGGCTGCTGGGGGTGCCGTTGGAAACGGGGGAGGCTCCAGCCGATCCCCGCCTGGGCCTGGCCGGCAGCAGCTACCTGGAGCGGCTGCATGGAGCCGTCACGGGGCGCCCGCCGGAGATTGATCTGGCGCTGGAGCGCTCCGTTCAGGGCTTCCTGCGCCAGGCGATCGCCCAGGGGCTGGTGGCCTCCTCCCATGACCTCAGCGACGGCGGCCTGGCCGTGGCCGCGGCCGAGTGCTGCATCGCCACTGGTGCCGCCAAGCCCCTCGGTGCCCGCCTGGAGATCCCTGCAGGCGGTGTCCGCCTGGATCGGTTGCTGTTCGGCGAGGGTGGCGCCCGCATCCTGGTGAGCGTGGCGCCGGCCCAGTCCGAGGCCTGGCAGCAGGCCCTCGATCGTGCAGCCGTGCCGGCCAATCCCCTGGGGGTGGTGGAGGCCGATGCCAGGCTTTCGTTCAGCCAGGCTGGCACCGCGCTGCTGGATCTGCCGCTGGCGCAGCTGCGCGATCAGTTCGAGCAGGCCATCCCCCGGCGCCTCGGGGCGGCTATTCCCCCCACTGCCTGAGGGAAGCCTTCAGGCACAATGTGATCATCTGCCGGTCTCCAGCCGGTCGCCGAAGGGAGTCTGTGGTGGTGATGCAACCCCAGCGTCCCGACAAGCCGGAAGAGGCCTGTGGCGTGTTCGCCGTGCTGGCCGCTGGCCAGCCGGTGGCCAACCTTGCCTATTTCGGGCTCTACGCCCTGCAGCACCGCGGCCAGGAATCGGCGGGCATTGCCGTCTTTGATGGCCCCAGGCTGCGCCTGCACAAGGACATGGGCCTGGTGAGCCAGGTGTTTGATCAGGATGTGCTTGAGCGGCTGCCCGGCGATCTGGCCATCGGCCACAACCGCTACTCAACCACCGGCAGCAGCAAGGTCTGCAATGCCCAGCCGGTGGTGTTGATGACCAGCTCCGGGCCCTTTGCCCTGGCCCATAACGGCAACCTCGTCAATGCTGCCGAGTTGCGCCACGAACTGGCCGAGCTCGCCTTGGAGCTCACTTCCACCACCGATTCGGAGCTGATCGCCTTCGCCCTGCAGCAGGCCGTCAATGCGGGTCTGTCCTGGCCGGAGGCGATCCGTGAGGCTGCCGGCCGTTGCAAGGGGGCTTTCAGTTTGGTGATCGGCACCCCTGATGGGCTTTTCGCCCTGCGCGACGGCCATGGCATTCGGCCGCTGGTGTTCGGCCACCTCGGTGAGCCCGAGCAGGCCCAGTGGGTGGTGGGTAGTGAAACCTGTGGCCTCGACATCATCGGTGCCCACTTCGTGGATGACGTGCAGCCTGGCGAGCTGATCCATTTCCAGGCTGGAGACCCCACCCCTCTGCGCAGCCGCTGGTGTGAGCAGCCCACCAAGCTGTGCATCTTTGAAATGATCTACTTCGCCCGGCCCGATAGCCGCTTCTTCGGCGAATCTCTCTATAGCTATCGGGTGCGGATTGGCGAGGCATTGGCCCGGGAAACACCCGTGCTGGCCGACATCGTGATCGGTGTTCCAGATTCGGGAATTCCGGCGGCGATTGGCTATTCCCAGTTCAGTGGCATTCCATTTGCCGATGGACTGATCAAGAACCGTTATGTTGGCCGCACCTTCATTCAGCCCACCCAGGCGATGCGGGAAGCGGGCATTCGGGTGAAGCTCAATCCCCTTCCCGATGTGCTCTCCGGTAAGCGGGTTGTGGTGATCGACGATTCGATCGTGCGCGGCACCACCAGCCGCAAGCTGGTGGCTGCCCTGCGGGATGCCGGCGCCACCGAAGTGCACATGCGCATCAGCTCACCGCCGGTGACCCACCCCTGCTTCTACGGCATCGACACCGACACCCAGGACCAGCTGATCGCCGCCCGCCTCAGCCTGGCTGAGATTGCCGCCCATCTGGGGGTGGATTCGCTTGCCTATCTGAGCAAGGAGGGGATGGTGGCAGCGGCCCATGCCCATTCCTCCCAGTTCTGCACCGCCTGCTTCGACGGTGCCTATCCGATCGCCATGGATGACGATCTGCGCAACAGCAAGCTGATGCTCGAACCCGCTGGCATTGCCGCCACGGTCTGAATTTAGATTGTTTGAATCAGGGGCACCAGCGCCTGCACCGTCTGGCCGGCGGCCAGGGGAAGCAGCCTGCCGGAGCTCGTGTCCTGCTCCAGTTCCAGCTGGTTCGGCGCCAGTCGCAGGCTGCGGTTGCCCGATACCAGCACCGCGATCAGCCCATGGGCATCGCTCTGCAGATCCACCAGCTGATCGCTGCGCTGCTCGAAGCGCAGGCCGATCTGGCCCAGGTCGCCCCGCTGGCAGGGGCGCAGGCTGTCGACGGCCAGGCGTTTGAGCTGGCCTAGGCCCGTGGCCAGCAACACCCCAGCGGCTGGTTCCACACAGGCGCCCCCCACCAGGCACTCACCCGGCAGCAGCCGCATCAGCATCGGCCCCTGGGCCGCCCGGCCCATCAGCGGCAGGTTGCTGTCATTCACCTGCAGCCGCAGCATCCGGCCGCTGCTGCTGGCCACCACCAGCTCCTGGCCGTCGCGGCAGACAACGACCCGCTGCAGGCTGACGCCATCTTTGAGCTTGAGCACGGTGGCGGCCCGTCCGGAAAGCTCCTGGAACTCCTCGAGCAGCAGGCGCTTGAAACGCCCGTCGCTGCTCAGCAACCCCAGGGAGCTGCCGGCCTCGCTGGGCAGGGGAACCACCTGCACCACCGGTTCGCCTTCGAGGCTGTCGGGCAGGAATTTTTCCAGCCTGCCCTGTTGCTGGCCGGCAAATTCCCAGCGCAACAGGGCCACCCGGCCACTGGCTGTGAAGGCCAGCAACAGCGGTTGGGCGGCAATCGGCAGGATCAGCCGTGCCGGCGGGGCCTGATCGCTCAGGTCTGCGGGCTCCTCCAGGTGGAGGCGGCCCAGCACCTGGGGGCTGAGGATCTTCACCTGCCCGTCGGCCAGGATCAGCAGGCGACTCTCGCTCGGCAGGGCTTCGAAGGCCTGCTGACGCTGCAGCTCGGTGTTCGGACGTACGGCGGCGCTGCGCTGGGCCACCAGTTCGTCGCCCCCTTCCACCAGCCGGGTGCGGCGGGGGGTGGAGTAGCGCTTTTTGAGTGCCTTGAACTCCCGCACCATCGCATCCAGCAGGGTGCTGCGGTCGTCCAGCAGGTGGCGCAGCGACTGGCGTTGCTCGCGCAGCTCAGCGGCTTCCTGGCGCAGGCTCTGCTGCTCCAGGCTGGTGAGACGCCGCAGCGGCATCGCCAGCACGGCGTCGGCCTGGCGTTCGCTGAGGTCGAGTTGCACCTGCAGGCTGGCCTTGGCGCTGCTGGCATCAGGGGCGGCGGTGATCAGCGCGATCACCTGTTGCAGCGCCTGGAGTGCCTTGGTGAGGCCCTCCACCACCTCAAGCCGTTCTTCGCACTTCCTGAGCGCGTGGCGGGTGCGGCGGATCAGGGTGAGTTCCCGGAAGTCGAGGAACTCCTGCAGCAGGCGCCGCAGGCCCAGCTGCACCGGCTGGCCATTCACCAGCGCCAGCATGATCGAGCCGAAGTTGCTCTGCAGGGCTGTGCGGCGCTGCAGGTCGGCCAGCACCTTCTGCGGATCGGCATCCCGCCGCAGTTCCACCACCACCCGCATGCCCTCCCGGTCGCTCTCGTCGCGGATGTCGGCGATGCCACCGATCTTGCCGTCGTTCACCTGCTCGGCCAGCTTCTCGATCCAGCCGGCCTTGCTCAGCTGGTAGGGCAGCTCGGTGATCACCACGGCGCCGCGGCGGTGGCGGCCCTTGCCCGGCTGCACCTCTTCGATATGGGCCACGCCCCGCATCGGAATGCTGCCGCGGCCGCTGAGGTAGGTGTCGCGCACGCCGCTGCCGATCAGCACCTCACCGCCGGTGGGGAAGTCGGGCCCAGGCACCAGCTCGAGCAGCTGCTCGTCGCTGAGTTCGGGCTTGCGGATCAGGGCGATCAGGGCATCCACCACCTCGCCGAGGTTGTGGGGTGGGATATTGGTGGCCATGCCCACGGCGATGCCGGTGCAGCCGTTGAGCAGCAGGAAGGGCAGCTGCGCCGGCAGCACGGTGGGCTCCTGCTGGCTGCCATCGAAATTCGATGCGAAATCAACGGTTTCGTCGCCGATTTCATCGAGCAGGCCCTCGTTGGCGATCGGGGCCAGGCGCGTTTCGGTGTAGCGCATGGCCGCCGGCGGGTCGTCGTCGACGGAGCCGAAGTTGCCGTGGCCATCCAGCAGCGGATGGCGGCTGGCAAAGGTCTGCACCAGCCGCACCAGGGCGTCGTACACCGCCTGGTCCCCGTGGGGGTGGTACTTGCCCAGCACGTCGCCCACAACGCGGGCACATTTGCGGTAGGGCCGATCCGGGGTGAGCCCCAGCTCGTGCATCGCGAACAGGATGCGCCGCTGCACCGGCTTGAGGCCGTCGCGCACGTCCGGCAGGGCCCGGCCCACGATCACGCTCATGGCGTATTCGAGGTAGGAGCGCTGCATCTCCTGATGCAGGGCGATCGGCTCGACGCGCTCCTCTGCCATCAGGACCTGCGTTCTCGTGGCGGAAGGCGCTCAGCCTACAGATGCTGTCCAGGGGCGCCGCAGCCTGATTACTCCTCCTCTTCCTCGCTAGTGCCGGCATTGGCCTGGGCCCGATCCACCGTTGCCTTCAGTTGGGGAACAAGCAGCAGCTGGCGGGTGGCTTCCCGCATCCGCACCCCCCACAATTGCTCTTTCTGGTGCGAATCCAGCACATAGTTGGGTTCGCTCGACAGGGCTGCATCGGCCAGGCTGATCGATTCCGGGTTGCCGGGGTTCGCCGCATACAACGCCGCCGCCAGGGCCAACTGTGGTTCGGCCGCCGTTGGCTTGATCTTCAGCACCCGGCGCCAGCGGTCGATCGCCTCGGGTCGCCGCCCCAGCTCGAAGAGCACCAGGGCCTGATTGTTGATCGATTCCCAGAAATCCTTGCGCAGTTGCGCCGCCTTCTCAAACGAGGCGAGCGCTTCGCTGAAGCGACTCAGCAGGATCTGGGCGTTGCCCAGATCGAAGTAGGCACCGGCATTTTTGCCGTCCAGCCGCAGTCCCTGGCGGAGCAGAATGATCGCTTCCTGGGGCTGGCTGTTGCGCAGTGCCAGCGATCCTTCGGCAAACCAGATGCCCGGGTTGCGGGGGTCCAGTTGTTTGGCCCTGGCCAACGCCGCGCTGGCGGCCTTGGTTTGATCGCTGCGTAGCTGGGCTTCGGCCAGCAGCACCCAACTGCGCGGATCGTTGGGCAGCAGCTGCACCGTGAGGCTGGCCAGCCGTGCCGCATCCTCCGCCTGGCCCAGCCGCAGCAGGCGACTGGCCGCCTGGGCGATTCCCAGGCCGGCCCCCTCCAGTTCCTGGCCCTTGGGCAGGTAGGTGTAGGGAACCAGGGCGCGCGCCGCCGGGGTGGTGGCTGGTGCCAGATTCAGTCCCAGGCACGCTGCCGCCAGAATCGGCAGCGTGCGGCGGAGCGGGCGGCCGACCATCGGCACCGGGCAGGTTGCATCCAGCCTAGGGAGTGTCGGTGCGGCAGGCTTCGAGATTGCGGCGCCACATCCAGGGTTTGATCCGCCGCAGGGCCGAGCCCCGCAGCCTTTCATCCCAGCTGGCGTCACTCCAGCCGATCGCTTCATCGGGATTGAGGTTGAGCAGCCAGGGCCGTGGCTGCAGGTCGGGATCCTGGCTGCTCTCCAGCGCTTGCTGGTTCCAGGGGCACACCTCCTGGCAGATGTCGCAGCCCGCCACCCAGGCGCCGAGCTCGGCGCGGATCGCCTGCGGCAGCTGGGGATCGCGGTTCTCGATCGTGTGAAAGGCGATGCAGCGGCGTGCATCCACCACAAAGGGCTCCGGCAGAGCGCCGGTGGGGCAGGCCTCCAGGCAGCGGCTACAGCTGCCGCACAGCTGGCTGGCCGGGGTGTCGGCTGGCAGCTCCAGGTTGGTGAGCAGGTGGCCCAGCAGCAGCCAGGAACCCCTGCGGCGGTTGATCAAGTTGCCGTTCTTGCCGATCCAGCCCAGGCCGGCCTCCTCGGCCCAGGCCTTGTCCATCAGCGGCGCGCTGTCGACGCAGGCGCGCCAGTGGCAGCCGCTCTGGCGCCGCTCCAGCCAGCGGCCCAGGTGGCGCAGCCGGCCATCGATGACGCGGTGGTAATCCCGCCCCCAGCCGTAGCGCGCCACCGCCGCCGATCCCGGCGCCCGCTTGGCGTCCACGTAGTAGTTCAACCCCACCGCCAGCAGGCTGCGCACCCCGGGCAGCAGTTGCTCAACGGCGCGGCGGCGTGGGTCCGCCATCCAGCCCATCGAGGCCTGGTGACCCGCTGCCAGCCAGCGCTCCAGGGCGGCCGTGCGCAACGGCAGGCGCTCACCGCCTGGAACGGCGGCCAGGCCAACTGGATCGAAGCCCACTGCCCTGGCTTCGGCTTTCAGTGCCGCCGCCAGGGCAGTGGCGTGGGCAGTGGCGTGGGCAGTGGCGAGGGCAGTGGCGAGGGCAGTGGCGTCAGCAACCCTGCCGCCCTCAAGGTTGGCCTGGGAAGCTGGTTGGGCAGCGTGGTTTCGGCTGATCACGGGGTGCCTTCGACCGCAGTTCGTACAGTGGCCCGATTCCCGACATCTTGACGTGGGCGCAGTTTCCTCCCAACGCCTTTCCCAGATCCTGCGCTGGCTCGGCCTCACCCTGGTGGTGCTGCTGGCTTTGCAGCTGCTGACCCTGGTGATGGTCTGGAACTGGTCGGAGGAGGGCTTCCGGCAGCTGCTGGTGGATCGGCTGGTGACCCAGTCGCCGATGGCCCTGGTGGGTCTGCTGCTGATGCTGATCACCGACCGGCTGGAGCGGCTCGGACCCGATCGCACCCTGCTGGGCTGGGTGGTTGCGATACTCGCTGCGCTTCTAGCTCTTGCCCTGCTGGTGGCGGTGCCGGTTTCGATCGGCGGCGACCAGGCCCTCACCACCCAGGCCGACCAAGCCTTGGCGGCCAAGGAAGGTCAGCTGACGATGGCCCGCAGCCAGTCTGAGGATCCCCGTCTGGTGGAGCAGTTGATCAATCAGGCCGAAAGCGCCGGTCAGATTCCCGCCACCGCCACCCGCGAGCAGAAGCAAACCCAGGCCAAGGCTTTTATCGATCGCCAGCTCAAGCAGGCCGAAGATCAGCTGCAGCAGGCCCGCCGCGCCCGCAACCTGGCGGTCAATCAACGTCGCTTCGGCGGCACCGGTTCGGCGGTTGTGATGGCGGTGGCCTTCGGCTTGCTGGCCCTGGCGGCCCTGCTCTGAGCCCGGCTGGCCCCTGCCTGAGCGACCGGCTGGCCCCTGCCTGAGCGACCGGCTGGCTAAGTTGCCAGTAGAGCTCTATCGGCTGCACGCCCGGGTTGTCCCTTGGTTCAATCCAGTACCAAATCTGATCAACCCCTCGGCGAGAGACTCCAGCAGGATCTCAAGAACGATCTGATTGCGGGTCTGCTCGTGGTCATCCCGCTCGCCACCACGATCTGGCTGGCCACCACGGTCAGCAGATTTGTGCTGGCGTTCCTGACCACCATCCCCAAACAGTTCAACCCCTTCAACACCCTCAACCCGTTGTTGCAGGAGCTGATCAACCTGGGGGTTGGGCTGCTCGTGCCCCTGCTTGGCATCCTGTTGATCGGCTTGATGGCCCGCAACATCGTGGGCCGCTGGCTGCTCGAATTCGGGGAGGGCACTTTGTTGCGTATTCCCCTGGCAGGTTCGGTCTACAAGACTCTCAAGCAGCTGCTCGAAACCTTTCTGCAGGGCAGCTCCAACAAGTTCCGCCGCGTGGTGCTGGTGGAGTATCCCCGCGAAGGTCTCTATGCCCTCGGGTTCGTGACCGGAGTGCTCGGCAAGGCTCTCCAGGCCGGTTTCAACGAGCCGATGCTGAGCGTGTTCATTCCCACGGCCCCGAATCCCACCACCGGCTGGTACACGGTGGTGCCGGAGAAGGCCGTCAAAGACCTCGACCTCTCGGTGGAGGATGCCTTCCGCACGATCATCTCCGGTGGGATTGTGAACTCGGACGAACGCGAAGCCCCCTCAAACCGCAGCTTCTCCAGCCTGTTGGCCCAGCTGCGTGCCCCCCAGCTCTCCTGATGCAGAGTCGCACCCTCTCCAGAGAACTGGCCTTGCTGATGCTGGGCCAGACCAGTGATCGCGGTGGGGCCGAAGCGTCACCTTCGGAAGCCTCATTGAAGGTTCTGCTGGAGCAGGCCCAGGCCAGCCTCAGCCAACATGTGCGCGAAGCCCTCGACCAGTCGGCCGCCGATCTTGAGGCCGCCCAGAAGCACCTCCTTGACAGCGAGCTGCAGGACAGTGGCGGCCAGCAGCTGCCGCGGGTCCGCCAGCATCTCCACGACGGCATCGGCCATGCCGAACAGGCCCTCAATCGTCTCTCGGCAAGCCTGGAGCTGCCGCGGCTGCTGCTGCTGGCCGACCAGGAGGAAGTTTGCCGCGGCGCGATTGAGCGCACCCGGGCGGTGTTGCGCCAGCGCCAGGCCATCGATGCGCGCCTGGATGGCGTGATGGAGGGATGGCGCCTGGGTCGTTTGCCCCGCATCGATCGCGACATCCTGCGGCTGGCGGCGGTGGATCTCGGCGAGTTCGGTACACCGGCGGCTGTTGCTTGCAACGAGGCGGTGGAACTTGCAAACCGCTACAGCGATGAGCAGGGCCGGCGGATGATCAACGGGGTTCTGCGGCGGTTCACGGCGGCGGCCTTGGGAGCCTGAGCAGCGATGGTTTTCGATTGGTTTACCCGCCAAGCCGCACCCCGTAGCGAGTCGGCGGAGCCAGCCGCGTCGGCAGCTTCCGCCGAAGCCGTCCCAGAAGCCGTCCCAGAGGCCGCCCCAGAGGCTGCCCCAGAATTCACCCCTGAAGCCCCAGCTCCAGAAACCCAAGCTCCTCAGCAGACCCCGGCCGCCGGAATCGACCAGGACGCCCTCGAATGGGCCCGCCAGGCCTATGCGCGCCTCAAGGCCCAGCAGCAGCAGCTTCCCGTGGAGGCTGCGTCAGAGGCACAGCCCACTCAAGAGGCACAGCCCACTCAAGCGGCACAGCCGTCTCCAGAGCCGGCTCCTGCCAGCAGCCCGGGGCCTTCCCTGCTCGAGCAGGCCGCCGCCCAGCGGGCCCAGCGCCAGCAGGAGCTCCAGGCTGCTGCCATCGAACCAGCAGCTGCGGCTGCCAATGATGCGGAGCCCAGCCTGGGCGAGTTCGACGCCAGCTTCGCCTGGTCGGCCGAGGTGCTGGCCGCCCAGGGTCGCCAGGCTGAGGAGGTGTCGCTCGAGGAGATCGACTGGCTCTCGCGGTTGCGCAGCGGTCTGGAGAAAACCCGCAAGGGTTTCGTGGCCCAGCTGCTCGAGCAGCTCGGCGACGACCCGCTCACCCCCGAGGTGCTCGACAACCTCGAAACCACCCTGTTGCGCGCCGACGTGGGGGTGCGGGCCACCGACCAGGTGCTTGGGGCCCTGCGGCAGCGGCTCAACGAGGAGGTGGTCGATCCGGCAGAGGGTCTTCGCTTTCTCAAGGAGCAGCTGCGCGGCCTGCTCGAGGAGCCGATCCGCGCCAGCGGCCGCGAGCTGCTGGCCCCCGAGCGCGATCGGCTCAACGTCTGGCTGCTGGTGGGCGTGAACGGGGTGGGCAAGACGACCACCCTCGGCAAGTTGGCCAACCTGGCGGTGCGCAGCGGCTACAGCTGTCTGATCGCAGCTGCCGACACCTTCCGGGCCGCGGCGGTGCAGCAGGTGCAGGTGTGGGGCGAGCGCAGCGGCGTGCCGGTGATCGCCAACCCCAGCGCCAATGCCGATCCAGCCGCCGTCGTCTACGACGCGATCGGAGCGGCCAAGGCCCAAGCCACCGAGCTGGTTCTGGTGGATACGGCCGGCCGCCTGCAGACCAAGCACAACCTGATGGAGGAGCTGGCCAAGGTGCGCCGCATCGTCGACAAGCTGGCCCCCGACGCCGTGGTGGAATCGCTGCTGGTGCTTGATGCCAGCCAGGGCCAGAACGGCCTCAAGCAGGCGATGGCCTTTGCCAGCGCCGCTGGTCTTACAGGTGTGGTGATCACCAAGCTCGATGGCAGCGCCCGTGGCGGTGTGGCCCTGGCGGTGGCCTCCGAAGCCGGCCTGCCGATCCGCTTCGTGGGGGCCGGTGAAGGCATCCGCGACCTGCGTCCTTTCAACAGCTTTGAGTTCGTGGAGGCCCTTCTCTCCGTTTGAACGCTGCTACGTTGCGGGTCCTTTGCGGCCCCGCTCCTTGAGCAGCAAGCCGCCGCCGCGCCCAGCCCAATCCTCCTCGCCGCCGCGGGCCGCCCAGGTGCTCTCGGCTACGGCATCGCTGCGCCAATTGCTCGACAGCCTCAGCCGCGAGCAGCGCCGCAACCAGGAGCTGCTGGCCTCGCTGGGCTTTGCCCTGCGCAGCTTCACCAATCTGAACCGCTTCCTGGAGCTGGTGCCCCTGGTCAGTTCCAGGCTGGTGGATGGCGATGGCAGCCTGCTGGTGGTGTTCCACGAGGACGGCCGCCTCTGGCGGGAGCAGCTGCAGGCCACCCCCGTGGAGGCCTGTGCCGAGGCGGTGCGCCAGCTGGCTGCCCTCAGCGACGGCGAACTCCAGGCCCAGGCCAGCGAGGAGGCCGTGGTGGCCCTGCTCGACCAGCGGGTGCGCCGGGTGTTGGGCGAGGCAGCGATCTTCGCCACCTCGGTGGTGGCGCGTAGCCGCCAGCACGCTCGTCTGTATGTGTTTTCGCGGCGGGCGGGTTTCAGCTGGAGCGAGGTGTATCGCCGTCACCTGCAGCTGGTGGCCGATCTCACCGGGGTGGCGATCGAGAACGAGTTGCTGCAGCAGGAAACCCGCCGCCATGAACGGCTGGATCGCCAGCTGAGCATCGGGGCCGAGATCCAGGCCCAGCTCCTGCCGGACCACTGCCCGGTGATCGAGGGGGTGGAGCTGGCGGCCCGCTGCCGGCCCGCCTTCCAGGTGGGCGGCGACTACTACGACTTCATCCCCACCCAGCCCCAGTTGATGGGCCGCCGCCGCGAGCAGGGTCGCTGGGCCCTGGTGATGGGCGATGTGATGGGCAAGGGGGTGCCGGCGGGTCTGCTGATGACCCTGCTGCGGGGCATGCTGCGGGCCGAGGTGCTCAGCGGCCACCCACCCGATCGCATCCTGCACGACCTCAACCAGCTGGCGATGGAGGACCTGGCCCATTCGCACCGCTTTGTGACCCTCTTCTATTCCGATTACGACCCCCGCAGCCGCCTGCTGCGCTTTGCCAATGCGGCCCACAACCCGCCGTTGATCTGGCGTCGGCAGCGCAACCAGGTGGAGCGCCTCGATGCCCCGGGCCTGCTGATCGGCCTGCAGAGCGATGCCGATTACGGCTGCGGCCAGATGCAGCTCGAGCCCGGCGATGTGCTGCTCTTCTACACCGATGGCGTCACCGAAGCGCCGGGTTTCAGCGGCGAGCGCTTCGACGAGCAGCGGCTGCAGCGGCTGCTGCAGAGCGTTTGCCGCTCCGGCCTCGGGGCCCAGGGGATCCTCGACCAGCTCTTCGCCCGCCTGGATCGCTTCGTGGGCTCTGATCGCCAGTTGGAGGACGACGCCTCAATGGTGGTGCTCAAGGTGCGCGAGGAGGTGATGTTGCCCTCCCTGCCCCTCGGCCTTTCCGGTTAGCGGGTGGCAAGCTGAGCCCTGCGGTGCCGCCGCCGATGGCTGCTGAATTCCCTCCTGGCCCTTCCTCTGCTTCTCCCTCCACCTGGAGTGAGCGTTTCGAGCAGGGCCTGCATCCGGCGATCGAGCGTTTCAACGCCTCGATCGGCTTCGACATCGCCCTGCTGCAGCAGGACCTCGATGGCTCGGTTGCCCACGCCCGGATGTTGGGTCGCTGTGGCGTGATCACGGAAGCCGAGGCGGCCCAGTTGATCGAGGGGTTGGAGACGATCCGCGCCGAGGCGGCCGGCGGCGAATTCCGCCCGGGGCTGGAGGCCGAGGATGTGCACTTCGCCGTGGAACGGCGCCTGATCGAGCTGCTCGGGCCCCTCGGCAAGAAGCTGCACACCGGCCGCAGCCGCAACGACCAGGTGGGCACCGACATGCGCCTCTGGTTGCGGGGCCAGATCGATGCCATCGACGGGGGCCTGCTGCGCCTGGAGTGGGCCCTGCTGGCCCAGGCCGAGCGCCACGAAGACACCCTCATTCCCGGTTACACGCACCTGCAGCGGGCCCAGCCGCTCTGCCTGGCCCACCATCTGCTCGCCTACATCGCCATGGCCGAGCGCGATCGGGCCCGCCTGGCGGATGTGCGCCGGCGGGTGAACATCTGTCCCCTGGGGGCGGCGGCCCTGGCCGGTACGCCGGTGCCGATCGATCGCCGCCAGACGGCCGCCGAACTCGGCTTCGAGGCGATCTACGACAACAGCCTCGATGCCGTCAGCGATCGGGATTTCGCAGTGGAATTCATGGCCGCCGCCAGCCTGGTGCTCGTGCACCTCAGCCGCCTGAGCGAGGAGGTGATCCTCTGGGCTTCCGAGGAGTTTGGCTTCATCAGCCTCACCGACCGCTGCGCCACCGGCAGCAGCCTGATGCCCCAGAAGAAGAACCCCGATGTGCCGGAGCTGGTGCGGGGCAAGAGCGGCCGGGTGTTCGGCCACCTGATCGGGCTGCTCACCATGATCAAGGGGCTGCCGCTCGCCTACAACAAAGACTTCCAGGAGGACAAGGAAGCCCTCTTCGATGGGGTGCGCACCTGCCTTGATTGCCTGGAAGCGATGGCGATCCTTTTCGAGGAGGGTCTGGAATTCCGGCCCCAGCGACTGGAGGCGGCGGTGGCGGCCGATTTCTCCAATGCCACCGATGTGGCCGACTATCTGGTGGCGAAGGGTGTGCCCTTCCGCGAGGCCTACCAATTGGTGGGCGGCCTGGTGAAGGCCTGCCTGGCCGAAGGGGTGCTGCTCCGGGATCTTTCCCTGGAGCGCTGGCGGCAGCTGCATCCGGCCTTTGAGGCCGATATCCACGCGGCGATCACCCCGCGTCAGGTGGTGGCGGCGCGGCGCAGTGAAGGGGGCACAGGATTCGAGCAGGTACGCCAGCAGCTCTCTGCTGCCCGTGAGCGACTCGAGCCGTTCCAGCACATCCGCCCGACGCAATGATTTCGGTGGGCCGGTTTAGTCTTGGCGAGGTCTTGGGCCTTTGGCCCCCCTCAGTCCGTGAGTATTTTCGTTGGCAACCTTCCCTTCCGCGCCGAGCAGGAAGACGTTGCGGAATTGTTCGCCCCCTTCGGTGAGGTGGCGAACTGCTCCCTGCCGCTGGAGCGGGACACCGGTCGCAAGCGGGGCTTCGCCTTTGTGGAGATGGCCGATGAGGAGATGGAAAGCCGTGCTGTTGAGGGCCTCCAGGGTGCCGAGCTGATGGGCCGGCCCCTGCGCATCAACAAAGCCGAACCCCGCACTGCCGGTGGTCCGCGCCGCAGCGGGCCCGGTGGCGGCGGCGGTGGTTATGGCGGTGGTGGCTACGGCGGAGCGGGCACGGGCGGCGGCGCGAGTGATCGCGGCTCCGGCGCCCGTGGCTGGGAAGATCGCAGCTATGGCGGTGCCAGTTCCCCAAGCGACGGCTTCGAGGAGGGACGCACCCGGCGGCGGCGCTCAACCGGTGGAGCAGGTGGCGATAGCGACGCCGGCAGCGATTACAAGGGCGCCGAAGGCTGAAATCAAGCGGGCCGGGATTCAGTTCCGGCCTCAGTGGGCCAACAAGCTGGTCACCTTAACGCCCCTCCCCCGCAGGCTCCATCAAGAGGCCCCTGCTTAAAACCCCCGCTCCTCGAGGCTGCGGGCGGCTTCTGTAAGCACCTCGGCGCCGGCGCCGGCCTGGCCCGCGGCCTCAGCCAGCTGGCGGCGCCAGTGGCGGGCACCGCTGATGCCCTCCACCAGGTGCACCAGGTGCCGGGCGATCGGCCAGAGCCGCCCCCCGGCGCCGCACCAGCGCTCGCTGTAGGGCAGCAGACCCCGCAGCACCTGGGAGGGCCGCAGGTCTGTGGAGTCCGGCTCCCCGAAGATCTCCCGGTCCACCCCCGCCCAGCGCAGCGGGTGGTCGTAGGCGGCCCGGCCCACCATCACCCCATCCACCCGCGCCAGCTCGCGCTGGCAGTCGCCTGGCGTTTCCAGCCCGCCGTTCAGCTCGATCGTCAACTGGGGCCGCTCCAGCTTGAGGCGGTGCACCAGGTCGTAGCGCAACGGCGGAATGGTGCGGTTCTGTTTGGGATCGAGGCCCTCCAGCCAGGCCTTGCGGGCATGCACGCAGAAGCGCCGCGCGCCAGCGGCGGCCACGCTGTCCACGAAGGCCAGCAGCTCCCCATAGGAGTCGCGTTCATCCACGCCGATGCGGTGTTTCACGGTGACCGGCAGCTTGCAGGCCGCCGCCATCGCCGCCACCGCCTCGGCCACCCTCTCGGGTTCGGCCATCAGGCAGGCGCCGAAACGCCCCTGCTGCACCTTGGCACTGGGGCAGCCCACGTTCAAGTTGAGTTCGTCGTAGCCCCAGGCTTCCGCCAGCCCTGCGGCTTCTGCCAGGAGCACGGGATCCTCACCCCCCAGCTGCAGGGCCAGAGGTTTCTCCAGCGGATCGAAGCCGATCAACCGCTCCAGCCGCTGGCTGGCCGGCTCCGCCGCGGCCGCCCGGTTGCTGTGGTGCAGGGCCTGGGCCACCACCATCTCGGTGTAGAGCAGGCAGCGGCGGCTGATCTGGCGCATCAGCACCCGGAAGTGCCGATCCGTGTAGTCCATCATCGGCGCCACACTGAAGCGGAAGGCCTCCAGCGCCGCCTGGTTTCCGCTGCCGCTGCCGTTTTCTTTGTCGATGTCGCCCATGCCCCCATCGTGCCTGCTGCCTGCCCATGCCCCCCTGGTGATCGCCGGCGGCGGCGCCGCCGGTTTCATGGCGGCGATCACCGCCGGTGAGGCCGGGCTCCAGGGTGTGCTGCTGCTTGAGGCCACCGCCGAACCGCTGCAGAAGGTGCGGATCAGCGGCGGTGGTCGCTGCAACGTCACCCACGCCTGCTGGGACCCGCTCCAATTGATCGGCCACTACCCCCGCGGCGGCAGACCCCTGCTGGGGCCCTTCAGCCGCTTCGCCAGTGGCGATGCCGTGGCCTGGTTCCACGACCATGGCCTCGAGCTGGTGGAGGAAGCCGATGGCCGCCTGTTCCCCTCCAGCCAGCGCTCCAGCTCGGTGATCCACACCCTGCGCCGTGCCGCCCAGGCTGCGGGTGTGCAGGTGTGCCCCGGCACCGCCCTGGTTGGGGTGGAGCGGCCAACGCCTGCGGGTTTCCGCTGCCAGCTGCGCCGTTCTGGAGAGGCCGCTGCGGCAGCCACTTCGCTCGGCTGTGAGCGGCTGTTGCTGGCCACCGGCGGCCACCCCAGCGGCCGGAAGCTGGCCGCCGCCCTGGGCCACACGATCGTGCCGCCGCTTCCCTCTCTTTTCAGCCTCAGCCTCGCCGATGCTGCTCTCACAGCGTTGGCCGGGGTGGCCATCGATCCAGTAGTGCTCAGCTTGGAACTGCCCGGCGGCGTGGGATTTCGCCAGCAGGGTGCGGTGCTGATCACCCACCGGGGCCTGAGCGGGCCAGCCACCCTGCGCCTGACGGCCTTTGCGGCCCGGGCCCTGCAGCAGCACGGCTACCGCGGCCTGTTGCGCATCGACTGGAGCGGTGGTCGCTCCGTGGAGGAGGTGCAGGCCCTGCTGGCGGATGGCCGCCAGCGGCAGGCCCGCCGCCAGCTGGCCAGCTGGCGGCCCTGGCCCGAGCTCAGCCGTCGCCTCTGGCTGCAGCTGCTGGCAGCGGCAGGTGTGGAGCCGGAACGGCGCTGGGCTGATCTGCGTCGCGATGAGCTCGGGGCCCTGGTCACGGCCCTCACCGCCAGCTGCTACCCGGTCACGGGCAGGGGTCCCTTCGGGGAGGAGTTCGTCACCGCCGGCGGTGTGCCGCTCGGGGAGCTCAACCTGGCCACGATGGAGAGCCGCCGGGTGCCAGGGCTGCACCTGGCCGGTGAGCTGGTCGATGTGGATGGGGTCACCGGCGGTTTCAACTTCCAGCACTGCTGGAGTTCCGGTTGGCTGGCAGGGCAGGCGATCGCCGCTGCCCTGGCGCCGGCTTCGCCGCAGCTGCAGCCAGTGGCGCCAGGCCCTACTTGATCTGGTCGAAGATCGAAAACATCGGTAGATACATCGCCAGCAGGATTGATCCCACAATTCCGCCCACGATCACGATCATTGCCGGCTCCAGCATTGCGGTGAGTGCCTTCACCGAAGCACCCACCTCGTCTTCGTAGAAATCGGCAACCTTGGAGAGCATTGCATCCAGTTCACCGGTTTCTTCGCCGATCGCCAACATGCTCATTGCCATGTCTGGAAACACCTGTTTGCGAATCAGCGCATTGCTCAGGGGAATTCCCTCCATCACCTCCTGGCGGGCGCTGAGGATCGCATCGCCGATCACACTGTTGCCGGCGGTTTCATACACGATCTCCAGGGACATCAGGATCGGTACGCCTGCCCGGGTGAGGGAACTGAAGGTGCGGCAGAATTTGGCGGTGGCAGTTTTCTGAATCAGGTCGCCGAACAGAGGCAGCTTGAGGATTACCGCGTCCACCTGGCGGCGCCCGGCCGGAGTGGCGTAGAAACGGCCGAACAGCCAGGCGCCGATCCCCAGAATTCCAGCCAGCAATAGGGAGAAAGAGGAGCGCAGCAATTTGCTCAGATCCACCATCAGCTGGGTGAACATCGGCAGTTCGGCGCCCAGGTCTTCGAAGATGCCTGCAAAGATTGGAATCAGGAAGATCGTCATCCCTAGAAACACCAGGATTGCAATCACCAGCACGGCGATGGGATAGCCCATCGCACCCTTGATCTGGTTCTGCAGCTTGGCGTTGTCTTCCAGGAGTTTGGAAAGACGTTTGAGGGATTCATCCAGCACGCCGCCCGCTTCGCCCGCCTCCACCATGGCGATGCTGAGCCGATCAAACACGTTGGGCCACTGGCGCATCGCATTGCCCAGGCTGCCCCCCTGGTTGATCTCCTGGCTCACCGCAGTGATCGCCCGCTTGAACAGCGGCATCTTCTGCTGGGAGGCCATCAGATCGAGGCTGCGCACGATCGGGATGCCGGCATCCACGAGGGCCGAGAGCTTGTTGGCGAACACCGCCTTCTCGCGAATGCCCGGTTTCGCCTCCAGCAGCCGGCCCAGATTCAGGCTCAGCTGCGACTTCGCACCGCTGCCCTGGTTGCCGCCGCTGCGGTTGCCGGCCTTCTCCGCTGGCACCAGGGAGGTGGCCAGGATGCCCCGCCGCCGCAGCTGCCGCTTGGCGCTCACCAGATCGGGTGCTGCCAGGTTCAGTTCCCGGCGCTGGCCGCTGCTGGTGGTGTAGCTGGCAAGGAAGGAGGCCATCGGTGCTCAGGCGCGGCGGTTAGCCGATGCTCCCCAGCAGGCGGCCCAGTTCATCCGGGCGCACTGTTTTGGCTTCGGCTTCCGGCAACGCCACCTCGCCTGCCTGCACCAGTTCGGCCAACGACTTCTCCAGGGTCTGCATGCCTATCTGGCCGCCGGTTTGGATCTGGGAATAGATCTGGGCGGTTTTGCCCTCCCGGATCAGGTTGGCCATGGCCGGAGTGTTGATCATGATCTCCTGGGCCATCACCCGTCCGAACTTGCCGGGCGCAGGATTCTTGCGTTTGCAGAGGGTCTGGGAGAACACGGCCAGCAGGCTGTTGCTCAGCTGCACGCGGATCTGGGTCTGCTGGCCGGGAGGGAACACATCCACCATCCGGTCCACGGTTTGGGCCGCGGAGCTGGTGTGCAGGGTGCCGAACACCAGGTGGCCCGTTTCGGCGGCGGAGATAGCCAGCTGGATCGTTTCCAGGTCGCGCATTTCCCCCACCAGGATCACGTCGGGGTCCTCGCGCAGGGCGGCGCGCAGGGCGTTGGCGAAGCTGCGGGTGTCCTCGTTCACCTCCCGCTGGTGGAAGAGGCTGCGGTCGCTGGTGTACACGAATTCGATCGGATCCTCGATCGTGAGGATGTGCTCGGCGCGGGTGTGGTTGATGTTGTTGAGCAGGGCCGCCAGGGTGGTGGTCTTGCCAGAGCCGGTGGGGCCTGTCACCAGCACCAGACCCTTGGGTTTGCGGCTGATTTCTTCCACCACTGGTGGCAGTCCGAGGCTCTCGAGGCTCGGGATGCTGTTGCCAAGGGCCCGCAGGCAGGCGGCGTAGCTGCCTTTCTGCCGATACACGTTCACTCGGAAGCGGGCTACCCCCTTGAGGCCGTAGGAGCTGTCCAGTTCCCAGGTCTGCTCCAGCTGCTTGCGTTGGGAGTTATTCAGCAGCGAGAAGATCAGGCGGTTGCAGCTCTCCTCGCTGAGGGGGCTCTCCTGCATCGGCCGCAGCTGGCCATTGAAGCGCCCGTAGGCGGGCTGGCCCGCGGCCAGGTGCAGGTCACTGCCCCCTCCGCTCACCAGCTGCTCCATCAGGTCTTCGATCTGGAGCTCCATGGGCCCGTTGCGCTGCAGCCATCAGTGCCTTCAGTTTGTTCACTCTGGCGCCGTTGTCCAGTGGTCAGCCCCGCGGCGTCAGGCAGTAGGGGCAGTCGAGCCATTCATCCCGCAGCCCGGCTCCGCAGTGGTTGCAGGTGAGGGTGCTGAGGGCGCGGGCCCGCCGTTCCGATTCCAGGCCGGTGTCGGTGAGCAGCATCCGTTCCACTTCCTCGAGGGTGGTGAGTCCCTGGCGCACCAGGTCGAGGCCGTAGCCAAGCAGGGTTTTCATGCCGCCCTCGAGGGCCAGGCGCCTGATCACATCGGTGCTGGCCCGTTTGGCCACGGCCGAGGCGATCGTTTCGTTCATGCGCAGGATCTCGTAAACCCCCACCCGGCCCTTGTAGCCACTGCCCTGGCAGGTGGGACAGGCGTCCGCCTCGGCGTTGCCGTTCGGGTTGAGTGACCGCTTGGCCTTGAAGAAGCTCACCTCGGCTTCCTGGCTGGCCAGCAGGCCGAAGCGTCCCAGATCCTTCTCGCTGGGGCGGTAGCTCTGCCGGCATCTGGGGCAGACCCGCCGCAGCAGCCGCTGGGAGACGATGCCCAGCAGCGAGGCGCTGACCATGAACGGCTCCATGCCCATCTCATCGAGGCGGGCGATGGCGCTGGCCGCATCGTTGCAGTGCAGGGTGGTGAGCACCAGGTGGCCGGTGAGGGCCGCTTCGGTGGCCGTCTTGGCCGTTTCCAGGTCGCGGGTCTCGCCCACCAGCAGCACGTCCGGGTCCTGGCGCATGAAGGCCCGCAGGGCGGTGCTGAAATCCAGCCCCTTGTCGCGGTTCACCTGGGTCTGGGTGATGCCCTTGAGGGTGTATTCAATCGGGTCTTCGACCGTGGAGATGTTGATCCCGGGCTCGTTGCGCTCCGAGATCAGCGCATAGAGGGTGGTGGATTTCCCCGAACCCGTGGGACCGGTCACCAGCAGCATGCCGAAGGGCTTGTGGCCCAGCTCCCGCAGGGTCCGGCGCGCCTCCGGATCGGTGATCAATGAGTCGAGGCCGAGCTGGGTGGCGCCGCTGTCGAGCAGGCGCATACACACCTTCTCGCCGTGGCGGCTGGGCAGGGTGCTGACGCGGAAATCCATCGTGCGGCCGCGGTAATTGCGGCGGATACGGCCGTCCTGGGGCATCCGCCGTTCGGCGATGTCGAGGTCGGCCATGATCTTCAACCGTGAGGTGAGGGCCGGCACCAGGCTCTTGGGCAGCTTGTCGGCGAGCTGCTCGAGCACGCCGTCGCGCCGGAAGCGGATCACCATGCCGTCCTCCTGGGGCTCCACATGGATGTCGCTGGCGCCGGTGCTCAGGGCTTCGATCAGGATTCGGTCCGCCAGGCTCACCACCGGTGAGCTGTTGGCATCGCTGCTGCTGGTCTCGAGGTCGTCGGGATCGACCACCGCCGTGAGAACCTCATCGGCCGATGCCAGCGACAGGTTCTCCAGCAGCGAGCGGGCCTTCAACGGCTCTTCAAGGGCGGCGGGTTCCGGTTCCGATGTCGATGTTGGTGTCGATGTCGATGTCGGTGTCGATGCCGGTGTCGATGCCGGAGCCGGGGTGGTCTGGAGCGCCAGCGCCCGCTCCAGGCAGGGCGCGAGCTCGGCCGCCAGGGCCAGCTGGAACTGGGTCCTCTGGCCGGCGGCGGCCAGTTCGGCTGCCAGCGCCTGGCGGGATTCGGGACCCCAGTGGGTGGGTACGGCCACCACCAGCTCGCCGCCGGCCAGTCGCCGCAGGGGCAGACAGCCCAGGCTGCGCCAGCGCTCCGGTGGCAGGCCCTGATCGGCGGCCAGCAGGCGGGCATCGCTGGCTGCCAGCCGCTCGCTTGGCAGCACCGGTTCCCCCAGCAGCAGCTCCACCTCCAACCGCTGCTGTTCAGCACTGATGGCTGGCGGGACAGGGCGTACGGGGGTGGCAGTCATGGCAGTGGCCGGGGTGGTGCGGGCTTCCGCCGCTTGTGGGGGGCGCGCGTGGCCCTTCAAGATGTTTTAGGTCCGATTGGCGGTTCAGTCAGCAATGAGTGGCGACGCTTCCCCCTTCCCGCCCGACGCTGCGGCGTCCGCTCCAGCCGAGGCGGGGCCCGATTCCCAGCTCAATCAGGCGGATCAGCCCGATCCGGCTGGATCCCAGGCGGTCGATGAACCGGCTGCGGAGGCCGGAGCTGGCGGGCCCGGTGATCGCATCCAGGAGCTGGAACAGCAGCTCCAGAGCCTGCAGGCCGAACATGAGAGCCTGCGCGGCCAGTACATGCGCATCGCCGCAGACTTTGACAACTTCCGCAAGCGCCAGAGCCGTGACCAGGAGGATCTGAAGCTCCAGATCGCCTGCACCACCCTCAGCGAGATCCTGCCCGTGGTCGACAACTTCGACCGCGCCCGCCAGCAGCTCAACCCCCAGCACGAGGAGGCCCAGACCCTGCACCGCAGCTACCAGGGGCTCTACAAGCAGCTGGTGGAGGTGTTCAAGCAGCTGGGCGTTTCGCCGATGCGGGTGGAAGGGGAGCCCTTCGATCCCAGCCTGCATGAGGCGGTGATGCGTGAACCCAGCCACGACCATCCCGAGGATGTGGTGATTGAGGAGCTGCAACGCGGCTACCACCTCAATGGCCGGGTGCTCCGCCATGCGCTGGTGAAGGTGTCGATGGGCCCAGGCCCCTCAGAGGAAGCGGCCGGCGCCGGCGAGCCCCAGGGCATGGATTCCCAGCCCTGAGGGTCGGTTCTCACCCCTTCAGGGCCGGTGCCGCCTGGTTTTAGGGTGACCCGGAGGGGCGCTCAAGATGGCCGACTACTACGACCTGCTGGGGGTAAGCCGGGATGCCGACGCTGACACCCTCAAGCGGGCCTATCGCCGCATGGCTCGCCAGTACCACCCGGATGTCAACAAAGACGCCGGCGCTGAAGAGCGGTTCAAGGAGATCGGCCGGGCCTACGAGGTGCTCGGCGATCCCCAGACCCGCGCCCGCTACGACCAGTTCGGCGAAGCCGGATTGGGCGGCGGCGGCGGCATGCCCGACATGGGCGATATGGGCGGCTTTGCCGATCTCTTCGAAACCTTCTTCAGCGGCTTCGGCGGTGGCGGTGGTGGCGGCGGGCCGGCGGGCGCCCGCCGCCGCGGTCCGCGCCAGGGCGACGATCTGCGCCTCGATCTGAGCATTGAGTTCAACGACGCGATCTTCGGCCAGGAGCGGGAGGTGCAGATCCGCCACCTCGAAACCTGCAACAGCTGCAAGGGCTCCGGGGCCAAGGCAGGCAGTGGACCCACCACCTGCGGCACCTGCGGCGGCGCCGGCCAGGTGCGGCGAGCTACCCGCACCCCCTTCGGCAACTTCACCCAGGTGGCACCCTGCCCCAGCTGCGAGGGCAGCGGCCAGGTGATCGCCGATCCCTGCACCGCCTGCGGTGGCCAGGGGGTCCAGCAGGTGCGCAAGAAGCTGCGGATCAACATTCCTGCCGGGGTCGACACGGGCACCCGCCTGCGGGTCTCCGGTGAGGGCAATGCCGGCCAGCGGGGAGGGCCGGCTGGGGATCTCTATGTGTTCCTGGCGGTGCAGTCCCATCCGGTGCTGCGCCGCGATGGGCTCAACATCCACACCGATCTCAAGCTCAACTATTTGCAGGCGATCCTCGGCGACACGATCGAGGTGGACACCGTGGATGGCAGCGCCACCCTCGAGGTTCCCGCCGGCACCCAGCCCGGGGCCGTGCTCAGTCTGGCCAGCAAGGGGGTGCCCAAGCTGGGCAATCCGGTGGCCCGCGGCAACCATCTCTTCACCGTCCAGGTGCAGCTACCCAGCAAGCTCAGCGCCGATGAACGGGCGCTGCTCGAGCAGCTCGCCGGCCACCACAGCAGCAAGGGCCAACGCCACCACCACAAAAGTGGTTTGTTCGGCGGGCTGTTCGGCGGCGGATGAGCCTTCCTGAGCCCCTGCCCCAGCCCGTGGCCAGCCTGGATCTGCGCGGTACCCCCTGTCCGCTGAATTTCATCCGCGCCCGGCTCGCCCTCGAGAAGCTCCCGGCCGGCAGCTGGCTGCAGCTGGATCTCGATGCTGGTGAGCCCGAGCAGATGGTGGCCGAAGGCCTGAGCGCTGCGGGTCACCGTGTGGAGCTCCAGCGCCTCGATGGGGCGGCCGTGCGTTTGCTGATCGGCCGGCATGGGGGCTGAGGCCCCCGGCCAGGCGCTCGGGCTGGTGGTGGCTTTGCAGGCCAACTTCTGCCGGGTGCAGCTCGATCAGGCGGCGCCGGGCCAGGCCGGGACGCTGCTCTGCACCCGCCGCACACGATTGGGCAAGAGCGGCCAGCAGATCTGCGTGGGGGATCGGGTGCGGCTGGAGGGCATCGACTGGGCCGCCGGCCGCGGCGCCGTGGCCGCCATTGAACCCCGCCAGGCGCCACCGCTGCAGCGGCCGGCGGTGGCCAATGTGGATCGGGTGGTGGTGGTGATCGCCCTGGCTGAACCCAGCCCCGACCCGCTGCAGCTCACCCGTTTCCTGGTCACGGCTGAAGCCTCCGGCCGGCCGGTGCAGCTGGTGCTCACCAAGGTCGACCGCACCAGCCCTGAGCAAGCCGAGCTCTGGCGGCGGCGCCTCAGCCTCTGGGGCTACGACCCTGCCCTGGTCTCCGTTGTCAGCGGCAGTGGACTTGAGCCGCTGCGGCAGCGGCTGGCCCTCCCTGGCATCGCCGTGCTCTGCGGCCCCTCTGGAGTGGGCAAGAGCTCCCTGCTCAATGCCCTGCTGCCCCAGCTGCAGCTGCGGGTTGGGGCCGTTTCCGGGCGCCTGCAGCGCGGTCGCCACACCACCCGCCATGTGGAGCTGTTTGCCTTGGCGCCCGGGGCCCTGCTGGCCGACAGTCCTGGTTTCAACCGCCCCCAGCTGCCCGCTGACCCTGTTGAGCTGGCCGCCTGCTTCCCCGAGCTGCGCGCCTGCCTGGCCGAAGCGAGCTGCCGCTTCAGCAATTGCCTGCACCGCGGCGATCCGGGCTGCGTCGTCGCCGCCGGCTGGGATCGTTTTCCCCTCTACTTGAACTGCCTGGAAGAGTGCCTAGAGCAGAAGGAGCGCCTCAGCAGCGGCGCCGAGCTGGACCAGGAGCCGGGTCTGCGGCAGCGGGGAGATCGGCTCGAGCCGCGGCTCAAGGCCTCCCTGCGCCAGCCATCCAGGCGGAGCCAGCGTCAGCAGCTGGCCAACGACAACGACGGCGGCAGCGGGGCCATCAGCCGCCCAGGCCAGGAAGATTGAGGTTCAGGCCGCCGGTGAGTTCCTCCATCCGCTCCTTCATCGTGCCCGTGGAGCGCTCGTAGGCGGCCTGCAGGGCCTCGAGGGTGGCCGCCTCGGTGGCTGCTGCACCCTCAGCGATCAGTTCAGGGGCCAGGCGCACCCGCAGGGGCAGCTGGTTGCCGGAGAGCCAGACGCTCGCCTGTCCGTTGGCACTGGTGCCCTCCAGCTCCATCCCATCGAGCTCTTCCTGGAGTTTCTGGGCGTCCTGCTGGATCTGCTGGGCCTTGCGGAAGGCTTCGGTGAGTTGTCCGAAATTGGGGAGTCCGAAGCCGGCCATGGAACTGCACGCGTTAGGGGCAGGCTAAGGCCAAGCCCAGCCGCGGTCAGTCCTGCCCGGGGCCGGTGCCGAGCCGCTTCAGCCGAGCCGCTTCACCTCAGGATGCAGGCGCACCCCATGGCCCTGCCAGACCCGCTCCTGAACCGCTTCGATCAGGGCGGTGATCTCGGCGGCCGTGGCCTGGCCTGTGTTGACGATGAAGTTGGCATGGATCGGCGATACCTGGGCGCCGCCGATGCTCAGGCTCTTGAGCCCCAGCGCTTCGATCAGCTGGCCGGCCTTGAGCGGTTCAGGATTGCGGAAAACGCTGCCGCAGCTGGGTTGCTGGTAGGGCTGGCTGCTGGTGCGGCTGTGCAGATTGGCGCTGGTGCGGCGCGTCACCTCGGCGGGGTCGTGGCCAGCATCCAATTGGAAGCGGGCCGAGAGCAGCAGCAGTGGTTCCTGCTGCAGGCGGCTGTGGCGGTAGGCGAAGTCGAGGGCGTCGGCCTTGAGCACGTAGGGGCGCTCGGGTTGGCGGGGGTCGAGCACGGTGACCTCCCTCAGCCATTCCGCCGTACAGCCCCCCTGGGCGCCTGCATTCATGACCACCGCTCCGCCCACGGTGCCCGGAATGCCCACGGCCCACTCCAGGCCGCTCAGCCCCGCCCGCGCTGCCCTCCTGGCCAGGGTGGGGAGCGGTTCACCTGCCAGGGCCTCCATCCACCCCTGCGCGGCGTCCAGGCTGCTCCCCTGCAGCTTGCGGGTGCAGAGGGTCAACCCCTCAAGGCCGGCGTCGCTCACCAGCAGGTTGGAACCGGCGCCGATGCTGCGCAGGGGCAGGCCCTGTTCCAGGGCCCAGCGCACCAGCGTCAGCAGCTCCTCGCCCTGCTCCGGTTCGGCGAACCAGGCGGCCGGTCCGCCCACCCTCCAGGTGGTGTAGTCCTCAAGCCGGATGCCGCGGCGAAGTCCAGGGGGCGCGCTGACCGCTGCCATGCTCAGGCGGCGTGGGCGAGCGGGCTGGGGAGTTGCTCCGTGCCGGCGGGTAGCCGCTCGTAGAGACCGTTCACATCACCGGCCCCCATGGCCAGCACCAGGTCGCCGGCCAGGCTCTGCTCGGCCACGAGCTGGGCCAGATGGTCGAGGCTGGCGGCCACCGTCACGGGCAGCTCCGGGCGCAGCAGCTGGATCGCTGCGCCCAGGGCATCGCTTGAGATGCCGGCGATCGGGGCCTCGCCGGCGGTGTAGAGGGGGGCCAGCAGCACCAGATCGGCCACGCTGAGGGCCTTGGCGAATCCCTCCAGGAATTCGGCCGTGCGGGTGTAGCGGTGGGGCTGGAACACCGCCAGCAGCCGCTCCGGACTGCGGGGCAGCGGGCTACGGCCGCTGCTCACCATCAGGCGGGCCGTGGCGAGGGTGGCCGCCACCTCGCTGGGGTGGTGGGCGTAGTCGTCAACGATCAGCCTCTCCTGCCAGCTGCCGCGGTAATCAAAGCGGCGCCCCGGGCAGCGGAGGCTGGCCAGGCCCGCCTGGAGCTCCGCAAAGGCCACCCCTTCCAGCCGGCAGGCCGCCAGGGCGGCTGCGGCATTGCTGAGGTTGTGGCGTCCTGGCAGGGGCAGCTGCAGCTGGCCCACGAGCACCCCCTGTTCGTAGAAGTCGGCCACGGTGCCGTCGCCCCTCTCCTCCACGGGGATGGCCGCGAACTCCACCTCAGCGGGGCTGGTGATCGACCACCAGGCCGTGGCCTCGAAGTGCTGCCGCAGGATTGGACAATCGCGGTTGGCCAGCAGGCGCTCGCAGCCGGAGGCAAAGCGCTTGAGGGTGGCGATCAGGGCCGCCAGGTCGGGGTAGTGGTCGGTGTGGTCGAGTTCAAGGTTGGTGATCACCCCGAGGCCTGGCTTGAATTTCACCAGCGAGCCGTCGGATTCATCGGCTTCGGCCACCAGCAGCCGGCCGAGGCCCTGCCGACCGTTGCTGCCGAAGGCCGGCACGATGCCGCCAACCACGGCGGTGGGTTCCTGGCCGGCGCTGTGCAGCAGGCTGGCCAACAGGGTGCTGGTGGTGGTTTTGCCATGGCTGCCGGCCACGGCGATCGATGGCTGGCTGTTGATCAGGCCTGCCAGCACATCGGAGCGATGGAAGATCTCCAGGCCGGCACGGCGGGCTTCGGCCAGTTCTGGGTTGCTCTCCGGAATGGCGCTGCTCACCACCACCTTGGGGCTGCTGGATGTGCCGCTGCGGATGGCGGCGATCGTGGACCCGCTCTGTTCACGGAACACCCGCACGCCCCGCTGGCGAAGGTTCTGCACCACGGCGTTGTCGCGCGGGTCGGAGCCGCTCACGGCAAAGCCCCGTTCGGCCAGGATTCCTGCCAGGGCCGACATGCCGATGCCACCGACGCCGATGAAGTGGAGGGGCTGGCGTGGATCCAGCGTCAGGGCCAGGGGCTTCAAGGCCAAGGGCGACTCCAGATGGGGTCCGACGTCGGATCGGTGTGGTGCGCCGAGGTTAAGGCCGCTGGCCCCGCCTGTCCCGCCCGCGGCCCCGCCGGCTTCAAGCCTCGAAACCTTGGTCGGGGCCAGCCAGCCTGTGTGGAGATCAGAATAATGACTCTGTATGATCGGCTGCCGAAATCCCTTGCCAGCGGTCGCCACCGCTTCCTGCCATGACACTGCGCGTTGCGATCAATGGTTTTGGGCGGATCGGCCGCAACTTTCTGCGCTGCTGGCTGAGCCGCGGCGCCAATACCGGCATCGAGTTGGTGGGTCTCAACGGCTCCGGTGACACCACCACCAACGCCCACCTGCTCAAGTACGACACGATGCTCGGCCCCCTGCGGGGCGTCGAGGTCACCACCACCGACAATGCCATCTACGTCAACGGCAAGGAGATCAAGGTCTTCTATGACCGCAATCCAGCCAATCTTCCCTGGAAGGAGTGGGGCGTGGATCTGGTTATTGAGTCCACCGGTGTGTTCAACGACGATGTGGGAGCCAGCAAGCACTTTGAAGCCGGCGCCAAGAAGGTGATTCTCACGGCTCCCGGCAAGGGAGCAAAAGTGGGCACGTTCGTGGTCGGCGTCAACGCCGATCAATACCGCCACGAAGACTGGGACATTCTCAGCAATGCCAGTTGCACCACCAACTGCATGGCCCCTGTCATCAAGGTGTTGGATCAGGAGTTCGGCATCGTCAAGGGCACGATGACCACCACCCACAGCTATACCGGTGACCAGCGCATTCTCGACGCGGCCCACCGCGATCTGCGCCGTGCCCGGGCTGCCGCAGTGAACATCGTGCCCACCAGCACTGGCGCTGCCCAGGCGGTGGCTTTGGTTTACCCGCCGATGAAGGGCAAACTCAGTGGTATCGCCATGCGGGTGCCAACCCCCAACGTGTCTGTGGTGGACATGGTGCTCGATATCAGCCGCGACACCACCAAGGAGGAGGTGAACGCGGTGCTCAAGGCCTCATCGGAAAATGCCATGAAGGGCATCATCAAGTATTCCGATCTGCCCCTGGTGTCGAGCGACCACGCCGGCACCGATGAATCCACGATCATCGACTCCGACCTCACCCTTGTTATGGGCGGCAACATGCTGAAGGTGATTGCCTGGTACGACAACGAGTGGGGCTACAGCCAGCGGGTTGTCGATCTGGCCGAGATCGTTGCCCAGAAATGGAAGTGAAGCTTCTGCAGCTGGCCTGAACGGAGCCATTCGCCTTACCGCCCCTTCGGGGGCGGTTTTTTATTCCTTCCCTGCCTCAGCGGAAGTGATCAAAGCCTGGCTGCGGGCTTGTCACCGGCTGCCGGTCTTCGGCCCAGAGCACCTGCGGGGCTCCCTGCTCCAGCCTGCCCAGCAGCCGGCTCCCGGGCAGGGTCTGGCAGAGGCTGTGGGCCCAGGTTGGTGCCAGCGCCAGCACCAGTTCGAAGTCTTCGCCGCCAGAGAGGCACCAGCCTTCAGCCTGGGGGAGGGAGGCCATGGCGGGATCCAGCGGCAGGGCCGCCCGCTCCAGCACGGCGGTGCAGCCGCTGGCGGCGGCCAGGAAGCCCAGGGCGGCCAGCAGACCATCGCTGCTGTCGGTGCCGGCTACGCGCCAGGGCTGTTGCTGCTGGCTTTGCTGCAGGGCGCGCACAGCATCGAAGCGGGCCCTGGGGCGGCGGTGACAGCTGATGGCCCTATGTCCCAGCTGCTCGGGCAGGGCAGCCAGCTCGGCGCTGCTCAGCTCGCCCCGCAGCAAGGCCAGTCCCAGCCGGCTCAGGCCATGGTCGCCGCTGCTGACGAGCAGGTCGCCGGGCCGGCCCTGGCAGCGTTGGATCGGGGCCGCGGCGCCCACCAGGCCGATGGCCGTGATCGCCAGCAGCCGCTGGCTGCCGCCGCTGCAGTCGCCCCCCAGCAGCTCGCCGCCCGCGTCTGCCAGGGCGGCGCTGAGGCCCGTGTACACCCCTTCAACCCAGCGCCATGGGGTCTGGGAAGGCGCCACCAGGGCCACGGTCACTCCCAGGGCCGAGTGGCAGCCCATGGCAGCCAGATCGGAGAGGTTGGCCGCTGCCGCTCGCCAGCCAACGTCAGCGGCGCCGGTGGTGGCATCGCTGAAGTGCACCCCGTCCACCAGCACATCGCTGCTGATCACCAGCCGGCTGTCACGGCCCGCCTGCCGGGGCAGCTGCAGCAGGGCCCCATCGTCGTTGAACTGCCCCGGAGCTGCGAACGCCGCCAGCCGTTGGATCAGCCCCCATTCCCCCAGCTCGGCCAGGGTTTCGCCAGCACCTAACTGGCCTGGGCTGGAGCTCATCGCGCCGTCAGGCGTTCGGTTTGAGATTCTCGCTGCCCTCGATCACCCGTGCCTTGACGATGCCGTCTTCGGCGGTGAGCTCTTCGAGCACATCAAAGCCATCCACCACATAGCCGAAGGCGGCGTAGCGGCCATCGATCAGGTTCAGCCCGGCCGGGGTGAGCTCCGGCTCGAACAGAAACAGGAAGAACTGGGAGGAGCCATCGTTGAGGGCATTGTCGGAATGGGCCCAGCCCAGGGTGCCTTTGGTGGAAAAGGGCAGCATCGGTTCGGCCTTGAACATCCCCAGATCCTCGAAGGTTTGGTTGTAGAAGGGCGCCTGCTGGCCTGGCACCCGGATCTCCAGGGGCACCTTGCGTTCGGCCTTGCTGCTGGGATCGATGAAGCCGGTTTCGGGGCCCTCGGGATCACCCGTCTGCAGCACGTAGAAATCCTCGGCGCGGCTGAAGGGCAGACCGTCGTAGAAGCCCCGCTGCACCAAATCAACGAAGGCTCCGGCGGTGATCGGGGCGTTGTAACCGTCCACAACTGCCGTCAGATCGCCCTTGTTGGTGCTGAGCTGCACCGTCGCCCGTCCCAGCAGCCGGGGCAGGGCATCGAAGTCGCTGGGGATGGCAAACGGGAAGGGACCCACGAGCAGGTCCTCGGCCTCGCCGATTGTGGCCAGGGCGGCGCGCCGTGCGGTCAGGAAGTCGTCGCGGTTCTGCTGATCAGTGGCTTCAGCCAGGGTTTGCAGCTGCTCCTCGAGCTGGTTGAGCAGGCCGGCGGCCCGATCCCGATCCGCTTCACTGAAGCCTTGCTGGATGGTGTTGCGACGGTTGCCGAATTGGGACTGGCTGCGGCGCACGGCGCTGATCAGGGCTCCCCAGCGCTTGGCCCGCAGGTCGTCGCTGGTGGACTCCAATCTGTGCTGCAGCTCCTGCAGATCGGGTGCATTGATCGGCAGGGCATTGCGCAGCAGGGCTGCC
The DNA here is from genome assembly GCA_046484965.1 of Prochlorococcaceae cyanobacterium. Taxonomy (GTDB): domain Bacteria; phylum Cyanobacteriota; class Cyanobacteriia; order PCC-6307; family Cyanobiaceae; genus JAWOHV01. The sequence continues at coordinate 45,507 of JAWOHV010000198.1, forward strand.
GGGTCGGTAACCGCATTCCCAGGGGGCAGGGCGGCCTCTGCGATCGGAACACCGAGCAAAACCAGGGCCAGAGTGAGGCTGAGGGCCAGAGCTGACCACCAGTGTCTGTGGACGGCTGCCATCGCTCGATCCAGTACCTGCCTGGACTTTGGCATAGTCCCAGGGGGCTTTGGCCGGTGACGGCGGGATTGCTCCGGTAGCCAGCCGTACAATCCGCCAGATCCGACCCGCCGGAATGATCTCCAGCAACGACTTTCGTACCGGTACCTCGATCGAGCTCGACGGCCAGGTCTGGCGGGTTGTGGAGTTTTTGCACGTGAAGCCCGGCAAGGGATCGGCCTTCGTGCGCACCAAGCTCAAGGCGGTTCAGAGCGGCAGCGTGGTGGAGAAAACCTTCCGCGCCGGCGAGATGCTGCCCCAGGCGGTGCTTGAGAAGAGCACCCTGCAGCACACCTACATGGACGGGGACGACTTCGTGTTCATGGACATGGGCACCTATGAGGAAACCCGCCTCACCGCCAAGCAGATCGGCGACAGCCGCAAGTACCTCAAGGAGGGCATGGAAGTGAACGTGGTGGCCTGGAACGGCAAACCCCTGGAGGTGGAGTTGCCCAACTCGGTGGTGCTGGAGATCACCCAGACCGATCCGGGCGTCAAGGGTGACACCGCCACCGGCGGCACCAAGCCCGCGATCGTGGAGACCGGCGCCCAGGTGATGGTGCCCCTGTTTCTCTCGATCGGCGAGAAGATCAAGATCGATACCCGCACCGACAGCTACCTGGGCCGGGAGAACTGATCGCCATGCAGCTCGACCACGACCAGCTCCACAAGCTCCTGGCCCTGCTCGGGGACAGCGACATCCAGGAACTCAAGCTCGAGGGCGACGACTTCCGCCTCGAGGTACGTCGCAACCTGCCTCTGGCCGCCCCGGTGGCCATGCTGCAGGCCCCGGCGGCCGTCGCCAGCAGCGCTCCGGCGTCGCCCGCCCCGAGCAGCGCCCCTGCCCCCTCACCGCCGCCGCCGGCCGCCGCTGCCGTTCGCGGCGATCTGCTCGAGATCACGGCCCCGATGGTGGGCACCTTCTATCGGGCGCCGGCCCCCGGCGAGCCCTCGTTCGTTGAACTGGGAGCCCGCATCAGCATCGGTCAGACCGTCTGCATCCTCGAGGCGATGAAGCTGATGAACGAACTCGAATCGGAAGTGGTGGGCGAACTGGTGGAGATCCTGGTGGAAAGCGGCACCCCGGTTGAATTCGGCCAGGTGCTGATGCGCGTCAAGCCCGGCTGAGCAGAGCTGCGGCCTGCCGGCGCCTCAACCCAGTTCCCAGGCCGTCAGGATGGCGGCCTCCATGCTCGCTGAGCGGGCCACCCCCTGGCCGGCGATCGCAAAACCGGTGCCATGGTCGGGGGAGGTGCGGAGGTACGGCAGGCCGAGGCTGGTGTTCACGGCGGCATCGAAGGCCAGCAGCTTCACCGGGATCAGGCCCTGGTCGTGATAGAGGGCCAGGTATCCGTCCGGGCCCGTGGCGTTTCCTTGCCAAGCGGCGCTGGCATCCAGCCAGCAGGTGTCCGGTGGGAGTGGGCCTCGCAGCAGCACACCAGAATTGTCGGCCTGCCAGGCCTGCAGGGCTGGGATCAGCCAGTCGATCTCCTCACGCCCGAGCTGGCCTGCTTCGCCGGCATGGGGATTGAGGCCAGCCACCACCAGCTGGGGCCTGGCGCTGAACCGCCGGCAGAAGCCCGCCAGGGCCGTCAACTTCGCCTGTACCAAGGCTGCCGAGAGCTGCCCTGGCACCGCGGCCAAGGGGATGTGGGTGGTGGCCAGCAGGGTGTTGAAGCGCCAGTGGCCCCCGGGGGCAAGGGCGGTGAACAGCATCGATACCGGCACTCCACCGGCCAGCTCCGCCAGCCGCTCGGTCTGTCCCGGATAGGGATGGCCGGCGGCATGCCAGGCGGCCTTGGCGATCGGTGCGGTCACCAGGCTGCGGCAGCGGCCCGCCTGCACCAGGGCGCAGGCCGCAGTGAGCCACTGGAAGCTGGCCTCCCCTGCCGCCGCCGTGCTGACACCGCTGCTCACTGGCTCGGCGAGAGGCAGATCGAGGATTTCGAAGTCGCCCGGATCGGCCAGGGGCTCGGCGCTGAGGGGCCGAAGCCGCTGGTAGCTCTGCTCCAGCCAGCTGCGGCAGCCCACCAGCACCACCGGGATGGCCCGCTGGCGCAGCGCCGCCAGGGCCTTGAGGCTCACTTCGGCGCCGATCCCGGCCGGGTCGCCCAGGCACAGGGCCAACCCACCTCCCCTAGGTTGAAGCGCAGGTCCCTGGCCGATCGGATCTCCCATGGTGCGTTTGTTGCTGGTGGGTCTGCTGTTGTTCGGCCTTGGAACGGGCCTGCAACGGGGTTGGCTGCAGGTGCGCTGGGGGTTGATGCTGAAGGACCTCGGGGTGCCCTTCGTGGCTGATGATCCGGCCCCCGGCTGCGAGCCAGAGCCGCCCCGCTGAGCCTTCTCAGCCGCTCGTCCAGCGCTCCTCCTGCCAGGAGGCGCGCAAGCCTTCCCGGAAGCTGGGGTAGAGCAGGCGGTAGCCGAGTGTGCGGCAGAGCAGGCGGTTGCTGGCCCGGCGGTTTTCACGCCAGAAGCCGAGGGCCATCGGACTCATTGTTGGGGCGATCGCCTCGAAGCTCTCCACCTGCGGCAGGCGGCAGCCGGCCAGATGGGCCGCATAGGCCAGCGGCTCGCTCGACGGGCAGGGATGGTCGTCGACCACGTTGAGCACCGCCGGCCGTTGGGCCGCCGGCAGGGCCAGGTTGTGCAGCAGGGCCCCCACGATGTCGTCGACATGAATGCGGGAAAACACCTGGCCAGGCTTGTGGATCAAGCGGCTCCGACCGGCAGCCAGTGCCTGAAAGGGGCAGCGGCCCGGTCCGTAGATGGCCGGCAACCGGAAGATCTGCAGCGGCAGGCCGCTGGCGCGCCAGGCCTGTTCGCAGGCCAGCCGGGCCTGGCTGCGGGGCAGCCCCGGCAAAACCGGGGCGTCTTCGTTCACCCAGCGGCCGTCGCAGTTGCCATAGACGCCAGTGGTGGAGAGGTATCCCAGCCAATGCAGCGGCAGCTGCCGCAGCAGTGCTCCGAGCTGCTTCAGGCAGGGATCCTCGCCTTCGGCATTGGGCGGGATGGTGACCAGCACGTGGCTGATGCCGCTGCAGGCGCCGGGCTCCAGCGGTGTTTCCTGTTCGCTATCGAAGTGGAGCCAGCGCCACTGCGGCTCCCCACTGGCTGGGCCAGATGGGTTGTTGGCGCTGCCGGCAGGCTCCGCTCGCCTGGTCAGGGTCACCGGTATGCCGGCGGCGCCGAGCACCCTGGCCAGCCGTTGGCCGGTGTAGCCGCCCCCAAGCACCAGCAGGCCTTCGATCCGCTGGGCTGATGGCCCGGCGGCCAGGGCGCGGGCCTGCTCCAGCAGCGCCGGGTTGACAGGCGCCAACGTCATGAGTACAAGTGTATTAGTTTCACGGTTTTGCCATGGCAGTCTCTGCGAGCTGCGGCTCTCTCTCTAACTCAGCGCTGGCTGGGGCGCGGCCTCGAGCGGCCGCGGGTTGCACCACGGGGCTGGGGCTGAGCCTTGCGGTGCTGGCCGGCCTGGTGCTGGCGATGCTGCTGGCACCGGAGCAGCCGCGGGCTCAGGCAGATATCTGCCAGCGTCACCATGGCGCTGAGGCCTGCCGGGTTTGGTGAGCACCAGGCCCCTCAGGCTGCCTGCAGCGACCAGCCGCCCTGATTCAGGGGCCTGCGGTTGCGATCCGGTTTGGCTGGGCGGGAGCGATCGATCTCCGGGGCCGCCCACTGCAGCAGTCGCACGGCCAGGCGCATGTCGCCATCCATCCAGGCCCGGATCGCCATGGCCCGCCTGGGGTCATAAAAGCGCTGCTGGCGATACCACACGAAGGCATCGAGGTCGCTTTTGTGGCCGTTGCAGGCCAGGCAGGCCGGCACACAGTTTTCGGTCACGCTCAGGCCGCCGCGGCTCTGGGGCTGGATGTGATCAATCGATTCAGAAGGCAGGCCGCAATAAATACAGCACTTGTTCGTAAAAGTGTGGAGCGACTGCCTCCAGCGTCGAACACGTAACTTCGGGCAGAGATCCTCAAGGAAGACCGCATCCCTGACCTGCATCAGAATCATTCGGGTGCACTGATTCTTGCCCCAGGCCAACGGCTGCCAATGTGTCGACGATTGCAGTTTCAGGTTTTCTTGCCAGCGGCCCCAGGCCCTTTAGATTGATTGGCGTGCCATCGGTGGCTGTTCACCGTTCCCGCCTCGCCTGAAGCTGTTCATCGGCGTTGTCTGCTGCGGCTTGGTCCCACGGGGCTGATCGAGGTCATCGCCCCCTTCGATGCCGTTACCCAGGCCCAGCTGCGGGCCCTGCGGCCCGCCGGAGTTTGGCGATCAAAGCTGCGCGGCTGGGAATTCCCGCTCGAGGCGGCCGCCGCACTCTCGGCGATGCTCGGCCAACGCTTTGTGATCGATGCCGAACTGGCCCAGTGGATGGCCTGGCTGTTGCAGCCGCTGCCGCCCCTGCCGCCCCACCGCCGGCTGATTGAGGCTGCGGCAGCGGAGGTTCCCCTCCCGGATGGCCGCAGCCTCTTCGCCCACCAGCGCCTGGCCGTGCGCTGGCTGCTGGCGCGGCGGGGCGCCCTGCTGGCCGATGCCATGGGGCTGGGCAAGACGCTGACGGCCCTGGTGGCGGCCCGGGCGATGGTGCGGTTGGCGGATTGCCGCATCGTGGTGCTGGCGCCGGTTGGTCTCCATCAGCATTGGCGCCAGGAGGCCCTGGCCCTGGGCTTGCAGTTGGAACTGCACAGCTGGGCGCGCCTGCCCGCGGCCTTGCCCGCGGCCGGCTGTGTGGTGATCGCTGATGAGGCCCATTTCGCCCAGAACCTGGCGGCCCGCCGCAGCCAGGCCTTCCTGCGGCTGGCTCGCCACCCCCGGCTGCGGGCCATCTGGCTGCTCACCGGTACCCCGATGAAGAATGGTCGCCCCCGTCAGCTGTTTCCGCTGCTGGCTGCGATCGGCCACCCCCTGGCCGCCGACCAGCGTCGCTTCGAGGAGCGCTACGGCCAGGGGCACTGGTGTGAGCGCGGCGGCCAGCGCCGCTGGCAAGCCGATGGTGCGACCAACCTCGAGGAGCTGCGCCGCCTCTGTCGCCCCCTGGTGCTGCACCGCCGCAAGCAGGACTGCCTGGATCTGCCACCCAAGTGCCGGCTGCTGCTGCCGGTGAGCCTGGATGACCAAGCGGCGCGGGGTTTCGAGCACCGCATCGGCGCCAAGGTGGCCGACTATCGCCGCAGGGTGGCCCTTGGCGAGGTCCGTCGCGATGCGGAGGCCCTGGCGATGCTCACCGCCCTGCGTCAGATCGGATCCGATTACAAACTGGCGGCAGCGGCCCAGTTGCTGGAGCAATTTCTGGCCGCGGCTGAGCCCGTGGTGCTGTTCAGCGCCTTTGTGGCCAGCGCCCAGCGCCTGCACGAACGCTTCGGGGGTTCGCTGCTCACCGGCCGCCAGCGTCCCCAGGAGCGTCAGGCGGCGGTGGACGCCTTTCAGCAGGGGCAATCCCAGCTGTTGCTGGCCAGCTTCGGCGCCGGTGGCCTCGGCTTCACGCTCAGCCGGGCCAGGCATGTGGTGTTGCTGGAGCGGCCCTGGACCCCAGGCGACGCCGAGCAGGCCGAAGATCGCTGCCATCGCATTGGCATGGCTGCACCGCTGCAATGCCATTGGCTGCAGCTGGGGGCTGCCGACCACCTGGTGGATGGGCTGATCGCCAGCAAGGCCGAGCGGATCGCCCTGTTGCTGGATGGCCAACGCACCCTGCTGCAACGGCGACGCCTGCCCCAGATGGTGCGGGAGTTGGTGGAGCGGCTGGCGGAGAGTTAGGGGCAGCTCTCCTGGCGCACCTGCAATTCGGTGCGCAGTTGCAGCGGCAGGCGCTCCGCCGGCAGTGCCCTGGCCAGGGCCTGGGCCTGGGCGATATCGCGACAGGCGGCCACGGGGTTGCCCTGCAGGCTGTGGAGCACAAAGCGCTCGTTGAGCGGCGCCGGATCGCTGGGAAAGGAGGCAACCACCCGGTCGCAGCGGCGCAGGGCCTGCTCCAGGGCATTCAGCTTCAGGTTGCGGAGACAGTCGTCGGGCTGGATCCGCCGCGGTGCAGCGACCTCCGCGGCACAGGCCGCCGTCAGCAGGGCCAGTGTCAGCAGGGGCAGTGCCAGCGAGGCTGCGGTGCTGCGGCAGCGCATCTTTTCTCCAGTGGACGCACTTGTCCAGGGGGATCAATAGGCGTAACGATCGCTGCGGCTGGTGCCGGAGGCGGGGGCTTGGGTCGGGGCGGGGGCTGTGGCACCGTTCTCTGCGGCCTTGGCGGGGGTGGCCGCGCGGCTGTAGATGTCGCCGAGGTAGCGGCCGCAATCTGGATAGGTGTTCGGATTCTGGACCACCGCCTCGGTGATCATCACGGCGGCATGTTCTGGAGAGGTTTTGAACAGGCTGGCGCTCTGGCGCTTGATCAGCGAGTAGGCCGCGGCCCAGCTCACGTCGTGGTTGTTGCCGGCTGCGCGCATGAAGCAATACACCTGCGCCCCCTTGCCGCCCGCGGTGGCGGGGCTGTTGTCGGCCCAGGCCGTTGAGGCCGAGAGTCCTGCCGCCAGCCCCAGGCTCGCGGTCACGGCACCCATGCTGGAGAGCCAGCGCCTCCTGCCGAGATCGGCCAACCGGGTGAGGGCCATAGAAGTGATGCCTGGAAAGAACCGTCGCTCAACGTATCGATCCCTCGCGTTCTGTCGAGGGGGGCTGCCGCGATCGCAGCGGCTGGCTGGCAGGGGGAGGCGGGCAGTTGAGCTTGAGCCGAACCTGAATCTGTGCTGTCATCGGCTTAGCCGTCGCAGCCTCTTCATGACGTCCGAACCGGTTTCCTTCCGCATCAGCCGTACCGCTGAGGATCTGGCCCAGACGGTCGCGGCCCTGTCGCGGCGATTGGTGTCGCTGGAACAGGCGATCGAGGCCATGGATCTGCAGCTGCAGCGCCAACACGATCTCCATCCCCAGGAGCTGGCCAGCCTTGAGCGGGTCGACCAGCTGCTGCTCGATTGCCGTGAGTTGCTCGAGCCGGCCGCTGCCGCGGCTGAATCCCAGGCTTCTCAGCAGGGGGATAGCCGTACGCCGCCGCTCTTCCAGCAGGATCTGGCCGCCTGATCCTGGCCAGGGGTGGCAGAATGGGAAGAAAGCAAGCCATGGCTTTTCCCCATTCGCTTCCTTCAGGTTCAGTGGGCTCTGCTGGTGGAGCTTCCATTACCGAAGCTCCACTATCCACTTCCCCTACCCCAGGCTGCCAGCGCTCCCGTCAAGACGTTGGCAGTTACATCGAGGGCGGGCACCAGCTTGAGAAACTGCAGTTTGCCCTGGCGGTAGCCATTTCCCGGGCTGATCAGGCCAGGATCCAATATCTCCGCTCCCAGATCCATGCCCTGGGCGGTAACCGCGAGGAACCTGGCACCTGATCTGAGCAGTCTGAGCTGAGGCCAGTCCGTGTGAGTTTGCCAACACTCGATCGATCCTGGTTCCTGCTTTGACAGCCTTTCCTAGGCTTGAGTCCTAATAGGGTTTTAATGGCTGCCACCTAAGCATTGTCAAGTCCTTAATCTTCGGTCAGCTCCGAGTCAACTGCAGAGCGATCCAGCAACCAAAGGCTGTGCAAACCAAATCTTCCGAAAACTCTGGCGGCGTTGTTGCAGATCAGCGCAGTCGCTTGCTGGCCCAGGTGAAGCTCCTGGAGCGTCAGGCGATGCAAGCCGTAGAGAACGGCGATCTGGCTGATGCAGGCAAAAACATCCTTGCGGCCCTCGATTGTGAGCGCCGCGCTGGATCGGTGGGCCCGCAGGTGCGGCAACTGATCAAGCCTCGGGCTTGAACGCGCAGGCCCAGTTGCAGCCCTGCAAGGGCGACCTTCCTACTTGCTGAGTGATTTGGAGAACTGCTGATCAGGCGGCTGGGCTGCAGCCAGGGCCGGGGACCGCGGCAGTGGCACCTGGAAAACGTGGAGGCCAGCGAGGTGCGTGGAGTTGTGTATCTACAGTTGGCATGAATGGCCGCGGCGGTTCCGTGACTCATCCCCAAGACCGCTCAACTCCGCGCCGATTGCCTGCAGCAGTTGCAGAGCTCCCTGCCCCTCACCCCCTCGCTGATCGAGGCATGCTGCAACAGCGAGCGCTGCTGATGTCAGTAGCCCGCGGCCCCTTGATCAGCAGCTACTGGTTGATCACTCAGACCCAAGGCGTCCTGGGCCTCAAGCAGCGCCGCTATGGCCTCAGCCCGCAGGCTGCCAAGCTTCTTCAGGATCCAGCCCTCGGTTTGCGGGCCGCTGCGCTGGTTCTGACTCCAGCACTGGCTTAGAGCCGTGGCCAGCAAGCGCACCCTCAACGCCAAGAATCTGGAAGCTCTGGGAGCTGCAGCGCTGGCGGAGCTGTTGATTGAGGTCAGCAGTGGCAATGCCGTCATCCAGCGGCGGCTGCGCCTTGCCTTGGCCGCTTCGGAGGGAGCCGACGGCGCCGCCCAGGAAGTAAGAAAGCGCCTGGCCGCGATCGATCGCGCCACAACGTTTGTGGATTCGGCCAAACGCAAAGCCCTGGTCAGCGACCTGGAAGCCCAGCTCCAGGCGATCACCGGAACCATCGCAGCAGCAGATCCCAAGCAGGCTTGCGATCTGCTGCTGCGCTTTCTTGAGCTCTCCGAGGGGGTGCTCGAGCGCAGCTCCGATGGCACCGGTTCAGTGATCGGCGTGTTCGAGCGGGCAGCTGAACAACTGGGACCGCTGGCCCAGGCTGCCCAGATGGCGCCGGAAACGCTGGCGGAGCAGGCAGCCGAGCTGCTGGCCGAGAACAGCTACGAGCAGTTCGATGCGCTTGTGCCAGCCCTCAAGGATGCTCTCGGCGACTGGGGCCTGAAGCTGCTGGATGCCTATTGCCGGAACCGCGGCTCCTGCGACGGCACGACCCATCTGCTGCAGATCGCAGTTGCCCGCGGTGATCTGGATGGATACCTGGCCCAGTTCGATGCCGACGAACTGCGCTGGCGCGACATCGCCGCCAGCGTGGCCCAACACCTGCTGGACGCCGGGCGGCTGGAGCAGGCCCTGGAGATTCTCGACGGGGCTACGGAATACTCAGGAGTTCTGCAGAATTCGCAGTGGCTTGACAGCCGCATCGCTGTACTTGAAGCCCTGAATCGTCCCGCTGAGGCCCAGGAGATGCGCTGGCAGTGGTTCAGCAAGACCCTCTCGATCCCGCACCTGCGCGACTACCTCAAGCGTCTCGACGACTTCGAGGACGTGGATGGAGAAGAACGCGCCCTTCAGGTGGCCGAGCAGCATTCTGTGAGCTTGCTGGGCCTGCACTTCCTGGTGGAGTGGGGAGCCCTGGCCCGTGCAGCCCGCCATGTGCTCGCCCACGAAGGGGAGTGGGATGGAGATGCTTACACCATCCACAGCGCTGCTGCCGAGCGCCTGAGTGCCGACCATCCCCTGGCGGCCACGCTGCTGCTGCGGCCCATGGTGTTCTTTGCCCTGTGGATGGGCCGCGCCAAGCGCTATCGCTATGCCGCCGACCATCTGCGCAGCTGTGAGCAGCTGGCCGCCCGCATCGACGACTGGCAGGGACATCCCGATCACACAACCTATGTGGAACGCCTGCGAGACCTCTTCGGGGCGAAGTGGGGGTTCTGGAAACTGGTGGGGCCGTGAGGCTCAGTGCTGCAGAGGCGGGAGGGCACTGATGGAGATGAACAACCGCTCCGGCCGTCCCGGCAAGGGTCGGAAGCCCATCGCCTCAGCCGCCACATCAAGCAGTATCAGTCGCACGCCAAGGATTGGCCCCGCCCGAGGTCAGCTTGTACCCCATGGCCCGATAGCCCCGCCGTCGCCGCTCCCGCATCCGTTGCGGCACTGGGTGGCCGAGATCGAGCCAGTCGATGATGCGCACGCTGGTTTTCCCTGCCTGCTGCCGCTGCGCTGGCGTGCGCTGTGTCAGGTGACATCGAAAACTGGACCGGCCGAGGCCTGCCGGGAAGACTTCGGCCAAGCACTGCCGCCCCTGGGGCAACATCCTGGCCTGCGGGAAGGCCATCAGGTCGAGATCGTTGTTGGCGAAGACGGCCGGCTGAGCCTGGAGCCCCTGCACCAGCTGCAGGCCACCATGCCCCTCACCCCTTCGGTGATTGAGGAATGCCGCGCCAGTGAACGCTGGTGAGGCCGTCCCTTGATGATCTACCTCGACACCAGCGTGGTGGTGGCACAGCTGACGCCAGAAGATCGCAGCCCGCAGGCTCTCGACTGGTTTGCGCAGTGCCGCGAAGCCTTGATTCAGCAGCGACTGGCTGATTACCGAAACCCACAGCGCCCTGGGTATCAAGCAGCGCCACCACGGCCTCAGCCCTGAGGCCCGCCAGGCAGCCTGGGACCAGTTGGAGCGGCTGCTCCATAGACGCTGCAGAGCAGGGTGTCGACCTCGCTGCGCTCAGTGGTAGCGGTAACGGCAGGCCAGGATCACCAGTGTGCACCCCTCCAACCGGTAGATGAGCCGATGCTCGTCGTCGATCCGGCGCGACCAGCAGCCCGAGAGGTTCTCCCGCAGCGCTTCCGGTTTGCCGATCCCCACAAACGCGTCGCGCAGACAGGCCTGGATCAGCTGGTTGATCCGCTTCAGCTGTCTGCGGTCCTGCCCCTGCCAATGGAGATAGTCCTCCCAGGCGGCGGGAGTCCACGCCAGCCGCTCAGCTGCCGGCATCGAGCTGGTCGGTGTCGAGCAGTGGGTGCGCCAGCAGCTCCCCGCGTTCGGCCTGCTCCAGGGAGCGCTGCAGGTGGGCGGCGTTTGCGGGAGAGCGGAGCAGATGCACCGTTTCCATCAGGCTGTTGTAGGTGTCGAGCGACATCACCACAGCGCCCTGGGCGTGGCGCCGGGTGATGAGGGTCACATCGGCATCGGCTTCCACGCGATCGAGCACCGCCTTGAAGCTCTCGCGGGCCTCGGAAAAACTGACGACCTGCATTGCACTGTCCAACAACCTGTACAACAGCATAGGGCTCGCAGTCATGCAGCCATGGCGTCCCGGTGGTTATTGACGTGGATCACGGATCGGAAATCAGCGCATACCCCATGGCCCGATAGCCCCGCAGTCGCCGCTCCCACATGCGTAGCGGCACTGGGTGGCCGAGATCGAGCCAGTCGATGATGCGCACGCTGGTTTTCTCCGCTTGCTGCCGGTGCATGCGGCCGGCGACTTGCTGCAGCGTGCCTTTCCATGACACGGGCAGCGCCAGCAACAGGGTGTCGAGTGGTGGATGGTCGAAGCCTTCACCCACCAGACGGCCGGTGGCAAGCACGATGCGGGGTGCCTCCGGTGGCAACGCTTGCAGCGCGGCCAGGGTGGCGCTGCGCTGGCGTGCGCTCAGCCGCCCATGCAAAAGGAACAGGTTCGGCACCTCCCCAGTCAGAGCTGCGGCGATCGTCGTGATGTGATCGGTGCGCTCACTGAGCAGCAGCAGCTTGCGCCCCTCTTCCCAGCAGGTAAGGGCCTCGGCCACGATCCGATCTGTTCGGTGTGGATCCTCCGCCAGCCGGCGCATCAGCTCCTGAATCGGTAGATCAGTGGGTAGCGCTTGGAGTTCATGGGTGCGGCTCACCAGTTCCAGGGTCTGGGGCGCCCCGGCGGGCCGCTCGGCGGTGTGGCGAATCGGTCCGCACTGCATGAACAGGATCGGCTGTAGACCGTCGCGGCGCACCAGGGTGGCCGACAGCCCGAGCACGTAGCGGGCCTTCACCTGGCGCAGGATCGCCTCAAAGGACGCCGCCGCGATGTGGTGGCATTCGTCGACAATCACCTGCCCGTAGGCCTGCACCACGGGGTTCACGTTGCCCTTGCGCACCAGCGACTGCATCACGGCGATGTCGAGCTGGCCGGTCGGCTTGGCCTTGCCGCCACCGATGTAACTGGCGCAGCAGCTCGGCGCGATGCACCAGCACCAGGGTGTTCACGCCCCGCCGGGCCAGGATCGCTGCCGCCACGACGGTTTTGCCGAAGGCCGTCGGTGCCTGCAGCACGCCGATGTCATGGCGCAGCATCGCCTCCACCGCAGCCTCCTGGTCAGCGCGCAGCTGGCCCGCAAACATCAGCTCCAGCACTGAGCCCCTCTGGCGTTCATCCACCAGCTCCCAGCCGATCCCCTGCTCCTGCAGCAGGGCCTGCACTGGTTCCAGGCAGCCGCGCGGCAGGGCGATGTGTTGCGGGAAGTTCTCAGCGCAGCCGATCACCCGCGGCTTGTCCCACACCGACTGGCGCATGGCCTGGGCTTTGAAGAACGCTGGATTGGCAAAAGCGGCGAGACGGATCAGGCGATTGAGCAGTGGCTGCGGCAGGCCCGAGCGCTCCACATAGAGGCGATCAGCCAGGGTGAGGGTGATCGAGGCGGGCAGCGGTCCGCTGAGCTTTGTTGGCGCTGGAGGTTGCTTCCAAGGAGTCCCCAGGTCCTCTTCATCGATGAAGCTCAGATCGAGCGGATGGGCGCCGCCGGTCACGCTCTGAATTACGGCCTGCAACTCAGCGACCGAGTACCGCTGAACGGTCCCCAGATAGGCCCACTGATCGGGATAGGGACTCAGGTCGTCATCCACGAATACGCTGCAGCCCCGCTGCCGGGCTTCCTTCTGCAGCGGCAGGGCGATCAGGTTCCCGAAGCCGCCTTTCGGCAGGCTGTCCTGGTTGGGAAACAGCCGGTCATAGGAGCTCAGCTCCAGCTGGCGTGTCGAGGAGCAGGTGTGGCTGATCAAGGCGGCCCCTAGCTGGCGAGCCTCCCGCGCCGACACGGCCTCCTCGAAGAACACCCACACGTGGGCGCCCTTGCCGGAGCGGGAGATTTCCAGCGCTGCGGGCACCGCCAGCTCCCGACAAGAGCGCATAAAGGCCCGGGCGTCGTCCCGCCAGTCCTGCTCGTCAAAGTCGACAGCCAGCAGGTGGCAATGGTCGTTTTCCAGCAGGGGGTAGAGGCCGAGGGTGTTGGCAATCGCGGCAGGCAACGCGCGGTTTCTCACACAACCCTGGCTGCCACTCATTGGCGCAGGCCGGCGCATAGCCGGAGCGCCCGCTGCTGGTGCTCTGCCAGCGCAGGGCATAGACGTCGTCACGGCCGCGGAAGAGACGCCGGAACAGCGCCACCTTCTCCTGAGGCGAAAGAGGAGCATGGGCGGAGGGGCGAACCGAAATGGGCGAGGGTTCTGCTCGGGCAGGTCCGCCGGAACTCCAGGCGATACCGTGCGCCTCCAGCAGCCCAATCAAGCGAGCGTTCTCCCGGCGTAGCTGATCCAGCTCAGAGGGCTTGGAGTCGGCCATGGCATGGATCCCTCAGGCGAGGCCGATCCCCAGCACCCCCAGCAGGGCCCGTTCCAGCTCCGTCAGTTCCTCGGGGCTGAGGGTCGTGAGGGGGCCATCACCCAGGCGGGAGCGATCCAGAGAGCGCGGCTGATCCGCCATCGCGAAGGAGTCGCAGAGCAGGCGGTCGCGGGCGCGGATCGGTACCCGCAGTGCCCGGGCGCCGAGGCGGTCCTGGGTGGTGAGGGGCACAACCACCACCGTGGCCAGGCCGGCCTGGGTGATCGGATCGGCCTGGAGAATCACGACCGGACGCAGCTTGCCCACCTCCGCGCCCTGATTGGGATTCAGACGCGCCACCCAGATCTCACCCCGACGCATCAGCGCCACCATGGCTGGGGCGTCGGCTGTGCGGGTTGGTCCTGGGAGGCGGCCACTTCCGCCAACGCCAGGGCTTCGCTGTCGGCCGGCAGGAAATCTGCCGCCACATCCAGACTTTCGGCCCGTGCCGAGCCATTGCTCGCCAGCGCTTCGGCGGCAGCGACGAGCCCGGCCATGAAGCGTTCCTGCTCCCGGCGGCGCAGCAGCTCCTCCAGGGCTTCGCGGATCAGCTCCGAGCGCGGCTGACCGCAGTGGCGGGCCTCCTCGCCCAGTCGGCGCTCCAGCTCGTGGGGCAATCGCAGGCTGAACGCAGCCATGCGTGATGCACTGACAATATGTATTCCATACTGTCATGCACGAGGTGGTGCGGCAAAGTCTTCTCGGCGCTGATCAGCCTGGCGGTAGACAGCATTGCGCTCCCGCGTGCCCACCGCCACAACCAGCACCAGCACCTCGCAATCCCGCACTTCGTAGACCAAGCGGAAACCAGTGGCGCGGAGCTTGATCTTGTAGCGATGACTGGAGCCCCGCAGCTTGCTGGCGGGAATCCGCGGTTCGATCAGTCGTTCGGCCAGCTTCTTCTTGAACTGCTCCCGGATCCCTGCGCTCAGGGTCTGCCATTCCCGCAGGGCCTCGGGATGAAAGGCCAGCTCATAGCTCATCGAGGCTGACCCGCAGCGGCTCCTGCCCATCCGCCAGCCGGGCATCGGCAATGCGGCCCAGCTCCAGGTCTTCCACGAGATCCATGAGCTCCTCGTAGGCCTTGGCCGGAACGCAGTAGAAGGCCGGCTCATTGCGGTTGAGCACCGCGACCGCCATCCCCTCACCGGCCGCCACGGTGGCCATGGGGTTCTTTTTGTGTTCCGAGATGCTCACGGCGGTCTCGGTCAGCACGCGGTGCGCCATCAGGGGGTCAGACCAGCTCAGGACCGCATAATAGGTCGCTTTTCAGGTCTCGTATTCGGTCGGCCCACTGCGGCGACCCGGGCCGGCCAAGGACGGTCCAATCAGGCCATGAGACGACTCGGCAGTGAGAAGCCCTGTGAGAAGGTTGAGTCAATCGCGGGTATCACCCGTCATTCACAGTCAACCTCTGGCATGCTGCCAGCGCGTGCCAGGCAAGATGATTGCTTGAGGAACAGCAAATTTAAGGCCTGGACTGAAAGCGGGTGACCGGATTCGAACCGGCGACGTTCAGCTTGGGAAGCTGACATTCTACCACTGAATTACACCCGCATTATTTTAGTTTAGCAAGCCGTCACCCCAGCGCCTGGAGTGACGGCTGCGCCTGAATCAGGGCTTGCTGGCCGGGGCTCCGGGGCAATTCACCCCGGCCTGCAGCTCCTTATGGGCCGCGATCACGGGTTGCGCCTTGCTCTTGAGGGCGCTGGCGGCGGCCTCGAGGGTCATCGCCTTGTCTTTGGCCACGCTGGCCACGTCCTTGCGGAAAGCCTTGGCCTGCACTTGGAAGGCGTCCAGACGAATTTTCTCGAGCTTGGCTTCTGAAGAGTTCAGGGCTTTGAGGGATTTCTGCAGCTCCTTGCCGGCGGCTTCGGCCTCCCCAACGCTCGAGCTGGGCCTGAGGGCCGCCGCTTGCTCCAGCGCGTCGCCCACCCGGGCGAGCTTGGCGCAGACGTCGACTTCGGCCTTGCGAGGGCTTTCCTGGCAGCCGACTGCAGCCAGACAGAGCGCGCCGGCGGCGGCGAGACTGAGAATCCGGGTTCTGGGGCGCATGGTGAGCTCGATTCGCTTTGAACTTTAGGCAGCCGCCAGGGCCGCAGCCGCGGCAGCAGCCCCTGCTCCTGGGTTGCCCTGGTGCAGCCCCAGCTCCTGCAGGGTGGCCTCGATCGCGGCCACGGCGGTGAGCACGTCGCGGTCGGCCACGAAGCCAAGGTGGCCGATGCGGAACACCTTGCCCTTGAGGTGGTCCTGGCCGCCGGCCAGCAGGATGTCGAAGCGTTCCTTAACGGCCTTGCGCAGGGTTTCGGCGTCGATGCCCACGGGGGCCACGGCGGTGATCGCCGGGCTGCCGTGGCCAGCAGCTGCGAAAAGGGGCAGGCCGATCGCCTGCATGCCGGCCTGGGCGGCGGCGCGGTGGCGGGCATGGCGGGCGAAGATCGCTTCGAGCCCTTCGGCCTGCATCATCGTCAGGGCTGCTTCCAGGGCGTAATAGAGGTTCACCGGCGGCGTGAACGGGTTGCTGTTCTTGGCGGCGGTTTTGCGGTATTTGCCCAGATCCAGAAAGAACTTCGGCAGATCGGAGTGTTCGTAGGCGGCCCAGGCCCGATCGCTCATCGCCACAAAACCAAGGCCCGGCGGCATCATGTAGCCCTTCTGGGAGCCGGAGCCCACCACGTCCAGGCCCCAGGCGTCCATGGGCACGTTGCAGGCGCCGAGGCTGGTGACGCAGTCGGCAATCGTGAGCGCGGTGCCGTGGGCGCGCACGTGCCGGGCGATCGTTTCCAGGTCGTTGATCACCCCGGTGGAGGTTTCTGAGTGGGTGAGGATCACCGCCTTGATCGCCTTGGCCGTGTCGGCCTCAAGGGCGGCTCGGAAGGCTTCGGGATCGAGCGCTTGGCCCCAGTCGGCCTTGATCACCTGCACGTCCAGGCCAAAGACCTGGGCCAGCTTCACCCAGCGCTCGCCGAATTTGCCGTTGTCGCCGCAGAGCACCCGATCGCCCCGGCTGAGCACGTTGATGATCCCGGCTTCCATCGCCGAGGTGCCGCTGCCGGCCATGGCCAGCACGGTTGCACTGGTTTGGTGCAGCCATTTCAGCTGGGCGGTGGTGCGCTTGACGATCTCCTGGAACTCGGCGCTGCGGTGGCCGATCGGATGGCGTGCCATTGCCAGCAGGACGGTTTCCGGCACCGGGGTGGGGCCGGGGATCATCAAGGTGAGCTTGTCCTGCATGGGGCGGGAGAGGGGCGAGAGAATGGGCGCTGAGCGGCGCAGCCATTCGGCCGCGCAATCCGACACCTTAAAAAACGGCTCTTCCTGGGCCCCCATGCCCCCTGAAGCCGGAGCCATGCTGACCCTGCGCAGTGGCCTTGAGCTGCCGTGGAGGAGCACCACTGCCTGGGGCACCAGGAGTGCAGCTCTCAGGCAATCCGATCGCCATCGGCGCGGGTAAACCCTCCGTCTCTTTTGGATCGAACCATGCCTTCTCTTTCTTCACGCCTGAGCGCCGGCCTTGGCATCGCCGCCCTCTCGGCTGCCGCGCTCACCCTGTCGTCCTGTGCCGGCATCTGCGGCCCCCGCGGGGGTTGTGGTGGCAAGCAGGAACAGAAGGCTGGAGGCTGTGGCGCCGCCAAGCCGGCTGACTGCGGTGCCGCACGCTGATGCTCCTGCGCCAGCGCTACCAAGCCGGTTGCCGCAGCCTGCGCCACTGGCTGAAGCTGAACCAGCGCCATGGCTCGCTGGTGCGCGCCTGCACCGGTGATGGGGTGGTGCTGGCTGAGAACCACTACCCCGAGGACGACTGGCGCGATCCGCTCAGCGGTGGCCAGGCCTATTACCACTGCCACCGGCCCGGTGCCGAGCACGGCCATCTGCACCTGTTCATGCCCGCTGAGCCGGGCGCTGAGCTCACCCATCTGCTGGGCATCGGCCTCGATCCCAGGGGGTTGCCCCTCAGCCTGTTCACCGTGAATCGCTGGGTGGCCAGCGACGCCTGGCTGCCGGCAGCGCCAAGCCTCGCGCTGGTTCGGCGCTTCAGCCTGGTGGCCAGCGATGCCGACCCCCGCTTCAGCAGCTGGCTGGAGCAGTTCCTGCGTTTCTACGCGCCGGTGATCGAGACCCTGCTGCTGGAGCGTGACCGGGCCCTGGCGGCGAAGGACGATTCTCTGGAGCAGGCGCTGGAGAACCGCCACCTGGAGATCCCCAGCCAGGTGGTCATCGACTGGGGAGCTGATCTCGATGACGTTCAAAACCAGTGGCGAGCCCATGGGGAGCAGCGTCGATCCAGCGCTGCTGCACCCGGGGCTGACAGGGCGGCACTTCAACAGCAGGAGCCGCCGGTGGTGCCGGTGGGTGCCGATGCGGTGGTGTTCTCCAGGGGGGAGCCATCAAAGGGGATGGCCGTGCCGCAGCCCTCGAACAGGCCGTAGTGGCGGCTGAAATCGCCGATGAACTCAAAATGCGCTGCCAGGCGGCTGCCCGCGAGCATGCGGAAGGTGTTGCCGCACACCGGAAACACTTTGCCCGCCTCAATCCAGTGGTGCTTGTCGAAGGGCAGGGCGTGGGGGTGTTCGGCGATCGTGCCGCGGTAGATCACCGCCTGGCCGTGGTCCTCGCAGGCGTCCTCCAGCTCGGGGATGGAGAACAGCCTGTAGGTGGCGGAGAAGAAGCGGATGGCGCCGGTGCGCGCGGCCAGCTCCGGGTCGGTGATCGCCAGGGGCCGGTCGCTCACCAGGCGGGGGTCGGCGAAGCCGGCCTGCCTGGCCAGGCGCAGGAAGTCGTTCCAGTAGAGGGAGCCGCTGAGGCATTCGCCGTAGAGCACCGGATCGTGGCGCAGGGCCTCGGGCACGCGCCGGTCGGCGTACACGTCGGCGAAGAAGAACTCACCGCCGCGCTTGAGCAGGCGCCGCACCCCGTTGAGCACGGCCAGCTTGTCGGCCGAGAGATTCAGCACACAGTTGGAGATCACCAGATCGAAGCTGCCGGGCTCCAGTGGCAGCTGATCAAGCTGCTCGATGCGGCCCTCCAGGAACTCCACGTTGGCGAAGCCGAACTGCTCGGCGTGGTGCTGCTGGTGCCGTTGGGCCACCGCCAGCTGCTCGGGTGTCATGTCCACCCCCACCACCGCGCCGCTGGCGCCCACCAGCTGGGCCAGCAGGTAAACGTCGCGGCCACTGCCGCAGCCCAGATCCAGCACCCGCAGGCCCTCCAGCAGCGGCGGCACCACCAGCCCGCAGCCGTAGTAGCGCGAGAGCACCTCGGGGTGGATGCGGGCCAGCAGGGGCCGGAGCGCTGCTGGCACGCTGCTGGCATCGCAGCAGGCGTCGGTGCGCAGGTCGGCGCTGCTGCTCAGGGTGGCGCCGTAGTACGCCTGCACGCCGCGGCTGAGGTCGGTGGGGCTGGAGTCAGGGCGGCCGGACATGGGGGCTGAAGGGGGCGTTGGGGGATCCAGATCGTGACGGCGCAGGGGGCTCAACCGCGCCGCCGCCAGGTGTGGTAGCGGCGCAGCCAGGGCATCAGGTGGTGGGGCACGCGCTGCTTCTTCCAGCTGGCGGCGGCGGACTTGTTGGCCTCCGCGAAGGTGGGGTAGGCGTGAATGGTGGCAAAGATCCTGCCCAGCCCCAGGCCCCACTTCATCGCAAGCACGAACTCGGCCAGCAGCTCGCCGGCGTGCTCGCCCACGATCGTGGCGCCCAGGATTCGGTCGCCGCCCGGCTGGGTGAGCACCTTCACGAAGCCCTGTTCGGCGCTCTCCACGATGGCGCGGTCGAGTTCGTGCAGGGGGAAGCGGGTCACGTCCACGGCGATGCCCTGCTCAGCGGCGTCGGCTTCGGTGAGCCCCACGGTGGCCACCTCCGGCTCGGTGAAGGTGGTGCGGGGGATCACCCGGTAGTCGGCCTTGAACGAGCGCAGGTTGCCGAACAGGGCGTTCACCGCCGCATACCAGGCCTGGTATGCGGCGGTATGGGTGAACTGGAAGGGCCCGGCCACATCGCCGGCGGCGTAGATGTTGGGGTAGAGGGTCTGCAGGAAGGCGTTGGTGGTGACCGTGGCGCCGGTGGGGATGCCCAGCTCCTCGAGGCCATAGCCCGTGAGCCGGGCGCGGCGGCCCAGGGCGCACAGCACGGCGTCGCAGGCGATGGCCCGTTCCTGCTCCCCCTGCCGAACCCGCACCGTGATCGCCCCCTGGGGGCCGCTCTGCCGCTCGAAGCCGAGCACCATTGCCCCCATCAGCAGGGTCACGCCATCGGCCTCCAGGGCCCGCTGCACCTCGGCGGCCGCGTCGGAGTCTTCCTTGTTGAGCAGGCGCTCGCTGCGCTGGATCTGGGTGATCGGCAGGCCCAGCTGGGCCAGGGCCTGGGCCAGTTCGCAGGCGATCGGCCCGCCCCCCAGCACCGCCAGCCGCGGCCGCTCCAGGGCGCAGCTGGCCAGCCAGCTCCACAGCGTTTCGCTGGTGAGCAGCGGCACCGCATCGCTCCCTGGCCAGTCGGGGATCACCGGTTCGGCTCCGGTGGCCAGCACGATCGCGCGCGCCGTGAGCGTCTGCTCTTCCCCCTCGGGCCCCTGGATCGCCACGGTCCAGGGATCGAGCAGGCGGGCCTGGCCGCTCAGCACTTCCACCCCCAAGCCCTCGTAGCGCTCCACGCTGTCGTGGGGCGCAATCGCCTCCACCTTGGCGGCCACCCGGGCGAACACCTGGCGCACGCTCAGGCGCGGCTCCATCGGCTCGAGGCCGTAGCGGTCGGCGCGGCGCATGCGGGCCGCCAGCCGCGCCGAACTGATCAGGGCCTTGCTGGGCACGCAGCCGGTGTTGAGGCAGTCGCCGCCCATCGCGGCGCGCTCCACCAGGGTCACCCGCGCCTTCACCGTGGCGGCGATGTAGGCGGTCACCAGACCCGCTGCGCCGGCGCCGATCACGATCAGGTTGCGATCGAAGCGGCGCGGCCGCTGCCAGGGGCGGTAGAGCCGCCAGATCTGCCAGCGGCGGGTGGCCGCCTTCGCCAGCCAGGGGAACAGGGCCAGCAGCAGCAGCGAGCCCAGCAGCGGCGGGCTAAGGATGCCGCCCAGACCGCGCAACTGGGCCAGCTGGGTGCCGGCATTCACGTACACCAGCGTGCCGGGCAGCATGCCGATCTGGCTGGTGAGATAAAAGCTGACGGCCCGCATCGGCGTCAGCGCCATCAGCAGGTTGATCAGAACGAAGGGGAACACCGGCGCCAGCCGCAGGCTGAGCAGGTAGAACACCCCATCGCGCGCCACGCCCGCCTCGATCGGCGCCAGCTGGCGGCCGAAGCGGCGCCGCACCAGATCGCGCAGCAGGGTGCGGGCCACCAGGAAGGCCAGCAGGGCGCCCAGGCTGGACGCGAACGACACCAGCAGCGTGCCCAGCCCGAGGCCGAAGATCGCCCCGCCGGCCAGGGTGAGCACCGCGGCCCCCGGCAGCGACAGGGCCGTGACCAGCACGTAGATGAGCATGTAGGCCCCGGCGACCAGCACCGGCGCCTGCGCCTGCCGCTCCAGCAGGGCGCCATGGGCGCGCTGCAGGCCCTCGAGGGTGAGCTGGCGGTGCAGGCCCAGAGCGAAGAACAGGGCCAGCACCAGGGCGATGGCGGCGATCAGCAGCGGCTGAGCCCAGCGGCCGTCACGGCCGCTGGGTTCAGATAGGGATGGGTGCATGCCACGGGCTCGTTCCAGTGGTTACCCGTGAAGCCTCGCTCCGGTTTGCCCGGTGGTGGGCTTGGCCCCGCGTTCACCTGGCAGTGGCTGCAGCTCTCCGGCCGCGGCTTCAGACACTCGTGAGCAGCTGCGGGCCATGGGGTGTGCCGGCATCGGGGCGGAGGGGCTCGAGAGTGATGCTGAGGGCCTGGGCCCCGCTGGTGGGTTGCGTGGGGATCGGCATCACCACGCTGCCGTCGGCGTTGGGCACGAACTGCACGCAACCCTTGGTGGCGCCGCCCACGTTGGCCCACAGCCGATAAATATGGGTGGGTGGCGCTGGCGGCAATCCACGGATCACCAGCAGGTTGTGGCCCTGAGCGGGGTTCACCACCACCACCCCGGAGATCCCGCCATGCCCCTCGGTGCCCCGCAGCGGCAGGGTGCGGCTGGCCTGCTGCAGGGCGGGCGCCAGCCCGGTGGATGCCGGCGGAGTGCGGCGCAGGCTGGCCATCTCCCCACGCAACTGCTGCACCTGGGTGCCCAGGGCCACGAGGCTGAAGGCCATGGCCGCCAGGCCCAGCTGGATGGGCCGGGGCCGCCAGCGCCGTGTCTGGTCGCCGCTCCGGGGTTGGCGGCGCTGCGGTTCCGCCCGCAGCAGCCGCTGTCGCAGGCGCGGGGGAGGCTCCGCAGTATCGGGCAGGGCCATGGGCAGCAGCTCCAGGGTCAGCCGCAGGTCATCGAGCTGGTGCTGCAGATCCGGATCGGCGGCGAGGGCGTCGCGCAGGTCGTCACGCTCGCGCCCATCGAGGTCGCCGAGCACGTAGCCGGCCAGCAGTTCGTCGAGATGGGGATCCGGGTGGTGGGGATGGGCGTTGTAGGGATCAGTGGTGGCCATGGCCTTCGGCAAGGGGAGTGGGCGAGGGGAGGGGGGTGGCGGCGAAATCGTGCAGGTGCCGGCGCAGGGCCAGCAGTCCCTGGCGGGAGCGGGTTTTCACGGTGCCCAGGGGGATCTGCAGGTGCTCGGCGATCCCCGACTGGCTCATGCCCTCGTAGTAGGCCAGCTCCAGCACCTGGCGCTGGTTGGCACTGATCTGGGCCAGGCCAGTGCGCATGCGCTCGGCCAGATCGCCCAGCTCGGCGGTGTCGTGGGGGCTGCGCTGGTGTCCGCCCAGCAGCTGGGCCGACCAGCGCTGCAGCAGCTGCCAGCGGTTGCGCTGCTGGTTGAGACGGTTGATCGCCATCGAGCGGGTGAGCAGCAGCAGGTAGGCCAGCACCGGCCCGCGCCTGGGGTCGTAGCGCTCCTGGCGCCAATAGCGCAGGAACACGTCCTGCACCAGATCCTCCGCCGCGCTGGGGTTGCGGCCGAGGCGCAGGGCCAGCCGATAGACCGCCGGGCTGTAGGCGTCGTAGAGGCCGGCCAGATCACCGGGCGGTGGCGGCAGATCCTGATCGCTGACGCCCAAGGCTGAAGGGTGCACCATGCTGGAACTACAGGCAGCCGAGGCGATCGGTTTGCACTGTGCTGCCAACCTGCGCACGTGCTGCCCATCTCCGCATCAGTGAGGGCGGACAGCCGGCAGAGGCTGCAACAGCCGCAGGCCGTTGGCGATCACCAGCAGGCTGGTGCCCATGTCGGCGAACACCGCCTGCCACATGGTGGCGGTGCCGACCAGGGTGAGCAGCAGAAACGCTCCCTTGATGCCAAGGGCCAGGGCGATGTTCTGCCAGAGCACCCACCACGTGCGGCGAGACAGGTCAATCAGGTCCACCAGCCGTAGCGGATCGTCGTCCATCACCACCACATCGGCAGCCTCCATGGCGGTGTCGCTGCCTGCAGCTCCCATGGCCCCGCCGAGCTCGGCACCGGCCAGGGCGGGGGCGTCGTTGATGCCATCCCCCACCATCCCCGTCGGCGCCAGGCGC
>JAWOHV010000217.1:0-5647 GCA_046484965.1 Prochlorococcaceae cyanobacterium
CTGCTGGTGACCCACGAGCCGGATGTGGGCGCCAGGGCCGAGCGGGTGGTGTATTTCCGCGACGGGCACCTGGCGGGTTAGCCGAGCGGCGGCTGGGGTACGAAGGCGGGATTGAGCGCGCAGCGCTCTCCACCCGCCGCAGTCCCCCAGCCGCCGCTCGGCTAACCCGCCAGGTGCCCGTCGCGGAAATACACCACCCGCTCGGCCCTGGCGCCCACATCCGGCTCGTGGGTCACCAGCAGGATCGTGATCCCCTGGGCGTGCAGGTCGTCGAAGATCGAGAGCACCTCCGCGGTGGTGCTGGAATCCAGGGCGCCGGTGGGTTCATCGGCCAGCAGCATCGCCGGCTGGTTGATGATCGCCCGGGCCACCGCCACCCGCTGCTGCTGGCCGCCCGAGAGCTGGTTGGGCCTGTTCTGCAGCCGCTGGCCCAGCCCCACCCGCTCCAGCGCTTCGCGGGCCCGCTGGCGCCGCTGCTCCAGCGGCACGCCGGCGTAGATCATCGGCAGCATCACGTTTTCGAGGGCGCTGAGGTGGGAGAGCAGGTGGAACTGCTGGAACACAAACCCCAGTTCACGGTTGCGCAGGTCCGCCAGTTCATCGTCGCTGCGGTGCTCCACCGGCAGGCCGTTGAGCAGGTAGCTGCCGCTGCTGGGCCGATCCAGGCAGCCGAGGATGTTCATGGCTGTGCTCTTGCCCGAGCCCGAGGCGCCCATCACCGCCAGGTAGTCGCCCCGCTGCACGGTGAGGCTGAGGTCATCGAGGGCGCGCACCTCGGTGTCGCCGGCTCCATACACCTTGCTCACGTGCAACAGCTCGGCAACGGGGGCAGCCAAGGGGATGGATCGATTCTGAGGCGAGGCTAACGAGGGAGCCGCCGCTGCGGCAGCCCCGCTGATTGGGCTTGAAAAGCAGGTAAATCGCAACCTAAGCTGGCGATATGCAACAAATCCTGGTCCGTTCTCGGTTGCTGGCCGAGCTGCGTCAGCGGCTTGCGGAATCACCGGTGGTTTCCCTGCTCGGGGCCCGGCAGGTGGGAAAAACCACCCTGGCTTTGCAGCTGGCCCAGGAGCTCGGAGGCGCCACGGTGTTCGACCTGGAGCGCCCCTCCGGCCGCGCCGCCCTGGAGCAGACGCCGGAACTGACCCTGGCGGAGCAACAGGGATTGGTGGTGATCGATGAAGTTCAGCGCTTACCGGAGCTGTTCAGCCTGCTCAGACCGATGGTGGATGATCCCAGCCACCGGGCGCGCTATCTCCTGCTCGGCAGCGCTGCGCCGGAGCTGGTGCGTGGCGTCAGTGAAAGCCTGGCGGGGCGCGTGCAGTTCGTTTCTGTGTCTGGGTTCTGCCTGGCTGAAACCGGTGTGGAGCAGCAGGATCGCCTCTGGTTGAGGGGCGGCTTCCCGAGGTCCTTTCTCGCCGCCAGCGATCAGGCGGCCTGGCGCTGGCTGGAGGGGTTCCGCCGGACGTTTCTGGAACGCGACATCCCGGCCCTGGGGGTGCGCATTGCGGCGGCAAGCCTGGAGCGCTTCTGGCAGATGCTGGCCTTCTGCCACGGCCAAACCTGGAATGGCGCCGAGCTCGGCCGTTCGATGGGCCTCAGCGCCACCAGCGTGAACCACTACCGCGACCTGTTGGTGGGCACCTTCATGGTGCGGCTGCTTCAGCCGTGGCACGCCAACCTGGCCAAGCGTCAGGTGAAGGCAGCCAAGATCTATCTGCGCGATGCCGGAGTGTTGCATCACCTGCTCGGAATCCCCTCGATGACGGCACTGCGCAGCCACCCCCGCTACGGAGCCAGCTGGGAAGGGTTCGCCCTGGAGCAGGTGCTGAGCCACTTTGGCGAACAGGCTGCCTGGTTCTGGGGCACCCATCGCGGGGCCGAGCTCGACCTGCTGTTGCAGCGCCAGGGGCGTTTCTGGGGCTTTGAATTCAAATGCAGTGATGGGCCGCGCAGCACACGCTCGATGCACATCGCCCTCAACGATCTCCAGCTGGAGCATCTCTGGGTGATCTATCCGGGTGTCCAGCGCTATGCCCTGGCTCCGGGAATCACGGCTTTGCCGCTGCGTCAATTGCCGGAGCTTGCCCTGGATTGAGGCTGGATTGTCTCAGCCATCCGGTTCTCAGCCCAGCGCTGCGGCGCTGCTGGCGCTGGCGAGGGCCTG
This sequence comes from Prochlorococcaceae cyanobacterium, assembly GCA_046484965.1. Lineage (GTDB taxonomy): Bacteria > Cyanobacteriota > Cyanobacteriia > PCC-6307 > Cyanobiaceae > JAWOHV01. The sequence goes on from JAWOHV010000217.1 coordinate 2,168, forward strand.
CTGCAGGAAGGGGGTGCCGCTCACGGCCTGGCTGGCCCAGGAGAACAGCGGGTTGGAGAGGATGCCGCCCACGGCGGTCACCACCACGCAGGCCACCAGGGCGGTGCGCAGGGGCTGCATGCCGGTGATGCTCCAGCGGATCTCGGGATAGGCCTTCACTACATCGGAAGCCTCCTGGGGTTCCTTCACCACCATCATCTTGATCACCGAGATGTAGTAGTAGATCGACACCACCGAGGTCACCAGACCCACCACCACCAGCAGGTATTGGTGGTCGGCCCAGCCGGCAAAGAAGAGGTAGATCTTGGCGAAGAAGCCCAGCATCGGTGGAATGCCGCCGAGCGAGAGCAGGCAGAGGCTCAGCCCCAGGGTGATCAGTGGATCCTTCTGGTAGAGGCCGGCGTAATCGGCGATGCGGTCGCTGCCGGTGCGCAGTGAGAAGAGAATGATGCAGGCGAAGGCGCCCAGATTCATGAACAGATAGGCGGCCATGTAGAGCACCATCGCGGCGTAGCCGTCTTCGGTGCCGCACACCAGGCCGATCATCACGAAGCCGGCCTGGCCGATCGAGCTGTAGGCCAGCATTCGCTTCATCGATGTCTGCGCCAGGGCCACCACATTGCCAAGCACCATGCTCAGCACCGCCAGCACAGTAAAAAGCAGCTTCCACTGGCTGTCGAAACTGCCGAAGCAGCCCACCAGCAGCCGCATCGCCAGGGCGAAACCAGCCGCCTTCGAGCCCACCGAGAGGAAGGCCACCACCGGCGTGGGAGAACCCTCATACACATCGGGCGTCCACTGGTGGAAGGGCACCGCCGCGATCTTGAAGGCCACTGTGGCCAGCACAAACACCAGCGCCAGTGCCGCCACCGGCGTGGCACTGGTCTGCAGGGCCAGGCCCACGCCCTCCAGGCTGGTGGCGCCGCTGATGCCGTAGAGCAGCGAGGCGCCGTAGAGGAACACCGCCGCCGCCGCCGAGCCCACCAGCAGATATTTGAGCGAAGCCTCGGAGCTGCGGGCGTCACGTTTCATGTAGCCCGAGAGCAGGTAGCTCGAAACCGAGAGGGTTTCGAGCGAAACGAAGATGCTCACCAGATCGGTGGAGCCGCAGAGCAACATCGCCCCGAGGGTGGCCGCCAGCAGGATGGCGGCGTATTCGCCCACCGGCGTGCCGCTCTGCTCCACGTAGCGCCAGCTCAGCAGCAGCGAAACCAGGGTGGAGGCGGCCACCACGGCCCGGAAGGCGATTGAAAGGTTGTCGGCCAGGAAGGCCCCGAGGAAGGAGGGCTCCGCCACGGCGTTCCACTGCAGGGCCAGCAGCAGCAGGGCCCCGCCAAGGCCGCCATAGCAGATCGGCGGCACCCAGCGGCTGGCGGCCTTCTCACCGGCCAGGTCCACCACCAGGCAGGCCAGCAGCGCGATCAGCACCGCCGCCTCCGGCGCGATCGCGGCGGCATGCAGGGGCATGTTGAGGCCGGTGCTCACGGCCTGCGGCAGCGGCAGTGCCGTTGCTGCTGCGAGCAGTTGTGAAGGCATTGCGCAGGGGCTGCTGCCGGGCCAAAGCATCACTGAACGCTGCCGTGCTGCAGCGGACTGTAGCGGCGGCGGCGCTTAGGTCTGCGCCGCCCTGGCGGCCGGTGCGATAAAGAAGGAAGCGGTTTCCGCCTGCCTGTGGCTCACACCCTCGTCATCGTTGAGAGCCCCACCAAGGCGCGCACCATCCGTGGCTTCCTGCCGAGCGGCTTCAAGGTGGAGGCCTCCATGGGTCACGTCCGTGACCTGCCCAACAACGCCAGCGAGATCCCGGCGGCCCACAAGGGCGAGAAGTGGGCCAACCTCGGCGTCAACACCGCCAGCAACTTCGAGCCCCTGTATGTGGTGCCGAAGGACAAGAAAAAGGTGGTGAAGGAACTCAAGGACGCCCTCAAGGGCGCCGACCAGCTGCTGCTGGCCACAGACGAAGACCGCGAAGGCGAGAGCATCAGCTGGCACCTGCTGCAGCTGCTGCAGCCCAAGGTGCCGGTGAAGCGGATGGTGTTCCACGAGATCACCAAGGAGGCCATCGGCCGCGCCCTGGCCCAGCCCCGCGAGCTCGACATGGAGCTGGTGCACGCCCAGGAAACCCGCCGCATCCTCGACCGGCTGGTGGGTTACACCCTCTCACCGCTGCTCTGGAAAAAGGTGGCGTGGGGGCTGAGCGCCGGCCGCGTCCAGTCGGTGGCGGTGCGCCTGCTTGTGCAGCGCGAGCGGGCCCGCCGGGCCTTCAGAAGCGGCAGCTACTGGGACCTCAAGGCCCGGCTGGAGCAGGCCGGCGGCGGCTTTGAGGCCAAGCTGAGCCAGTTGGGCGGCGTGAGGATCGCCGGCGGCTCCGACTTCGATGAGAGCACCGGCGCCCTCAAGGCCGGCAGCAAGGCCGGCAGCAAAGTGCGCCTGCTCAGCGAGGCCGATGCCCGGGCCCTGCAGCAGGCGGTGGAGCAGGCCCCCTGGCGGGTGGCCGAGGTGGAGGCCAAGCCCACGGTGCGCAAGCCGGTGGCCCCCTTCACCACCAGCACCCTGCAGCAGGAGGCCAACCGCAAGCTGCGCCTCTCGGCCCGCGAAACGATGCGCGCCGCCCAGGGGCTCTATGAGCGCGGCTTCATCACCTACATGCGCACCGATTCGGTGCACCTCAGCGACCAGGCGATCAGCGCCGCCCGCAGCTGCGTGGCTGCCAAGTACGGCAAGGAGTACCTCAGCCCTTCGGTGCGCCAGTTCACCACCAAGGCCCGCAACGCCCAGGAGGCCCACGAGGCGATCCGCCCGGCCGGCGAGAGCTTCCGCGATCCCGCAGCCACCGGCCTCGACGGCCGCGACCTGGCCCTCTACGAGCTGATCTGGAAGCGCACTGTTGCGTCCCAGATGGCCGAAGCCAGGCTCACGATGCTGAGCGTGGATCTGGCGGTGGATGCCGGCAGCCTCGGCATGGCGTCGTTCCGGGCCAGCGGCAAGCGGATTGATTTCCCCGGTTTCTTCCGGGCCTACGTGGAGGGCTCCGACGACCCCGATGCCGCCCTCGAGGGCCAGGAGGTGCTGCTGCCGGCCCTGGCGGTGGGCGACAAGCCGGCCTGCAAGGGGGTGGAGGCCATCGGCCACCAAACCCAGCCCCCCGCCCGCTACAGCGAAGCGGCCCTGGTGAAGATGCTCGAGAAGGAGGGCATCGGCCGGCCCTCCACCTACGCCTCGATCATCGGCACGATCGTGGACCGGGGCTACGCCAGCCTGGCCAACAACTCCCTCACCCCCAGCTTCACGGCCTTCGCTGTGACCGCCCTGCTGGAGGAGCACTTCCCGGATCTGGTGGATACGAGCTTCACCGCCCGGATGGAGAACACCCTCGATGAGATCTCCCACGGCAAGGTGCAGTGGCTGCCCTACCTGGAGAGTTTCTACAAGGGCGAGAAGGGCCTCGAAACCCAGGTGCAGCAGCGGGAGGGCGACATC
>JAWOHV010000108.1:0-3219 GCA_046484965.1 Prochlorococcaceae cyanobacterium
CCTCAAGCAGGGCGGCGGGCTGGCCCTCCAGGCCGGAGGCGAGGGCTTCGAGCTCCCCGAGCAGGGCCTCCAGCCGCTGCTGCTGGACCCCCAGGGGGGTGGCAACGGTGTTGCGGCGCCTGGAGCGTCTCCATCGCCAGATTCAAGAAGGCAGCTTCCGCACCAGCCTGCCGGCGGAGCGGAACCAGCTGTTCCGGCTGCTGCAGCAAATGGAATCCAGCGGCGGCTGGCCCTACATCCCGCGCCCGCAACTGCATACCTTCATCAAGCTGATTCAGGCGGCACCTGAATCGGCTTCAGGCCCGCAGCTCGCTGGCAACGAAGCCCCCTAGGGCCGTTAGCAGCTGGTGGGCGATCGCCAGCTTGCCGGCGGAGCCCATCGGCTGTTCCTGCTCGCCTGGCCCCAGCAGCCAGCCCCGATTGGTGGCCGCGCCGAAGCCGGCTCCAGGCTGGTCAATCGGATTGACGAAGAGGAGATCGCAGCCCTTGCGCCGCCACTTGGCCCGGGCCAGGGGCAGCCCATCACCCATCTGGGCCGCGAAACCGAGCAGCCGCTGGCCCGGCGGGCGATGGGACACCAGATCGGCCAGCAGATCGGGCACGGGCTCCCAACCGTCCTGAAGGGCGCTCGCCAGGCTCTGCTTTTCGAGCTTGCTGGCTGCAGGCTGCTGGCGCCGATGGTCGGCCACCGCTGCAGCCATCGCCACCGCATCGGCCTGGGGCTGCAGGCGGCGCAGGGCCCGCTGCATCTCGGCGGCCGTTTCGATCGGCTGGCAGTGGAGGCCCTCCAGCAACAGGGGATCAACGCTCAGGGGGCCATGCACCAGATCCACCCTGGCGCCACGATGGCGGGCCGCCTGGGCCAGCAGCACCCCCATCAGGCCGCTGCTGCGGTTGCTTAGGCAGCGGGCCGGATCGAGCGGTTCACGGGTCGGACCGGCCGACACCAGCAGCCGGCGCCCCTGCCAGTCGCGCCGCCAGCCCCAGATCTGCAGGGTTTCCAGGGCGAGCAGCAGCTGGCACGGCTCGGCCATCCGGCCATCGCCCTGCCTGTCGCAGGCCAGCAGCCCGGGGGCGGGCCCCAGCGGCAGCACCCGCTCCCAGGTCTGCAGGTCGTGCCAGTTGCGCCGCACCGCCGGGGAAGCCCACATCGCCGTATTCATGGCCGCGGCCGCCAGCACCGGCGCTTCACTGGCCAGCAGGGTGCTGGCCAGCAGGGTGTCGGCCAGACCATGCACCCAGCGGGCCAGGCTGGTGGCACTGAGCGGGGCCAGCAGCAGCAGCTCGGCCCACTCGGCCAACTCCACGTGCAGGGGGCGAGAGGCCTGATGGCTCCACTGGTCGGCGTCGAGATAGCAGCGCTCGCGGCTGAGGGAGGCCAAGGCCACGGGGCTCACCAACACCGCCGCACTGGGGGTGAGCAGACAGCGCACCTGGGCGCCGCGCTTGACCAGGGCACTCACCAGCTGCGGCACCTTCACCGCCGCGATGCTGCCGCTCACCCCAACCAAAATGCGCCGGCCGGCGAGGGGATCCGGGACCGACGGCTCAGGCGCGGGCTGTTCAGGCTCTGCAGGTCCCATCACTCCTCATCGAAGGGTTCCTGATCCACCAGATGCAGATAGGGACGGGCCAGCTCGGGCCGGTGGATCGCCAGTGCCCGCAGCAGGTGCCAGTCCTGCAGACCGTCGAAGGGGGTGGGGTAGTCGTCGTCGTCGAGGCGGCGGGCCAGCTCAGCCACACTGGCCTCATCGAAAAGGGCAAGCCTTTCGGAGCTGATGGCAGCTGAGCCGGAAGCAGCTGAGCCTGAAGCAGCGGAGCCGGAATCGGGGAGAGCAGACACGGAATCGGTGGCGATGACGGGACGGGAATCGCGGTGATAGCTTTCCGCCAGCGGGGAATTAGCTCAGCTGGTAGAGCGCTGCGATCGCACCGCAGAGGTCAGGGGTTCGAGTCCCCTATTCTCCATAGCCAATCTCCTCTACAACGCCCAGTCCCGGCGCTCCATCGATGACCACGAGCTGCCAGTGGACCACTGAAGCGGAAAGCAAGCTCAAGGAAGTGCCCTTCTTCGTGAGGCCTGCGGTGCGCCGTCGCATCGAAGCCCTGGCCCAGGAAGCCGGCCTCAGCACGATCGACCTGCCCTTCTATGAGCAAGCGAAAGCCCAGTTCGGCTGAGGCGCAGCTTGGCTGAAGCTGAAGGCTGAGCGGCGATGGGGTAAAAGGGAGGGCTGATTCCCCGGTTCCTTCGATGTCGCAGTCCAAGCGCGAACAGGTGGTCAGTCACCTGCGCTACATCCGCCAGGAGCTGCGCGAGATGCATCAGGGTGTGATGGAGGATGGACTGCTGCCCGAAGCTGGCGAGGTGCGCGGCGTGATGGCCCAGATGGAAGCCCTGCTGGAACTGCTGGAAGGCAAGGGGTCGCGCAAGAGCAAGGACGGCGACGGCTGAGAACCGGGCCCGGAGCGTCAAGAGCCTGGCCGGCCGCTGCGCGAAACGTCCATACCCCCTTGCTGAGCGGCGCCGCGGGCGATTCTCTTGGGCGTCCCCATCATCCGGCCCGGGCCCAGTCCCGGGCTTTTATATTGGAATCCCCTATATATGGGGTGGATCGGGGTGACACGACCCCAGAGATGGTGTAGACAAGGTTTGGCAGGCCGCGGGCCGGGTGATGGGGATCACGCGGAACACGACTGACCAGGGCTTCGGCATGGTTCTTCCAAGAGCCGGCCCAAGCCTGTGGCTGCATGTTGATCCCCCCAGTTTAGAAGCGCCATGCGCCTGCAGCAAACGCGCCTGCATCGGAACCTGGGCGAAGCCTTCCTGCGGCTTGAAGATTGGGCCACCAATCCCTGGCGCCGCCTATCGCTGCAGCTGATCCTGCTGCTCGGCAGCTTTTCGATCGGAGGGTCGGTTGGGATGATCACCGGCGCCCTGGCCAACATCGACCCCCTGGCCGCCCTGATCTGCGTGGCCCTGCTCGAGCTGGCCATTCGCCTGCGGCGGCCCCTGCTGCGCTCAGCCAACAGCCTGCGGCTCAGCCTCCTCGACATGACCCGCATCGGCCTGCTCTACGGCCTGCTGCTGGACGGTTTCAAGCTCCTCTAACGGCGGTGTTGCGCGAGACGGTGGCAGGCCCAGGACTTGCCGAGCCAGCCCTGGGGAGGCTCGCCCTGGCCGGGGAGCAGCCGCACTCGCGGGTCGCCGGCGACGTGGTG
>JAWOHV010000215.1:0-26154 GCA_046484965.1 Prochlorococcaceae cyanobacterium
CCATGGTGAGAGCCGAGAGACCCACGCGCATGCGGGCGCCGGGGGGCTCATTCATCTGGCCGTAGCAGAGGGCCACCTTCGACTTAGAGAGGTGGTCGGGATTGATCACCCCCGACTCCTTGAATTCTTCATAGAGGTCGTTGCCCTCGCGGGTGCGCTCACCCACGCCGGCAAACACCGAAACACCGCCATGCTCCTTGGCAATGTTGTTGATCAGCTCCTGGATCAGCACCGTTTTGCCCACGCCGGCACCGCCGAACAGGCCCACCTTGCCGCCCTGGCGGTAGGGAGCGAGCAGGTCGATCACCTTGATGCCGGTTTCGAAAACCTTGGGTTTGGTTTGCAGTTCGGTGAGCTTGGGGGCTTGGCGGTGGATCGGCGAAGTGAGAGTGGTGTTCACCGGGCCGCGCTCGTCCACGGGCTCGCCGAGCACGTTGAAGATGCGCCCGAGGGTGGCCTCACCCACGGGAACGGAGATCGGGGCGCCGGTGTCGAGGGCCTGCATGCCGCGCACGAGGCCGTCGGTGCTGCTCATGGCCACGGCGCGCACCCGGTGGTCGCCGAGCAGTTGCTGCACTTCGGCCGTGAGGGCCACCTGCTGGCCTGCGGAGTTCTTGCCCTCAACGCGCAGGGCGTTGAAGATCATCGGCAGCTTGCCGGCTGGAAATTCAACGTCCAGAACAGGACCGATCACCTGACGGACGATTCCTTTGGTGCCCGAGGCGGCGGGAGCAGCAGCAGCCATATGTAAGGAGAGTCGCGGGGGGCGCGCAGCAGGCCTCTAGCCCGCTGGAAGCGGCGCAACCTTACCACCGCGTCAAGCCACCGGGTTTCACCACGGCGCTCCCTGGGCCCTGCCGGTTCGGTCAACCGCCCAGGTCGGCGCTGGCGCACCGGCACCGCTGGCGCATAGGTTGGCACTCGACGGCCATGAGTGCCAGCTTGCCCCGGTGCGCTGGTTCTGCCGTTGTTCTGTGGCGTTCTGAACGCCATGTCGTTGCTTTCGCATCCATCCATGGCAGCTGTTTCACTCAGCGTCTCCACGGTCAAACCGCTCGGAGATCGCGTTTTTATCAAAGTGTCCGAATCAGAGGAGAAAACCGCCGGTGGCATCCTCCTGCCCGACACCGCTAAGGAAAAGCCCCAAGTCGGTGAAGTGGTCCAGGTCGGCCCCGGCAAGCGCAATGACGACGGCTCCCGTCAGGCTCCTGAAGTAGGCGTCGGCGACAAGGTGCTCTACAGCAAGTACGCCGGCACCGACATCAAGCTCGGCACCGACGAATACGTGCTCCTGTCTGAGAAAGACATCCTCGCCATCGTCAACTGATCGCTGCGGGTCAGCCCTGACCCGTGGCTGTTGAAGATTTTGCTTCAGCAGCTCGCCTGCACAACCGTTAACCAACAGAGTTTTCCCCCATGGCTAAACGCATCATCTACAACGAGCAAGCCCGTAGGGCGCTCGAAAGGGGCATCGACATCCTGGCCGAGGCCGTTGCCGTCACCCTCGGCCCCAAGGGTCGCAATGTGGTGCTGGAGAAGAAGTTCGGCGCCCCCCAGATCATCAACGATGGCGTCACCATCGCCAAGGAAATTGAGCTCGAAGACCACATCGAGAACACCGGTGTGGCCTTGATCCGTCAGGCCGCCTCCAAAACCAACGACGCCGCCGGCGACGGCACCACCACCGCCACCGTGCTGGCCCACGCCATGGTGAAGGCTGGCCTGCGCAACGTGGCCGCCGGCGCCAATGCCATCACCCTCAAGAAGGGCATCGACAAGGCCGCCGACTTCCTCGTCAAGAAGATCGAGGAGCACGCCAAGCCGATCGCCGATTCCAACGCCATCGCCCAGGTGGGCACCATCTCCGCCGGCAACGACGAAGAGGTGGGCCGCATGATCGCCGACGCGATGGACAAGGTGGGCAAGGAAGGTGTGATCTCCCTGGAGGAAGGGAAGTCGATGACCACCGAGCTGGAGGTCACCGAGGGCATGCGCTTCGACAAGGGCTACATCTCGCCCTACTTCGCCACCGACACCGAGCGCATGGAGGCGGTGCTCGATGAGCCCTACATCCTGCTCACCGATAAAAAAATCGGCCTGGTGCAAGACCTGGTGCCCGTGCTCGAGCAGATCGCCCGCACCGGCAAGCCGCTGCTGATCATCGCCGAGGACATCGAGAAGGAAGCCCTCGCCACCCTGGTGGTGAACCGCCTGCGCGGTGTGCTCAACGTGGCCGCTGTGAAGGCCCCTGGCTTCGGCGATCGCCGCAAGGCCATGCTCGAAGACATCGCCGTGCTCACCAACGGCCAGCTGATCACCGAGGACGCCGGCCTCAAGCTGGAGAACGCCAAGCTGGAGATGCTGGGCACCGCCCGCCGCATCACCATCAACAAGGACACCACCACCATCGTTGCTGAAGGCAATGAGGCGGCGGTGAAGGCGCGTTGCGAGCAGATCCGCAAGCAGATGGACGAAACCGACTCCTCCTACGACAAGGAGAAGCTGCAGGAGCGTCTGGCCAAGCTGAGCGGCGGTGTGGCCGTGGTGAAGGTGGGCGCCGCCACCGAAACCGAGATGAAGGACAAGAAGCTGCGCCTGGAAGACGCCATCAACGCCACCAAGGCGGCCGTTGAGGAGGGCATCGTTCCCGGCGGCGGCACCACCCTGGCCCACCTGGCTCCGGCCCTCGAGGAGTGGGCAGCCGCCAACCTCTCCGGCGAAGAGCTGATCGGCGCCACCATCGTGGCGTCCTCCCTCACCGCTCCTCTCAAGCGGATCGCTGAGAACGCTGGCGTGAACGGCTCCGTGGTGGCCGAGCACGTCAAGAACAAGCCCTTCAACGAGGGTTACAACGCCGCCACCGGCGAGTACGTCGACATGCTGGCTGCCGGCATCGTGGACCCCGCCAAGGTGACCCGTTCAGGCCTGCAGAATGCGGCTTCGATCGCCGGCATGGTGCTCACCACCGAGTGCATCGTGGCCGACCTGCCCGAGAAGAAGGAAGCTGCTCCCGCCGGCGGCGGCGGCATGGGCGGCGGCGACTTCGACTACTGATCCCAACCGGGATTGCAGTCGGATCACTGATCCTTAAGTCTCCAGTTCAAGCGCCCCTGCGGGGGCGCTTTTTTATTGGCCCGTTGGTGCTATCGGTTTGCTGAAGCTGAGGATGCGGTAGTGCAGCCAGCCCCAGCGGCTGAGCTGCTCGATCCGCTCGGTGTCGCGCACTGCCTGCGGGGCGCCCATGGCTTCGAACAACTCGCGCACCACCCCATAGGTGGGCAGGGTGTGGGGGGTGATGTCGGTGTCGCTGCGGAGCTGCAGGCCGTGGCGAGCTGCTTCTTTTGCGTAGCGACGTCGATCCCAGCGGCAATCCACCGGCCCGTAGGTGGCGCTGCTGAAGGGAGCGCCCCGCAACTTCTGCAGGGCCCGCAGCACCAGGGCCAGGGGCGCAGCGGGCACGAAATCGCTCAGCACCAGGCGACCGCCCGGCCGCAGCACCCGCTGCACCTCCTGCAGAAAGGCATCGCGGCTGGGGAAGTGGAAGATGCACTCCACCGCCAGCACCACGTCCTGGCTTGCCGCGGCCAGGGGCAGCGCACAGGCGTCGGCCACCAGCCACTCCACCGTGTTCCCGGGCCGCGGCTGCACGAACTGGCGGGCCCGCTCGATCTGGCGCGCATCCAAGTTGAGCCCCGTAAGCGCCAGGCCATCCCCGTGGCGGTTGAGGCTGGCGATGGTTCCGCCGAAGCCGCAGCCCACATCCAGGATGCTCTGGCCTGCCTGGATCTGCGCCTGCTCCAGCAGCCGCCGGGTGAGGGCTTCGGCGGCCTCGGGGAAGCCCTGGCGGGCGATCGCGGCGGACACGGTCGGGTCCGGCCAGTAACCCCAGTGCACGTGCTGCCCGAAGCAGCGCTCCAGCTGCGGATCTCCCGCCTCCAGTCGCTGCAGCACCTGGTCGAAGTAGGGGAGGCTGGGGGCCGGCATGGTTCGCGGGGCGCGTCGGCCCCAGTGTGGGGGCGGGAGGATGGGGGTTGTTGCCAGTCCATCAGCCGATGCGCGCCATCGTTGCCCTGCCACCGGCGGGGCCCGGCGCCCCATCCCAGCTGCAGCCGCAGCTGCAGGATGTGGAGCTGCCGCGGCCCGAGCCAGGCCCCCGCGACCTGCGCGTGCGGCTGGAGGCGGTGGCGGTGAACCCGGTGGACGCCAAGGTGGCCGCCGCCCTGGAGCCGGGGGCGCCGCCGCGGCTGCTGGGCTGGGATGGGGCCGGCGTGGTGGAGGCCGTGGGCGAAGCGGTGACGCGCTTCAAACAAGGCGATCGGGTGCTGTTCGCCGGCGACATCAGCCGGCCGGGCTGCTGGTGTGAGGCGGCCCTGGTGGATGAGCGGATCACGGGCCGGCTGCCACAGGGGCTGGGCTTTGCCGATGGGGCGGCGCTGCCGCTCACGGCACTCACCGCCTGGGAGGCGCTGCACGAGCGGCTGGGGGTGGATGCGGCGGGCGGCGATGCCGGCAGCCGGCTGCTGGTGATCGGCGGCGCCGGCGGCGTGGGCTCGCTGCTGATCCAGCTGGCCCGGCGGGCCGGGTTGGAAGTGATCGCCACCGCTTCAAGGCCCGAGAGCCGGGCCTGGTGCCGCGAGCTCGGTGCCCAGCATGTGATCGATCACCGCCAGCCGCTGGCCCCCCAGCTGGCGGCCTTGGGCTTCGCGGCGGTCGATTGGATCGCCAACCTGCACGACACGGCCGCCTACTGGGCGCCGATGGCCGATCTGATCCGCCCCCAGGGCTCGATCGTGGCGATCGTGGGCACCAGCGCGCCGCTGGACCTGAACCTGCTCAAGGCCAAGAGCGTGCGTTTCGCCTGGGAGTTCATGTTCAGCCGTTCTCAATACCAAACGCCCGACATGGCCGAGCAGGGGGCGATCCTCGATCAGGTGGCGGCACTGGTGGCGGCCGGCGAACTGCGCAGCAGCCGCTGGCAGACGCTCGGCCCGATCAACGCGGCCAACCTGGCCGCCGCCCTGGCCCAGCTGGAGGCGGGCCACAGCACCGGCAAGCTGGTGCTGGCGGGCTGGCCATGAGCGCCATGCGCGCCCCGCTGGCCTTACTGGGGCTGCTGCTGTGGGCCCCGCCGGCGCGGGCGGAGGTGATGCTGCACGCCTTCGGCTGGCGTTACCAGCTGGTGGAGCAGCGGGCTGCGGCGATCGCGGCGGCCGGCTACAGGGCCGTGCTGGTGGCGCCTCCCCACAAAAGCGACCGCGGCGGCGGCTGCCCCTGGTGGCGGCTCTACCAGCCGCAGGACTGGCGGGTGATCGACAACTGCGCCGGCGATGCTGTGGCCTTCAAGGCGATGGTGGCGGCCCTGCGCCGCTATGGCGTGCGCACGGTGGCCGACGTGGTGCTCAACCACATGGCCAACGAACGGGACGGTGCCACGGAGTTTCCGGGGCCGGCGGCGTTGCGCGGCTATGCGGCTGAGCCGCAGCTGTGGGCGGCGCGGCGCCTCTATGGCGACCTGCGCGTGGGCCAGTTCAGCCGCCAGGATTTCCACCCGCCGTTCTGCATCCAGGGCGACGACGACCCGGAAGCGGTGCAGCGCGGCCGGCTCTGCGGCGGCGCTGGCGATCGGGGCCTGCCGGATCTGCGCGCCAGCCAGGAGGCTGGCGACTGGGTGAGCGGCCAGCGGCGCCAGCTGATCGAGGCCCTCTACGGGCTGGGGGTGCGCGGCTTCCGGCTGGATGCGGCCAAGCACATGGGCGTGGCCGAGATCCGCGCCGCCGTGCCGGAGGCGATCGCCAAGAACGCCCATGTGTTCGCCGAACTGATCAGCTGGGGTGGGGCGGGTGAGGCCAGCTACGGGCGCTTCCTGGAGCCCTACCTGCACCAGCTGCCGGCCAGCTTCGGTGCCTACGACTTCCCGCTGTTCCACAGCCTGCGCAACGCCCTGCTGCCGGCGGGGTCGCTGGCGGCGCTGGCGGATCCCTACGGCCAGGGCCAGGCCCTGGAGGCCCGCCGGGCGGTGACGGTGGCCGTGACCCACGACATCCCCGCCAACGCCGGCTTCCGTTTCTTGATCCTGGATCCGATCGATGAGCAGCTGGCCTACGCCTACCTGCTTGGCCGCGATGGCGGCACGCCGCTGGTGTTTGACGACGGCTCAACCGAACGCTTCGAGCGAGGCCGCTGGCTGGGGGCCTGGCAGCAGGGCTGGCTGCGGCGCTGGATCGCCTTTCACAACCGGCTGCATGGCCTGCCGATGGCGGTGCTGCATGCCGATCGCTGCAGCCTGGTGTGGCGCCGCGGGCCCGTTGCGGGCGGTGCGGTGGTGGGCCTGGCGGCGATCAACAAGTGCGCCGAGGTGCAGGAGCTGAGCGTTCCCAGCCCGAGCGGGCGATGGCGCTGGCAGGGGATGGAGCGAAACCCGGTGGCTCCAGGACTGCGGATCGAGGCTGGCCAGTTGCGGCTGCGGCTCGGGCCACGGCGGGCCCTGCGGTGGCTGGGCGAGGGGCATGGCTGAGTGGCCAGCCATGGTCGGCGTGGAAAACAACGGGGCAATGCGGCCGCTGCCGCAAAGCCTGCAAATGGTCGTTCTGAATGGCGATGCAGCTCAGGATCAGATCAGGGAACTGCTGCAGTCGCTCCCGCAGCCCAGGCGCACCACCTGGCTTTCCTTGAGCGTCACCACACCCCCCAGCAGGCGTCGCTTTACACCAGGCAGGCCAACCCCATGCAGTCACCTGGTCCCAACAGCTGCCGGTCGCCGATGGCGTCGATCAGTTGCCGCAGGGCGCGTTGGAGGGCAGCTCACTGGCTGGAGTGGGGATCTGGGTTGAAGAGTTTGTGAGCATTTTGCGGATCACCGTTAACGTCATGGGCAACGGATAGCTGCTTTATGAAACGAATAAACAAAATATATACGTGCCGTGATTTTGGCTTCGCGGTGGTGTGACTGAGGTCACGGCGGGGCAAGGTTTTGGCCTGGCTGCCTGAGTGGCTGCGTCTGCCTTCGGTTGCTGGTTGATGCAAGCTCGTCATCAAATGCCCGTCTGACTGGTTTATTGGATTGACGCTCCAGAAGCCTCCCCAGCAGGTGGCTGTGATCCCGAAGCTCAAGCTCGAGGTCAACCAACCGCTCAAGGGCGTCCAAATAGGTAAAAAGTTGCCAGATCCCAAGGACGCTGAAGGCAGTCATGGCGATTCCCAGCCAGGCCATGGAAACACTAAGCTGATTAATCATCCTATTTTAGCTCGCTGTTGCTATGTAGAGCGATCTTATGTCTTGTGATCGTGATCACAGCCCCTGGTTGTATAGCTCCCGCAGGCCCGCCTCGCTGGCGGCCGCCACCCCCCGCTCGGTGATCAGGGCGCTCACCAGCCGGGCCGGCGTCACATCGAAGGCCGGGTTGAAGCCTGGCGATCCGTCGGGGCTGAGCCGCACGCTGGCGATCTCACCGGCCCCGGAGCCACTCAGAACCCTCCCCTGAATGTGTGCCACCTCGGCGGCGCTGCGGGCCTCGATCGGGATCTGGCGCAAGCCGTCGTCGAGGCTCCAGTCGATCGTGGAGGAGGGTAGCGCCACATAAAAGGGCACGCCGTTGTCGCGGGCGGCCAGGGCCTTGAGGTAGGTGCCGATCTTGTTGCACACATCACCCGTGCGGGTGGTGCGATCGCTGCCCACGATCACTGCATCCACCTGGCCGTGCTGCATCAGGTGGCCGCCGGCGTTATCCACGATCACCGTGTGCGGCACCCCTTCGCAGCCCAGCTCGTAGGCGGTGAGGCTGGCGCCCTGGTTGCGCGGCCGCGTTTCATCCACCCATACGTGGATGGCCATCCCGGCGCGGTGGGCCTTGTAGATCGGCGCCAGCGCCGTGCCCCAGTCCACCGTGGCCAGCCAGCCTGCATTGCAGTGGGTGAGCACATTCAGGGGCTCGCCGTGGCGCTCGGGCGGCCGGGCGGCGGCTAGTTGCTGGAAGAGCTCCAGGCCGTGCGCCCCGATCGCTTCGCACATCGCCACGTCCTCCTCGGCGATCGCGGCGGCCTCCGCTTTCGCCGCCTCGGCCCGCTGCGCCGGCGGCAGCGGCTGCACCTGCGCCCGCAGCCGCTCCAGGGCCCAGCGCAGATTCACCGCCGTGGGCCGGGTGGCGTTGAGCTGCTCGAAAGCGGCCGCCAGGTTGCTGTCGGAGGGGTCGGCCTGCAGGGCCAGCATCAGCCCGTAGGCGCCGGTGACGCCGATCAACGGCGCGCCCCGCACCACCATCGTGCCGATCGCCTCGGCCGCCTCCGCCGCGCTGGCCAGCGTGCGGGTGGAGAAGCGGTGCGGCAGCAGCGTTTGATCGATCACCCCGATCGAGCACCCATCGGGCTCCAGCCAGATCGTGCGCCAGGGGGTGCCGTTGATGTTCATCGGGGCGGGTACCGCTTGAGCTGATCATCGGTGCTGGCAAGGGCTCAAGAGATCAAACGCTTCTGCCTACGCCTCCTGGCGGATGGAAGAGCGTGAACAGGCTCTGGCTCTGAGCTGATGGCAAGGCTCCTGGTCGAGATGAACCTCTCGGCCGAATCGATTCCCCTGCTGCGCGCTTTACCCCCTTCAGCGCCCAGGCTTGGCGGGCCGGTTCAGGCTGGAAACATTGGGCCCGCTGCCGTGCCCGTTGGCGCTGGTCGCCAACTTCCAGCCGTTGGTCAGCTTGCAGATCTCACCGCGTTCCTGCAGGCGGCTCAGGGTGCGGGAAACGGTTTCGCGCGCCATACCCGTGATCGCGGCCAGGTCGGCCTGGGCAAGCATCGGGGCGATCAGGCCCTCTTCTGTTGGCTCCTGCCAGGGAGAGTTTTTCTGTGCCAGCTCCTGCAGCGTCCTCAGCAGCCTTTGGCTTCCGGTGAGGCGCCGATCGATCACCCGCTGCCGCAAGGCCTGCAAATGGTCGTTCTGAATGGCGATGCAGCTCATGACCAGTTCGGGGACCTGCTGCAGCAGATCCTGCAGGCTCTCGCAGCTCAGGCGAACCACCTGGCTGTCAGTGAGCGTCACCACATCCCACCAACAGGCCTCGCTCGCCACCAGGCAGGCCAGCCCCATGCAATCACCTGGCCCCAGCAGCTGCAGCACTTCCTCAACGCCATCTCTCTGGAAGCAGCGCACTTTGCCCAGTCCCGAGAGGATAACCAACAAGTGATCCATGGGCTCGTTGAACACCTGAAGTAACTGCCCGGCTGGATAGTTCAGGGCCGGCTGCTCGGCGATGGCGTCGATCAGTTGCCGACGGGCGAATTTAAGATTTCGACCATTTGCTGGTCCTCCAGCCCGTCTCGCCGGAGCCATAAACCTCTCTCGACGCCAGAACTGCGCCAGAGTCTTATTCGACGCTAAGTAATATCATAAGGAGTTTGGGTGGATAAATGCGAGGTCTTGGCTTGATATTGGTCACAATGAGCTGTGACTTTGAGTGTAATTACTCAAGTGGCCGCTCCTGGCGCTCGATGAGCCCGCCCAGTAGGCGCCGCTGATGTCGCAGCTCATGCTCGAGGTTGGCCAGCCGCTTAAAGACATCCAGGTAGGTCATAAGCAGCCAGGCCGCAAGGGCGCTGAGCGCGGTCATGGCGATCCCTAGCATGGCCATGGCCAAACTGTGTCTAAGGCATAATGAATTATGACTTGCTTTTGTCTTTTCGGCTTAGCGCTCTGCCTTGATTTCTGTCACGCGTTCTGGTGATGTAGCTCCCGCAGGCCGGTTTCTCTGGCTGCCGCCAGGTTGCTGTTGGAGGGGGCGGCCTGCAGGGCCAGCATCGCGGCTAGTCGGGTTCGACGATCTCGAGTTCATCGTCGTAGCGCATCTGCACCGCGAAGACGTTCAGCTCCGTGAGCGTCTTGTAGAAGGCCGGGGGGCTCGCCCAACTCTTGCAAGAGATCCAGCAACGCGCCCAGAGCGCTGCCGCCATTCGCTCCGCTGCCGATCTGGGCAATCCGGGGATCGAGCAGAGACGTTGCTGTGCTGGCTGTCAAGGGGGGAGTCTGACGGCACAGCTACAGGTGCGGCCAGCTCGCGCCCGAGGCGCACCGCCACCGTCTGGCAGCAGAGAGATTGGGAATCGGTTGTTCTTTCAGTGACCATGAGGCGGCGAGTCGGCTAAATGGCTGTATTGGCCAGGCCGCTACAGGGTCTGATGCTCAGTAGGCCCGGTGCAGCCTGGATTTCAACCTCATCTGCCAGCCCAGCAACCTCCAAAAGCGGCTTCGCGAGCCGGATCCCCCTCGAATTCCCGATTTCGACCAGCCTTGCTCGAACCACGCCGCCGCCGCACCCGTAGGCACGTTGTAGCCACGGCGGGGGTGATCCAGCTGCGCGCCCAGGCCCCACGTTGAAGCGTGTTAACCGCTCGCCCAGCTCAGATCAAACGCTTCTGCCTACGCCACCAGCTGATGGCAAGGCTCCCGGTCGCCATGAACCTTTCAGCCGAATGGATTTCCCTGCTGCGCGCCGCTGGCCATGGGGCCTTTCACTGCTCAGATGTGGGAGATCCACGGGCTCCGGATTCGGCTAGGCACCGCACTCAAATCGGTCGGTAGCCGAACCAATCCGGCGCCTGGCTCTGGCTGAGCCCCTCGGGATGGGGCTCGAGCTGCACGTGCCAGCGCTCGCCGCCCAGCAGCTCCAGCTGCTCGAGCGCCAGGCAGTCGTCCACGGCGGCCAGATCATCCTTGTGCTGCTGCAGGGCGCCGCGCAGCCACTGGCGCTTGGCCGCTGCCTTGGCCGCCTGGGGCGCGCGGGCCACCACCAGGCCGAAGTGGTGCAGCTCGGCCAGTGAATCGGGGCGGTAGGCGCCCAGGTTCACAAACCAGAGCCGTTCGGGCCTGGGCGCGCACGGTTCGCGCCCCAGGCGCACCGCCCAGCCATCCACCGCCCGCACCGCCAGGTAGGCATCCAGATGCAGGCCCTCGCGCCTCCCGAACCACTGCCGCCGCAGCTCCGGGATCGTGTCGTCGATCGTGGCCCCCGCCACGAAGCGCACGTCGTGCAGCTCGATCTGGCAGCCCGCGGCGCGGCCGCCCAGCACGGCCAGCCAGAGAAGCGGGGGTGCATCAGCCATCGGCATCAGTGCAGCAGCGCGGCCCGTGCTTGCGCCAGGGGCGCTCGCCCGGGGTGATCACCAGCAGCTGGTCAAGCTCCAGGTCCGCGAGCGCCTGCCGCATCGAGGCACTCAGCCGCGGCGCATCGGCCCGCTTGATGTCCACACCGATGCGAGCGCCCCAGTTCAGCCCCATTCCACAGCTGCCCGTGGACGTGGGCGAGCATCGCCCAGAAGCACTGCAGGGTGGCTGCCGGCACTCGCACCCCCAGCTGGGGCGGGGCACTCTCCAGCAGGGTGCGGATGAAATCGCGCCGCCAGCGATTCCGACGTCTGGCGCAGCAGCGGGAACAACTCCGCATGCCGCTGCACCGCATCGATCACCACCGTGCCGCCCAGCTCGCCCAGGGCCGGGAGCGGCTCATCCAGCCTGGCCCGGCTGATCGGATCTTCCAGGTCAAAAGAGTTGGCGGATTCCACCGGCGCGCGGGTCAGGGCCGCCTGGATCGAGGCAAGCAGGGCGGGCCTGGGCAGCATCCAAGGATTGTAGTTTTTGCCTTGAAAAACCTGCAACAGCTGCAGATTTTTCAAGGCAATTTTCCTGGGGATGTGGGGCTGTGGTTGATGGGGTACCGCCAGGATGGCCTGGTTGCGATCGGGCCATGGAGTTCTTCGAGCGGCAGTGGTTCACCTATCGCACGATCGTGAACCACAATCTGATGGAGCATGGACCGCTGGCGGAGGCCACGGCGGCGGCCCTCGAGGGTTGGCTGGCCCAGCGGCCGCCCGGCGCGGCACCTCCCCGGATGCTGGATCTGGGCTGCGGCGATCTGGCGCTGCTGGCGCCGCTGCTGCAACGGCTGCCGCTGGGTTCCTACACCGGCCTGGATCTCTCGGCAGCAGTGCTCCCTCGGGCCCAGGCGGCGCTGGGGCCGGTGCCCTACCCCTGCAACTGGCAGCAGGCGGATCTGCAGAGCTGGATCCAGGCGGAAGGCCCAGCCATCGATATCCTCCACAGCGCCTTCGCCATCCACCACCTCAGCGAAGCGGAGAAGGAAACCTTCCTGCGGGCAGCCCGCGGCCGGATCAGCCCGCAGGGGATCTTCCTCTGGGCCGATGTGTTCCGCGAACCGGGCGAGACGCTCGCTCCCTACCTCGAGCGCTACACCCGCCGGATGCGGGGCTGGCAGGTTCTCAGCCCCGAGCAGCAGGCCCAGGCGATCGATCACGTGAGCTGCTTCGACCAGCCCGCTGAGCGCGGCGCCATCGAAGCCACCGCAACAGCCGCCGGCTGGCAGTGGCAGTGGATCTGGCAAGGCAGCCACAACTCCGAGGCGCTGGCGCTGCTCACGCCGCTTTGAGTGCGGGCGTCCTCACCAGCTGGCTCGTCCGTTGTCGTAGGCCGTGAAGCCGCAGCGCTCCGCCGCCTGGCGGTAGGCGGCCTCGAAGCGGGGCCAGTGGAAGCTGCGGGGGTCGTAGCGGCTGCGGCTGCGGTCGCTGGCGGCGTGGCTGGTGAGGCGGCTGATCGGGATGCCGTGGCGGGCCTGCCAGAGCAGCACCTGGGCGGCTGTGGTCTGGTACTGCGCCTCTGTGTAGCCAGAGTGGCCATCCGCTGCACCACCAAGTTCGCCGCGGCCATCGGGCGGTGTTTCCAGGCTCAGGTGCAGGGCCACGTTGTTGATCGAGCCCACGGAGCTGGACCGGATCCGCACCGTCATGTCACCGAAGGCCGACATCCCTGAGCCATAGGCCCGCGCCCCATCGGGCACGATCCGCAGCCGCTGGCCCTGGCGATCCACCAGCAGGTGGTAGCTCACCTGGTCGTCGTCCCGCGGGTGGGGCGTCTGGAACAGCTTCACGGTGGCAGGCGCCGAGATCACCGTTTCGTGCAACACGATCAGCTGGGGCGTGTTCGGCACCCGCCGCCCGAAGGCATCGCGTGGCGTGCGTTCGCCGAAGTTGCTTGGATCCGCCGGCCGGCCCTGCTCCGCTGTCAGCCCCAGCTGGGTTTCGCAGCGCTTGAGTTCCGCCTCGCTCTGGCGGGGCAGTTTGGCGTCGGCCAGCTCCTGCACGGGCCAGTCGGGCCGGGGGCCGCAGCCAGCCAGGGGCAGCAGCCCGGCCAGCAGCGCCAGGGCGGTTCGGCGGCATGGGCTGAAGCGGCGTCTGCCGCGGGCTGAACGGTTGATCACGGCTGAATCGTTACCGGTGTGCCGATGCGAGTGTGCTGGAACAACCAGCGGGCCGTGGCCCGGCTGGTGCGGATGCAGCCATGGCTGCGGGTCACCCCGAAGCACTGGCCCGCCGCTTCCTGCCATGGGGCTGGATGGATGCAGATGGCATCGGGCTTCAGGCCACCCCCTGCCAGGCAGATCACATCCGGCACCGGCGGTGTGCGGTAGGTCGCGCCTGTGAGCGTTGTGCGGCTGTATTTGGCGCCGATCGTGAACTGGCCGCTGGGGGTGGGCGTGCTTGGCAGGCCCGTGGACACCAGCGCGCTGTAGATCGGCTGGCGGCTGGCGCCGTAGGCGGTGAGCCGTTGCTTAGAAAGGTCGATCAGCAGCGAGGCAACCAGTTCAAGCATCCGGGCCGAGCGGCGGGGTTTGGAAAGGGAAGCTCAGCTGTGATGAAGCCAGAAAGCTCAGCTGTGCTCGCGCAGGAACTGGATCGTGCCGGCCAGTTCCTCCGCGAACCGATCGATCTCCTCGGGGGTGGTGGTGAAGCCGAGACTGGCGCGGGCAGAACCCGGGATGCCGTAGAGCCGGTGCAGCGGCTGGGTGCAGTGGTGGCCGCTGCGGATGCAGATGCCGGCCGAATCCAGCAGGGCGGCGATGTCGTTGGCATGCAGCCCGTCGACGGTGAAGGCCGCCAGGGCGCCCCGGTCGGGTTGCTGCTCGGGGGTGGGGCCCAGGATGCGCACGCCATCGATCGCCTGCAGGCGAGCAAAGAGCTGGCGGGTGAGCCGCTGCTCCCAGGCGTGGATGCGCTCGAGGCCCAGGGCGCTGAGATAATCGAGGGCGGCGCCCATGCCGATCGCTTCGCCGATGGCCGGCGTGCCCGCCTCAAACTTGTGGGGCAGCTCCGCCCAGCTGCTGTGGTCGAGGTAGACGTCCTGGATCATTTCGCCGCCACCCAGGAAGGGGGGCATCGCCTCCAGCAGGGCTTCACGGGCCCAGAGGAAGCCCATGCCGGTGGGGCCGCAGAGCTTGTGGGAGCTGCCCACCAGGAAATCGCAGCCCAGCTGGGCCACGTTCACCGGCAGATGGGGCAGGCTCTGGCAGGCATCCACCAGCACCAGGGCGCCGGCGGCATGGGCCAGGGGCACCAGCTGCTCGATCGGGTTGAGGCAGCCGAGGGTGTTGCTCACCTGCACCAGGCTCACCAGCCTGGTGCGCTCGGAGAGCTTGGCCTTGAAATCCTCGAGATCTAGCTCCCCGCTGGCGGTGAGGCCCACATGGCGCAGCACGCAGCCGCTGCGCGCCGCCAGCAGCTGCCAGGGCACCAGGTTGGAGTGGTGCTCCATCACCGTGAGCAGCACCTCATCGCCGGCGCGCAGGTTGGCATCGCCCCAGCTGCGCGCCACCAGGTTGATCGCCTCGCTGGCATTGCGGGTGAACACGATCTCCCGGGGGCTGGCAGCCCCCACGAAGGCCGCCACCTTGGCGCGGGCAGCCTCAAAGCCTTCGGTGGCGCGGGCGCTGAGCTGGTGGGCGCCGCGGTGCACGTTGGCGTTGTCGTGGTCGTAGTAGTGCTGCAGGGCCGCCAGCACCTGGCGGGGCTTCTGGCTAGTGGCGGCGTAATCCAGGTAGATCAGCGGCTGGCCGAGGCAGGCCGTTTGCGCCAGCAGGGGGAAATCGGGCCGGGTGAGGGCCGCCAGATTGTCAGCAGCCTCATCTGGGGGAGCCGCAGCAGGGGCATGCGCCGCCTGGGGCATGGCCTGGTCGAGGGCGGGGGATGCGGTCATCGTGATCAGGCTTCCCCCAGCAGCTGGGGTAGAAACTGGCTGGCCGCGGCGGCCGGCGGCAGCTCGCGCAGCACCTCTTCGCAGAAGGCGCGCTGCAGCAGCTGGGCCGCCTGATCGGCGGCGATGCCGCGGCTCTGCAGGTAGAAGAGCTCGTCGGTCTGCAGCCGGCTCACGGTGGCGCCGTGGGCGCACTTCACATCGTCGGCCACGATTTCGAGCTCGGGCTTGGTGTCGATCCGGCCGCGATCGCTAAGCAGCAGGCTGCGGCTGAGCTGGGCGGCGTTGGTGCGTTGGGCGGCGCGGGGCACCTGAACGGCGCCATTGAACACGCTGCGGCCCTGGTCGTCGGCCACTGCCTTGTGCAGCTGGTTGAGTTCGCCTTCCGGGCCTTCAAAGCGCACCCAGCTGTGGGTGTCGGCAATCTGACGCTGGCGGCACACCTGCAGCCCCCGCAGCCTGGTGCTGGCATGGCCCTCGCACTGCACAATCCGCTGCTCCTGGCGGGCCAGGGCCCAGCCAGCGGCCACGGCCGTGTGCGCCAGATGGCTGCCGGCCGCTTGCCTCACTGCGGTGTGCTGCAGCAGGCAGGCCTCGCCCTGAGCCAGGGCCAGATTGCCGAGCTGCAGCCGGGCTCCAGGCTCGAGGATCACTTCGCTCACCAGGCTCAGCGCCTGGGCGCTGCGGCTGTTGAGCCGCAGCAGCAGCTCCAGGCTGGCGCCGGCCTCGAGCAGCAGCAGCAGCCGCCAGGCCGCCAGGCCGGGGGCTGCTGCTGGGGCCTCGAATGGCAGCTCCAGCGCTGCGCTGGCAGCACTCACCCGCAGGGCGATCAGGCCGGCCCCGGCGCCGCCGTTGAGCTGCACCGGCCAGTGCTGCGCACTGCCGCTGGCGGCCAGGGCCTGGCCCAGCCAGGGTTGGGCGGCCGCGGCGTCCAGGCGCCGCACCCCGGCGGGCAGCTCAATGCCGGCAAGGGGATCGGCGGCGCTGAGCAGCTGCGGCTCGAGAGCTTTGAGCGACGCCAGATCGGTGAATCGCCAGTCCTCCTGGCGGCGATCTGGCAGGGGGGCGGCGGCCAGCTCAGACAGCCAGTTGGCCGCGCGGTTTGGGGCGCCGTTGGTGGCGGCGGCCAGGGGAGCCACTGCAGCAGCCACCATCAGCCCACCTCCACGGGGCTGCGCTCGCCTTCAACCCGGGCCAGCTCCTTATCCACCCAGTCGTAACCGGTGCGCTCCAACTCCACGGCCAGCTCCTTGCCGCCGCTGCGCAGGATCTGGCCGGCGGCCATCACGTGCACGTAGTCGGGGGTTATCAGATCGAGCAGCCGCTGGTAGTGGGTGATCAGCAGGGTGGCGTTGTCGGGGCTGGCCAGCTGGTTCACGCCGCCAGCCACGATCCGCAGGGCGTCGATGTCGAGGCCGGAATCGGTTTCATCGAGGATCGCCACCACCGGCTCCAGCAGAGCCATCTGCAGGATCTCGTTGCGCTTCTTCTCGCCGCCGCTGAAACCCTCGTTCACCGAGCGCTCCAGGAAGGCCGGATCCATCTGCACCAGCGCCAGCCGCTCGCGCACCAGATCCTCGAAGGCGAAGGTGTCGAGCTCTTCCTCGCCCCGGCCAACGCGGCGAGCATTGGTGGCCACCCGCAGAAACTCCAGATTGCTCACCCCGGGGATCTCCACCGGATACTGGAAACCGAGAAACAGGCCAATGCGGGCCCGTTCTTCGGGATTGAGCTCCAGCAGGTTCTCGCCCCGGTAGGTCACGCTGCCGACGGTCACGGTGTAGGCGGGGTGGCCGGCCAACACCTTGGAGAGGGTGCTCTTGCCGCTGCCGTTGCGGCCCATCACGGCGTGGATCTCGCCGGCGCGGATGCTGAGGTTCACTCCCTTGAGGATCGGTTGATCTTCCACGGCAGCATGGAGATCACGAATCTCGAGCAGAACCGGGGCGTCGGGACGAATCACAGTTGCTGAAAAAGGAGGGGCGAAAAATGAACAGAACGGGGATGCACAGGGAAGGGTGCGGCTGCTGCTAACCCACCGATCCCTCGAGCTTGAGGGCCAGCAGCTTGTCGGCTTCGGCGGCGAATTCCATCGGCAACTGGTTGAAAACATCCCGGCAGAAGCCACTCACCATCATCGAAACTGCCTCCTCGAAGCCGATGCCGCGGCTTTGGAGGTAAAAGAGCTGGTCTGCCGAAATGCGGCAGGTGCTCGCCTCGTGCTCAACCGATGCATCGGGCTGCTGTGAGCGGATGTAGGGGTAGGTGTTGGCGGCCGCCTGATCGCCGATCAGCATGGAATCGCACTGGCTGTAGTTACGGGCGCCCACCGCCTTGGGGCCGATCTGCACCAGGCCGCGGTAGCTGTTGCTCGAATGACCGGCGCTGATGCCCTTGCTCACGATCGTGGAGCGGCTGCGCGGCCCCACATGAATCATTTTGGTGCCCGTGTCGGCCTGCTGGCGGTTGTTGGTGAGGGCTACGGAATAGAACTCACCCACCGAATCGGCCCCCTGCAATACGCAGCTGGGATATTTCCAGGTTATCGAGGAGCCGGTTTCCACCTGGGTCCAGCTGATCTTGCTGCGGTCGCCACGGCAGTGACCGCGCTTGGTTACGAAGTTGTAGATGCCACCAACGCCATTCTCGTCGCCGGCATACCAATTCTGCACGGTGGAGTATTTAATCGAAGCATCATCGAGTGCCACAAGCTCAACCACCGCTGCATGCAGCTGGTTGGTGTCGAACATCGGCGCTGTGCAGCCCTCGAGGTAGCTCACCGAAGCTCCCTCCTCGGCCACTATTAATGTGCGCTCGAACTGGCCGGTGTCGCCCGAGTTGATCCGGAAGTAGGTGGAGAGCTCCATCGGGCAATCAACACCCTTTGGAATAAACACAAAGGAGCCGTCGCTGAACACCGCGGCATTGAGCGAGGCGAAATAGTTGTCGTTGCTGGCAACTACCGAGCCTAGATAGCGTTCGATCAATTCGGGGTGCTCCTTCACCGCCTCGCTGATCGAGCAGAAAATCACTCCATGCTCGGCTAGCTGTGCTCTAAAGGTTGTGGCGATCGAAACGCTGTCGAACACCGCATCCACGGCCACATTGGAGAGGCGCTTCTGCTCGCTCAGCGGGATGCCGAGTTTTTCGAAGGTCTCAAGCAGTTTGGGGTCAACCTCATCGAGGCTGGCTTTCTTTTGCTGCTGTTTTGGCGCGGCGTAATAGATGATGTTTTGGTAATCGATCGCTGGATAGCCCACGGCTGCCCAATTGGGTTCAGCCATTTGCTGCCACTGGCGAAATGCCCGCAGGCGGAAATCCAAAAGGAAAGCGGGCTCGTCCTTTTTAGACGAAATCAGCCGAACCACGTCCTCGCTGAGGCCTTTGGCTATTTTATCGGTTTCAATTTCGGTAACGAAGCCATACTTGTATGGCTGCGTAACCAGGTCGCCAACGGCAGCGCTAGACATGGTGGGGATGGATGGAATTATTGGCCGGCCGTTGCGGCCTTGATCTCCTCCATGGAGATCGTTTGCTTTTCGCAGCGGAAGGGATTGTCGTCGGTGAGAAACAGCATGCAATGGCATTCCTTGCGCTCCCGCATTGGAACGCAGGGGCAATTCCAGAAGGCCTGGGCCACTTCGGCCTCCTTGTCTTCGTAGTGGCGGCATGGGCAGAGGGCGCCGCCCAGCTCGTCTTTGTGGCGGGCCAGGCCCTCGAGCACCACGGCTGTCACGCCGGGATCACTGCAGAAGTAGGTGCCGGTGCGCTGGGCGTAGGTCTCGGCGAATTTGCGGATCACCTCCAGACTGTCGGAGCTCTTGGCGGCAGTGGTGGCTGCGGGTTCGGACATCTCTGAAGAAGCAATGGGAGGCGCGGGGAAGCGCAGGCCTTTCCGAATTACGAAACATTGCTGTTTCGTTACCCGTGGAGCCTAGGGCACCCAGGCGGGGTCTGGGGGCGCAGCCATTGTGACCCGAAGCGGGGGCGTGGCCGCGCTCCGGGGGCCCCAACCCCCTGACATGCGTGGCATCGTGGGCGGGATCATTGCTGGCGATGCACGCCCCGGTTCAGTTGTCCAGCCAGGCGCCAACTCGTGAAGCAGCGCTTTCGCTGCTGCTTCGGCAGGGCGAGGCCACGGCCGCCGACCTGGCCCAGCAGCTGGATGTTTCGGTGCAGGTGATGCGGCGCCACCTACGCAGCCTCGAGGAAGATCGCGTTGTGGAGGCCAGTCCGGCCCCCGAAGGCCCAGGCCGGCCCAGCAACCTCTGGCGGCTCACCGCCGAGGGCCGCGGCCGTTTCCCCGATGGCAGTGAGCATTTCGCCCTGGGCCTGCTGCAGTCGATCGCGGCGACCCTGCCGGCCGAGGCCATGGAGGTTCTGCTGCAGCAGCAGGCTGCCGAAAAGGCTGCCGAGTACTGCCGCCAGATCGGAGCGGGCAGCCTCAGCCAGCGGCTTGAGCGGCTGGTGGATCTGCGCCGTCGGGAAGGGTATGTGGCCGAGTGCCGGCCCGATGAGTCGGTAGCCGATACCTGGCTGATCCATGAGTTCCACTGTTCGGTGATGCGGATCGCCGAGGCGTTTCCGATCGTTTGCGATCAGGAGCTGCAGCTGATGCGCCAGACCTTCCCCGATTGCAGTGTGGAACGGGTGCACTGGCGCCTCGAGGGTGGCCATTCCTGCGGCTTCCGCCTCAGTGCCACGCCCGCTGCAGCTGAGGGGCCCCTGGGCGGCTGCGGCGACTCCTGCAGCTGAACCGTGCTCAGTGCCGCCGATCTGGCCGAGCTTGAGGCCACGCTGCTACCGGCCCTCGAACGCCATCACCTGCGCCTGCTGGCCCATGCCCTGCGCACGTTCCAGCAGGCCGCTGG
The DNA here is from genome assembly GCA_046484965.1 of Prochlorococcaceae cyanobacterium. Taxonomy (GTDB): domain Bacteria; phylum Cyanobacteriota; class Cyanobacteriia; order PCC-6307; family Cyanobiaceae; genus JAWOHV01. The sequence goes on from JAWOHV010000215.1 coordinate 19,894, forward strand.
CGGCCCAAGGGGCCCTCTGCCAGCGGCTGCAGCCCTTGAGGCATGGGCCAGGCAGCAGCCGCTTCTGGCGTCCGATCCGGCCTTCCAAGCCGAGCTCCTGAACCAGCTGGCCAAGGCCGCCGCCCAGATCGAGGCGATCGCCCGGGCCTGCGGCCGCGAGCCCCTGGCCCTGGAGCTGGCCGACCTGGTGGCCTGGGGGCGTCAGCAGGCCGATCAGCGCCTCGCTGGCCAAGAGCCCGGGCCGGAACCCCACTCCTCAGCAAGCAGTTGAATCACCTCCTCACCAGGCCGCTGATCCTTCTTGCGATCATCGCTGCAGTTGCGAGCAGGCCGTGACCACCTCGATTGCCGACGCCATCAGCTTTTTTCGCCTCAGCTGCGGCCGCTGGCGTTCCCAGCGCAGCAGCCATCATCTGCTGCATCGCCGAGCCGAGGCCGGCGGTTCGCTGATCGTGGTGGAGGAGCTGGACGCTGCTGATTCCCGGCTGCAGGCGATCGCCGCCCTGCATGGTCAGGACCCCGCTGCGCTGGTGGGCGGTTGCTGGGTGCGCTGGAGCGGCTCAATGGCCTGGGACAAGGCCGGCGAGGCCCATGAGGGGGAGAGCGTGTTTGGACTCATACCCACCGATGAACGGGGCCGGGCCGGCCTGCTGCTGCGAGATCGGGGCTACGCGGAAACGGCCCCGGTGGCCGGCGAGTTCTGCATGGATGAGGGCGATGGGCTGCTGCTCACCACCGCCTACGAAACGATGCGCTCCCTGGAGCGTTTTGTGTTCGCCGGCCCGGATGTGCGGCTGCGCACCAGCACCGTTGAAGGGCTCTCCAACACGGCCTCCTTCTGCGTGGAAACCCGCTGCCATGGCGACCAGCCCCTGGCCGCTGAGCTCGCAGCAGCGGATCGGGGCGAAGGGCTGCCCCTCTCTGCCTTCGGCTGGTGACGCGGCCTTCGGCTGGTGACTCGGCCTTCGGCTGGTGACGATCAGGCCTCGGCATGGCAAAGGGCTTGTTCGCCGCAGCCAAACGGCTCCTTCGCCGCAGCCAAACGTTACGGACTGTGAGTCCTGCCTGAGGCCAGGGAATCCCCTCAGGGGTGGACTTCTACGATCCCAAGCGACGGTTGTTGATGCACGCGTGGCCCTTCCCCTCTTGAAGTACGCCCCCACCAGCCAGAACGCACGCGTTCAGGCCTTCCGGGTGGGTAACGACGAGGACCCGAAGGCCGTGTCCATGGACAAGGCCATGGATCGGGAAGATCAGAACTTCGTGATCGAAGCGGCCTATCGCCAGATTTTCTTTCACGCCTTCAAGGTGGACCGCGACCGCACCCTTGAGTGCCAGCTGCGGGACGGCCAGATCACGGTGCGTGATTTCATCCGCTCCCTCTGCCTTTCCGACACCTTCAACCGCAGCTTCTACAACCTCAACAGCAATTACCGGGTCGCCCGCCATCTGGTGGAGAAACTGCTGGGCCGTCAGGTTTACGGCAGACCAGGCGATTTCCTCGGATCTGCCGTGCTGATGACCCGTGGGGTCAAGGGCATGGTCGACGACATTTTGAACGGCCAGGAGTACCTGGAAGCCTTCGGCTACGACACCGTTCCATACCACCGCAATCGAGTGGTGGGCTCCCGCAACATCGGCGAAACCCCCTTCAACCTCACCTCACCGCGCTACGAGTCGTACTACCGCGGCATCCTGGGCTTCCCCCAGATCGTGTTCACCGGCACCGCCCGCAGCTTCCCCGAGCGGGCCAGCCAGCGCCGCGGTGGCTTCCCCTCCGACTACCTCCCCTGGGTGCGCAGCCTGCCGGCCATGCGCAACCGCGCTGGAGCGGCCGCCGCTGGCAGCTCCAGTGTCGATTACCTCAGCAAGGTGCCTTACCGCAGCATCGGCCGCTGAATCCCTTCCCCTGCCTTGGAGGCCCCATTCGCCCAGCCAGGCGAATGGGGCCTCCTTGCTGCGTCCGGGCCGTCAGTGGATCCTGACCACGGCGACCAAAGCCGCGCTCCTTGGGTGACACTAGGCGTCCAGAGCGCAGTAAGTAGCCGGAAACAATGACAAGCTCCCTCACCGCTCTGGCACGGATGACCCTCAGGCAGCTGCGCCAGGTCGCCAGCGACCTTGGGGTGAGTCTCTACAGCCGCAAGTCCAAAGAGGAGCTGCTCGTCGAGATCGGCGACCGTCAACAGATTCCAGCTGGTTCTGTTCTGGCCCCCAGCCTCAGCAGCATTGAGGCCGAGCTGCCACCAGCTCCGCGCCCCCTGGCCGAAACCCGGGTTGTTTTTCTGCCCCGCGATCCGCAGTGGGCCTATGTGTTCTGGCAGATCTCCGATATCGATCGCCGCCAGGCTCTGGAAAACGGCGCCACCCAGCTTTGCCTGCGGGTGGCTGATGTCACCGGCCTGCCCTCAGGCGCCGCCCACCCCCACACCATGCAGGAGGTGGTAGTCGATAGCTATTCCACCGAGTGGTACTTGCCCGTTCCCCTCAGCGACCGCGACTACTGGGTTGAGTTGGGCTACCGCAAATCCGGTGGCGGCTGGATTTCCTTGGCCCATTCCTCCGTGGCCCGGGTGCCGGCCCAGCACCCCAGCGAGCAGGTGCTCGATCAGTTTGTGCCCTTCTCCCTTGATACCCTGCCCGCCGCCCTGCCCACGCCGGTGGAAGCCGCCGATACGGGCCTCCATGAACGTCTTTACCAAACAGCCACCGCCCGTTGGCGCCGCCTCGGCCGTGGCTCGGAAGCCTTCCACGAGCTTGAAGAGTCGGGTTTCGACAGCAGCGGCTTGAATGCCTCGGGAGCGGGTCGCTGGGCCAGTGGCCGCAGCGAATCCGGGATCGGTGGTGTGGCTCCTCGCCAGCGCTCCTTCTGGTTGGTGGCCGATGCGGAGCTGATCGTTTACGGCTCCACCGATCCCGATGCGCGCCTCACCATCGGCGCTGAAGAGATTCCGCTTTCAGCGGATGGCACCTTCCGGATCCAGGTGCCTTTCCGCGATGGTCAGCAGCTTTATCCGATCGAGGCCGTGGCCGCCGACGGTGAGCAGAAGCGCAGCATTACGCTTGAATTTCAACGTTCCACTCCAGAAGACAACAGCAATCCGGCCAGCCAGGCCGTTGCTGAATGGTTCTGAAACCCTGACATCTTCTATGCGCACCCTTGTGGCGATCGCCCCCCTGCTTGGCAGCCTGCTGGTGCCCCTGCTTGTTCCCCTGCTGATGCTCAAGGTGAGCATGGCCGCAGGGGTGATGGCGGTGGTGGTGGTGGGCAGCCTGTGGTTTGTGTGGATGTTGCGCTGGTCGGAAATGCCGAGTTAGGCCAGTTTTGTCGGCTGCTGGGAACTCTTCGCTGAGTTGGGTCCGCCTCCGTGCTTCCTTCCTCAGAGCAGCACCGTTCCGCCACTGGATCATTGCCGCGTCTGCTGCTGCTGCTCCTCAGCCTGGGCCTGGGTGGATGTGCTGCCCAGGGTTCGATTCTTGGCCTGCCCCCAGCGGAGCCGCCCCTGCCTGCCGGTATCCAGGTTGCCTTCAACCACCGCCAGGGCCGGCACTACCGCAGCCCGATCAGCGCTGAGCTGCGGGAAGGCGACAACCTTGAAGCGATGGTGCTGCAGGCGATCGCCTCCGCCCGTAGCGAGGTGCTGGTGGCCGTGCAAGAGCTCTCCTTGCCCAAGGTGGCAGAAGCCCTGGCGGCGCGGCACCGCGCCGGTCTGCGGGTGCGTGTGGTGCTCGAAAACACCTACAGCACGCCCTGGAGCGAGCAGCATGCCGCCGACCTCTCGCCCCACCTGCGCCTGCGCTGGCAGCAACTCAGCACCTGGGCGGATCGCAATGGTGATGGCCAGCTTGCCGCTGCGGAGCGCCGCGCTGCCGATGCCGTGGCGATCCTGCGGGATGCCGGTGTGCCGATGCTCGATGACACCGCCGACGGCAGCGCCGGCAGCGGCCTGATGCACCACAAGTTCATGGTGGTGGATAGGCGTTTGCTGGTCACCGGCTCGGCCAACTTCACCCCGTCCTGCATCCATGGCGATGCCGATGACCCGCGCACCCGCGGCAATGTGAACCATCTGCTGCGCTTCGAGAGTGCGGCGTTGGCGGGCCTGTTTGCAGCGGAGTTTGAGCGGATGTGGGGCGATGGCCCAGGCGGCCAGCCCGACAGTCGCTTCGGCCTCGGCAAGCAGGCTGAGCCGGTGCAGCAGGTGATGGTGGGCTCCACGGCCGTGGAGGTGCTCTTTGCTCCTCACCCCCGCTCCTCCAGCTCCCATGGGCTGGCCCTGATCGGGGAACGCCTCGCTGCCGCCAGCCGCCAGCTTGATCTGGCCCTGTTCGTGTTTTCGGCCCAGAACCTGGCCGACGTGCTGGCCGAACGGGTGGCCGCCGGCGTGTCGGTGCGGCTGCTGGCCGATCCTGGCTTCGCCAGCCGCTCCTTTTCGGAGGTGCTGGATCTGCTCGGCGTTTCCCTGCCGGATCGCTTCTGCAAACTCGAGAGGGGCAATGCACCATGGCGTCAGCCACTTGAGGCGGTGGGCACTCCCCGGCTAGCTGGCGGCGACAAGCTGCATCACAAGTTTGCTGTGCTCGACAACCGCACCGTGATCACGGGGTCGTTCAACTGGAGCCCCAGTGCGGCTCACCAGAACGATGAAACGCTGCTGCTGATCCACTCACCCCAGCTGGCGGCGCACTTTGGCCGCGAGGTGGATCGGCTCTGGAGCGGCAGCGAGCTGGGAGTTGGCGCCCGCTTGCAACGCAAGCTCGCTGCCCAGGCCCGCCGCTGCGGCAGCGGCACTCAGCGAACCTGAGTTGTGAGCGTGAGCTGTTGCCGCCGCTGCGGCTTTATGTGCCGCGGCCCTCGGCCGGCTGGAAGATCAGGGCCACGCCGTTGTTGCAGTAGCGCTTGCCGCTGGGCCGGGGGCCATCGTTGAACACATGGCCCTGGTGGCCGCCGCAACGCCGGCAGTGGTATTCGCTGCGCGGCACGATCAGCTTGAAATCAACCTTGGTGCTGATCGCCTGGCTCAGCGGTTCCCAGAAACTCGGCCAGCCGGTGCCGCTCTCATACTTGGCCTTGGAGCTGAACAGCGGCAGCCGGCAGCCGGCGCAGCAATAGGTGCCAGCCCGTTTTTCAGCGTTCAGCGGGCTGCTGAAGGGACGCTCGGTGCCCTCCCTGCGCAGCACGTCGTAGGCCGCCGGGCTGAGTTTTTTGCGCCATTCGGCGTCACTGAGTTGCCAGGCGGGATCGCTGGCCTGGCTGGCGGCTTCGGCCGAGCCTGCCGCCAGCCAGGGTGCAGCCAGGGCGGTGAGGCGGGCCAGAACGGTGCGTCGGGGCATCAAGGCAGGACAAGCCGGTGGGGATTCAGCGCAACCAGCCGGCACTCAGCACCACCGCCAGGGCCAAAAACAGCACCAGCAGGGTCCAGCTGATCCGGTTGAGGGTGTCTTCGGCGCTGCGGGCACTGCTGAACATTGAACCACCGCTGGCCGCCAGGCCGCCCATGCCGTCGCCCTTGGGGCTGTGCAGCAGCACGCTGATGATCAGCAGCACGCCGCTGGCGAGCCAGATCCAGGTGAGGGCAGTTGTCAACATCTGGTGAGCCTAAACGGCGGCGGTAGAGTTGCCTGCCGGGTAGCTGGGCTGGCCACCTACACCCCGAGGGTCAGGGGAATGCGGCTGGAAGTCACGGCCGAGCCGAGCGGCTGGATCAGTGACTGACCCGTCATCAACGCCGGTTGAGGCAGCCCGAGGATGTCGAGCAGGGTTGGGGCGATGTCAGCCAGCCCACCGCTCTCGCGCAAGTCCACGGCGGTGCCATGGCCAGGCAGTTTGCGCTTTTCGCCCTCCACCAGGATCACCGGAACGGGATTGGTGGTGTGCGCCGTCCAGGGACGGCCGTCTGGGCCCTCCATCAGTTCGGCATTGCCATGGTCGGCTGTGATCAGCAGGGTGCCGCCCATGCGATTGGTGGCCTCCATCAACCGGCCCACACAGTGATCCACCACCTTGATCGCCTCGGTGGTGGCTTCCATGTCACCGGTGTGGCCCACCATGTCGGGATTGGCGTAGTTGATCACCACCAGTGAATAGATGCCTTTATTGATCGCAGTGATGCAGTTGTTTGTGAGTTTTTCGGCTGCCATTTCTGGAGCCAGGTCGTAGGTGGCCACCCGCGGTGAGGGCACTAGATGGCGATCTTCACCGGGGAAGGCCTGCTCGATGCCCCCGTTCATGAAGTAGGTGACGTGGGGATATTTCTCCGT
>JAWOHV010000027.1:0-10678 GCA_046484965.1 Prochlorococcaceae cyanobacterium
CGGCATATTCAACTCGATCCAATTCAAACCATCCACTGCAATATGATCGATGGCCTCGACTCCCCAGGCTCCATAGCCCTGAGGCCACTGGGAGACGGCCTGCATGAAGTGTTCATCTGCAACAACTACAAGCATTATGTCAGCCAACATATACTTGATGAGTCGGATACCTACAGGCCCAAGAGCAGCTCGATGCTGCTACGTCAGGACCTCCAAGTTCCAGATGGAATCACGCTCAGCCCGGACGGTTGCTGGATCGCAGTAAGCAACCACGATCGCAGCTTAATACATATCTACAAATCCACCGCAGATTTGAACCGACTCACACAACCAGTCACTACTCTCGGGGGGCTTAGGTTTCCCCATGGCATCCGCTTCACGGCCAACAGCAAAGCTTTGATCGCTGCTGATGCTGGTTCTCCTTACCTTCATGTTTATGCTGCTTGCGGCGGAGACTGGGCCGGCTCTCTTCAACCCGTAGAGAGTTACCAGATCATGGACGACGCCACGTTTCTGCGTGGCCAAGTGAATCCAGAGGAAGGCGGGCCCAAAGGGATCGACATTGAACCACGAGCCAATGTCCTGGTGGCCAGCTGCGAAGAACAGCCACTCGCCTTCTTCGACCTCGACCAAATGCTGAACAACATACCCGAGAGCGCCAGAAAGGAGACATCCAGAACCCTCGATCTCTCAGATGCCGAAATGCAGCGCGCAATCCTGATGCGACACATCTCTGCGCTGTCAGAAGCCAAGCTGGATCTCATCAGCCTGCAACGACAGCAACTTCATGAGTTTCAATGCAGCACATCGTGGCGCCTAACGGCCCCCCTGCGTGTCATCAGTCGAATGTACGCTCTGCTCCGGCTGGTCGCCAGCGCCAAGCCGGCCGAGATCAAGCGCGGGATACGCAGGCGCCGCGAGTGCATCCCTCACGTGATCTTGGCTCCAGGCATCCGAACGACGTGGCGCAGTGCATGGCTGCCTTCCCAGAGCAGCTCGCCAAGCGACCTCACAACCAGTGCCAAGCAACGGTGCGTATCAACTTAAGCTTTCGATCGATCAAGAGTTGATGGCCAGAGTTGGCAGCGGACAACTCGTAAACGCCACTAGGGCAGCTAACTGAGATGACAACCCCATAGCCTGCGGCTCCGCACGACGACGAGAACAGCCAGCCTCAGACCAGCGCAGAAAATATAATTGGCAGAAATCTTAGCCGCGAGAAGATTCCAGGAATGCCCTCCCCCAGAGCTTCACCTTCAGCAGGTCCAAACTGCGGCTCAGGTACAGCCCCACCGCAGCTCGACCCAGCAGCACATCTTAAAGCGGGAAATAGGCTCACATTGTTGAGCATCCATCAGAGCGCCTGCGCCGGCTGCTGCAGCCGCTCCGCTTTCCACAGCCGCCAGCGCACCTGCAGGTCTTTGGGGGCGTAGATCACGATCGGCAGGCTGGCGTTGTAAGGCACCACATAGGGCTTGGCGCCGAGCACCACGAAGCCCTGGCGCTTCGCTTGATCGGGCGGGCAGGCCTTGCGCGTTGAGCGGATCGGCCCGGCATCCTTCACCCGGTAGATCGTGATGCCCCAGCCTTTGAGGGATTCGGCCTCAATGCGGCCGCCGAGGCGGTGCAGGTTGCAATCGAGCTGCAGCTCGCGGCCCACGATCAGCTCCACGCGCCAGTCGGCCGGGCTGGGGGAGAGGGCCGGATCGGGGCTGGGCTTCAGCACCCCCGGCAGCTGGATCACCCAGCGCTGCTCGCCGGCCGCCGCCGCCGGGTAGGGCTTGAGATCGAGGCGGGGCACAGCAGCTGCCGGCGCTGCGGTGCTGCCGGCGGCCAGGACGCTGCCGGCGGCCAGGGCAGCGGCGGCCAGCAGGGCTGCGGGCTGGACGGTGGACATGAGGGGGTGCGGCAGCGGGGCCCATCATCGCCGGCCGTTTTGCCAGCCTGGGGGCATGAACCGCCCAGCCACTGCCGCAGACCAAGCCCCGCTCGCCATCGCCCTGCTCTCGGGCGGCCTCGATTCGGCCACCGCCGCTGCCCTGGCGCTGGAGGCCGGTTACCGGGTGATCGGCCTGTCGTTCGACTACGGCCAGCGCCACCGCCGCGAGCTGGCCGCCGCCGCCGCCGTGGCCGAGGCCCTGGGGCTTGCGGAGCACCACCAGATCGCCGTGAACCTGGCGGCCTGGGGCGGCTCGGCCCTCACCGATGCCGCCATCGCCGTGCCCAGCGGCGGCCTGCAGGAGGGTGTGATCCCCATCACCTACGTGCCGGGTCGCAACACCGTGTTCATCGCCATCGGCCTCAGCCTCGCCGAAGCCCGCGGCGCCGAGCGTCTGGTGCTCGGCGTCAACGCCGTCGACTACTCCGGCTACCCCGATTGCCGCCCCGACTACCTGGCCGCCTTCCAGAACCTGGCAGACCTGGCCAGCAAGGCCGGCCGCGAGGGCCATGGGGCCCGCCTGTGGGCGCCGCTGCTGCAGTGGAGCAAAACCGAGATCGTGCGCCAGGCGCTGCGGCTGGGCGTTCCAATCGCCTCCACCTGGAGCTGCTACGGCGGCGGCGAGGCGCCCTGCGGCGTCTGCGACAGCTGCCGTATCCGCGACGCCGCCCTGATCGAGGCCGGCCGGCCCGAACTGGCCAGCCGCCGATGAACGCCGCCGCCGGCTTATTGCGCCAGCGCCTGCCCTGGGGCGATCCCTGGCGGCTGGCCCAGGCCCTGGCGGCGAGCTTCGGCGCCGAGGGGCTGGTGTGGCTCGATGGCGATGGCAGCGCCCAGGGGCAACGCAGCTGCCTCGGGGTGGCGCCGCTGGAGACGCGCACCTGCCGCGGCCTGCCCGGCGATGCTGGCGCCGCCGATCCCTTCGAGCTACTGGCGGAGCTGGCCCAGCGGGCGAAAGCGGGCGAGGCCTGGCTGGGCTGGCTCGGCTATGAGGCCGGCGCCTGGGTGGAGCCGGCCCAGCACTGGCAGCGGCCCGGCATGGCCCTGCTCTGGGCAGCCCGCTTTGATCCGCTGCTGCACTGGGATCACGGCCGCCGCGAGCTGTGGCTGGAGGGGCGCGATCAGGCGCGGCTGCAGCACGTGGCGGCGGCGCTCGAGGCGGCGCTGCAGGGGCACGACCAGCGGCCGGCGGCCACCGGTGCGGACGGCCTGGGCCTGGCGCCGCAGCAGTGGCACTGGCACACCACCCAGGCCGGCTTCGCCGCCCAGGTGGAGCGGATCCGCGCCTGGATCGCCGCCGGTGATCTCTTCCAGGCCAACCTCAGCGCCTGCTGCAGCGCCGAGCTGGCGGCGCCGCCGGCCCCCGCCGAGCTGCTGGCCCTCTACGGCCGGCTGCGGCGCCACTGCCCGGCCCCCTTCGCCGGCCTGGCGATCGGCAGCGGCGGCGCCGGCGGCGAGGCGGTGCTCTCGGCCTCGCCCGAACGCTTCCTGCGCCTCAGCCCCGAGGGCCGGGTGGAAACGCGGCCGATCAAGGGCACCCGCCCCCGCCACAGCGATCCCGAGGCCGATGCCGAGGCCGCCGCCGATCTGGTGTGCAGCCCCAAGGATCGGGCCGAAAACGTGATGATCGTGGACCTGCTGCGCAACGACCTGGGCCGGGTGTGCAGCCCCGGCTCGATCCAGGTGCCCCAGCTGCTGGGCCTTGAGAGCTACCGCCAGGTGCACCACCTCACCTCGGTGGTGGAGGGCCAGCTGGCGCCAGGACGCAACGTGGTGGATCTGCTGCGGGCCTGCTGGCCGGGGGGCTCGATCAGCGGCGCCCCCAAGCTGCGCGCCCTGCAGCGCCTCAACAGCCTCGAACCGCTGCCGCGCGGCCCCTACTGCGGCTCGCTGTTCCACCTGCAGGCCGGCGGCGGTTTCGACAGCAGCATCCTGATCCGCACCGTGCTGCAGCAGGGCCGCACCCTGCGGGTGCACGCCGGCTGCGGCATCGTGGCCGATTCCGACCCCGCCGGCGAAGCCGAGGAGCTGGGCTGGAAGCTGCAGCCGCTGCTGGAGGCCCTGGCATGAGCGCCCCGCAGGCCATCGCCTGGCTGGATACGCCCGCTGGCGGCGTTTGGGGTGATCCAGACAGCCTGGCGCTGCCCCTGAGCGACCGGGGCCTGCTGCTGGCCGATGGCCTGTTCGAAACGGTGCTGCTGCAGGCGGGCAGGCCGCAGCTGCTGGCGGCGCACCTGCGCCGCTGGCACAGCTCGGCGGCGCTGCTGGGGATGCCACCGCCGCCCTCGCTCGAGGCGGTGGCGGCCCGGGCCGCCGAGGCCGTGGCCCGCAGCGGCATCAAAGATGGCGCCCTGCGGCTCAACTGGAGCCGCGGCAGCCAGGCCCCAGGCCAGCGCGGCCTCGAACCGCCGCAGCCCGCCAGAGCCCGCTTCTGGTTGCAATTAACCCCAGCTACGGCGAGCTTCGCGAGCCGTTCGGTGCTGATCAGCCGCCATGAACAGCGCAATGCCCGCAGCCTGCTGAGCCGTTGCAAAACCTTCGCCTACGGCCAGGCGATCGCCGCCCGCCGCGAGGCCCGCGAAGCCGGCTTCGACGACGCCCTGCTTGCGAGCAGTGCCGGCGGCCTCTGCTGCGGCAGCGCCGCCAACCTGCTGCTGCACAGCCGCGGCCGCTGGCTGACGCCACCTTTGAGTAGCGGTTGCCTGCCAGGTGTGATGCGGGGGCGAGCCCTGGAGCTCGGCCTGGCGCTGGAGCAGCCGCTCAGCGCCGACGATCTGCTGGCGGGCGACGGCGCCGTGCTGCTCAACAGCCTCGGCTGCCAGCCGATCCGCCAGCTGCAGGGCCAGCCCCTGCCGCCACCGCCCGACCCGGAGGACTTCTGGCGGGCCCTGCTCAGGGAGCCGGCACAGCCGGATCCAGAGCCGCAGCCGGCGCCGGTTCGTAGCTGAGGGTGCAGATGTAGCGGTAGTTGCCGGTGCGCACGTTCACCTCGGTGCAGCGCGTGCGGGTCACCACCACACCGCGAGGCAGCTGCTCGCTGGCCCGCTGGATTGCATCGGCCTGGCTCCAGATCGACTGCACCGTGACGGAGCGCGCTGAGCTCGAGCGCTCCTGGGGATCAGCCGCCGCAACCCTTTGCGGCCAGAGCGCCAGCAACCCTGGCAGCAACCCAGCCAGGAGCAGCGCCGCCGCCAGCAGCGGCCGTTGGCCGCCAGGAAGGTTTTGCATCTACACGCTCAGGAACCGTTGAATCATCTCCTGGCTGAGGTCGGCGGTGGAGCCACTGGCCACCACCCCACCCTTCTGCATGGCGTAATACCAATCGGCCTGGCGCACGAAACTGGCGTGGTGCTCCACCAGCAGCACGCTGATGCCGGTTTCGCGGATGATGCGGCCCACCGCCCGCTGGATATCGAGCACCACCGAAGGCTGAATGCCCTCGGTGGGCTCATCGAGCAACAGCAGGCGGGGTTTGCCCAGCAGGGCCCGGGCGATGGCCAGCTGCTGCTGCTGCCCGCCGGAGAGGTCGCCGCCACGGCGGGCCAGGAATTTCTCCAGCACCGGAAACAGCTCGAACACCAGCGGATCAATGTGGCGCTGAGCCGCCATGCCGCCTGGGCGGGCCTCCAGCCCCAGCAGCAGGTTCTCGCGCACGCTGAGCTGGGGGATGATTTCGCGCCCCTGGGGCACATAGCCGATGCCGGCGCAGGCGCGCCGATGGGGCGGCAGCGCTGAGAGCTCCTGGCCCTCGAGCTGCAGCGAGCCACTGCGCTGGCGCAGCAGGCCGATGATCGTTTTGAGCAGGGTGGTTTTGCCCACACCGTTGAGGCCGATCAGGCAGGCCATCTGGCCCGGCGCGATCGAGAGATCGACATTGCGCAGGATATGGCTCTCGCCGTAGTAGACGTTCAGGTCGCGGATGGAGAGCAGGTGGCCGTCACTGCCCTCGGGAGGATGGGGAGTGGCCAGCTCACGGCGGGGGATGGTGCTGCTCATGCTGGCTCCTCAACGCCCAGATACACCTCGATCACACGGGGATCGCGCTGCACCTCATCCATGCTGCCCTCGCAGAGCACATGGCCCTCGTGCAGCACCGTTACGGGGCAGTTGAGTTCATGGATGAAATCCATGTCGTGCTCGATCACCAGCACGGTGTGATCTCCGGCGAGGCTGCGCAGCAGCTCACCGGTGCGCTCGGTCTCCTCGTCGGAAAGTCCGGCCACTGGCTCATCCACCAGCAGCACGTCGGGATCCTGGGCCAGCAGCATGGCGATCTCGAGCCACTGCTTCTGGCCGTGGGAGAGGCTGCCGGCCCGCTGGGAGGCATGGGCTTCAAGGCCCACCACGCCGAGCAGCTGCTGCACGCTGTCGCGCTGGGCGGCGCTGAGGCTGCCGAACAGCAGGGAGAAGGGCGAATGGCTGCCCTTGACGGCCAGCTCGAGGTTGCGCCGTGAGCTGAGGTTCTGATAGACGCGCGGCGTCTGGAACTTGCGGCCGATGCCGAGCCTGGCGATGCGGTGCTCGCTCATGCCCAGCAGCGAACGACCGCGGAAGAGCACATCGCCCTTTGTGGGCCTCACCTTGCCTGTGATCACATCGAGGAAGGTGGTTTTGCCGGCGCCGTTGGGGCCGATCACGGCCCTCAATTCGCCGGGGATGAGGGAGAGATTGAGGTCGTTGAGGGCCAGGAAGCCATCAAAGCTCACGCTCACCTGGCGCAGTTCAAGCAGGGCCGTCATGGCGAACCTCCAGATCCTGGGGAACCGGCTTCTTCAGCAAAAGCACGGGCTTCGATCTCGCGCTTCTCGGCCTGCACGGAGGGATCGAGATCGAGGCCGGGGTAGGTGGGCAGCAGCGGCGGCCAGCTGAGCATCGCCTGGATCTGGCGCGGCCCGCCTTGGCGCCACCAGCCCACCACGCCATCGGGCAGGGAGGTAACCACGAGCAGGAAGAGGCCCCCCTGAACGAACAGCCAGGTTTCAGGCAGCTGCTCGCTGATCAGGCTCTTGGCGTAGTTGATCAGCACCGCACCGAGCACCGCACCGATCAGGGTGCCGCGGCCCCCCACCGCCACCCAGATCACCATCTCAATCGAAAACGGCACCGACATGTACTGCGGCGACACGATCCCCGACTGCACCGTGTAAAGGGCGCCGCTGATCCCCGCCAGGGCGCCGGCCACGGTGAACACCAGCGTTTTATAAGCGGTGGGGTTGTAGCCGGTGAAGCGAAGGCGCGGCTCGTCGTCGCGCACGGCCACCAGGGCATCACCGAAGCGGCCGCTGGTGAGCCAGCGGCAGAGGAACCAGGCACCCACCACCAGCAGCACCGTGATCCAGAAGAGGGTGCGCTGCATGCCATCGGAGCCCACCAGTTCACCGAAGAAGCGGGCGGTGTCGGTTTTGAGGCCGTTGGTGCCGTTGATCAACTTCTGCTGGCCGTTGAAGAAGTTGAAAAACACCAGCAGGGCAGCCTGGGTGAGGATCGAGAAATACACCCCCTTGATGCGGTTGCGAAAAACGAGGAAGCCCAGCACCCCGGCCACAATTGCTGGAATCAGCCAGATCGCCAGCAGGGTGAACAGCGGCGAGCCGAAGGGCTGCCAGAAGGCCGGCAGGGCCTTCACGCCATAGAGGCTGAAAAATTCAGGCAGCTCACCGGGTGCCAGGGAATTGAGCGACAGGTGCATGCCCAGGGCATAGCCGCCAAGGGCAAAGAAGATCCCCTGGCCGAGGCTGAGCATGCCGGTGAAACCCCAGATCAGATCCACACCCAGCCCCACGATGCCCAGGGCCAGGAAGCGCCCGAGCAGGTTGAGCCGAAAGGGCGGCAGCACGAACGGCAGGATCAGGGAGGCGGCCACGATCAGGATCCAGGGCCAGCTGCGGCGTAGAAAGACGATCGCGGAGGGTGAGCTGCCCATCGCTCAGGCCTCCACCATGCGGCCCTTCTGCGGGAACAGGCCGGCGGGCCTGAACTGCAGAAAAACAACGATCAGCACGAACACCATCACCTTGGCCATCGACGTGGTGGCGAAGAAGGTGATCGTTTCATTGAGACCAGCCGGCATCTGGGGCCACACCAGCAGCAGCGAACCGGAGCCGATCACGTAGCTGAGGATGCCGATGCCAAGGGCCGCTACAACGGTGCCGAGCAGCTTGCCTACGCCACCCAGCACCACCACCATGAAGCAATCAACGATGTAGTTGCCACCAAGATTCGGGCCCACCGAACCGAGCAGGGTCACCGCCACGCCAGCCACACCGGCCAGGCCGGAACCCACCAGAAAGGTGAGGGCGTCCACCTTCTCGGTGGGAATGCCGAGGCAACTGCTCATCGGCCTGTTCTGGGTGACGGCCCGGATGCGGATGCCCCAGACACTCTTCTGCAGGAACCAATTCACCGCCACAAGCGAGATGGCCGTGAGCGCAATGATGAACAGCCGGCCGGTGGGCATGGTGATGCCGGCCACCTCAATGGAGCCCCGCAGCCACTGGGGTGCCGTGACATCGATATTGCGAGCACTGAACCAGGGCTGATCAAGCTGGCGCACGGTGCCCAAAGCCGAGGCCAGCGCGATGCCGAGGCCGCCGGCCACAAGCCAGCGGCCCACGGCCAGCAGCGGCGTCCAGCGCTGCTGCCACCACTGCCTGGGGGTGAACCGCGGCGCCAGCACCCCCAGCAGCACGGCGAGCAGCAGGCCAAGGAAGAAGGCACTCGAAACCGAGCGCACGAACTGCTGCAGGATCAGGCTCACCCCCCAGGTGGCGAGCAAGGTTTCCAGGGGCCGGCCATAGAGGCGGCGAATCACTGTTTTCTCCAGCAAGAGCCCCACCAGGCCACTCACCAGAAAGGCCAGCGGAATGGCGATCAGGATGTACACCGGGAACAAGCCGGCCAGTGGACCATTCTTGAGCAGGTTCTGCACCACGAAGGTGGTGTAGGCGCCGATCATCATCAACTCGCCGTGGGCCATGTTGATGACGCCCATCAGGCCGAACACCACGGCCAGGCCAAGGGCGGCGAGCATCAGCACCGAACCGATGGCCAGCCCGTTGAAGAGCGTGTCGAAAAAAATTGTCATGGCGTCCCGCAGGGGGACCGTGCAACGGGAACAAAAAGGGGGAGACATCTCCCCCTGTGATCAGCCACAAATCACATCTTGAACTTGCCGGCATCGGGGCGATCTTGAGTCCAGTCGCAGGTGTAGCCCTTGGTTTCGGGCACGTACTGGTTCCAGGCCACGGGCTTCACGAAGCCCTTGTTCTCGAGGATCTTGAACATGCCATCCTTCTCCACCTCACCGATCAGCACCAACTTCTCCACGTGGTGGTTGGGCTGCACGGTGACCGTGCCTTCGGGAGCATCGAAGCTCACGCCGATCAAGGCTTCCCGCACCTTGTTGTCGTCAACGCTGTTGGCTTTCTCGGCCGCTTTGGCCCAGAGGTACACCATCATGTAGGCGGCCTCGGCGGGATCATTGGTGACCCGGTTGTCGCCGTACTTGGCCTTGAAATCAGCGGTGAACTTCTTGGAGGCGGGGGTGTCGAGGCTCTGGAAGTAGTTCCAGGCCGCGTAGGTGCCCTCCAGATACTCAGGCCCGATCGCGGCGATTTCCTCCTCGGCGATCGAGAAGCTCATGATTGAGTAGCCGTTAGCCGGGGTGATGCCGGCGGCCTTCATCTGCTTGAAGAAAGCCACGTTGCTGTCGCCGTTGAGGGTGTTCACGATCACACCACCGGTAGGCAGGGCCTGCTTGATCTTGGCGATGATCGGAGCCACCTCGGTGTTGCCCAAGGGCAGGTAGTCCTCACCCACCACCTTGCCGCCATTGGCCTTGAGCTGCTCCTTCATGATGGTGTTGGCGGTGCGCGGATACACGTAATCCGAACCCACCAGGAAGAAGTCTTTGCCCTTGTTCTTCAGCAGCCAGTCGACCGCGGGCTCGGCCTGCTGGTTGGGGGCGGCACCGCTGTAAAAGATGTTCTTGGAGCACTCCTGCCCTTCGTACTGGATCGGATAGAAGAGGAAATGATCCTTGGCCTCGAACACCGGCAGCATCGCCTTGCGGCTGGCGGAGGTCCAGCCACCAAACACCACGGCCACCTGATCCTGATCGATCAGTTTCTTGGCCTTTTCAGCGAAGGTGGGCCAATCAGACGCGCCGTCTTCCTCGACGGGAACGATCTTGAGTTTCTTGCCGTCGATCTTGACGCCACCCTTGGCGTTGATCTCCTCGATCGCCATCAGCTCGGCTTCGGCCACCGTGTTTTCGGAGATGGCCATGGTGCCGGAGCGGGAGTGAAGGATTCCCACCTTCACTTCACCATCGAAATCACCAGCAGCTTGTTCACCGCCGCCACAGGCCAACAGGCTGAACGACGTGGCCAGGGCCGTTGCCCCGCCCATCAGGCGAAGGGAAACCCTCTGAAGTGAAGGTTTGGTCATGGAATACAACGCAGGGGGGGATCCGCTCAGCGGCGGTTTTCGGACCGTAGAGAGCGACCCCCCTGAAACTTTGTAGCGAAACGAACCGTTTGCCCAACCACCCAGACCAAGGGTCCAAACGGGCCCTGGCGCTGCGCACTGAGCCCCCTATCTCTGTATTCATGGCTACGAATCTCGCCCTAACTTGGTAGCTGTTGCAACAGAAAATCCTCCACAATCTGCAGGCCCTCGCCGCTGCGCAGGTTGGTGAAGCACCAGGGCTGGCCGCCGCGCATGCGCTCGGTGTCGGCC
>JAWOHV010000090.1:0-3554 GCA_046484965.1 Prochlorococcaceae cyanobacterium
CACGCTGGCCAGGCTGAGCAGCAGGCGCGGCTGGGGGCTGGGCGGCGCCTCGATGGGGGCCTGCTCCACCAGTGGCGCGCTCCACCAGTCGAGCCGCTCGGGGCTGAGGCTGGAGGCCAGCAGCCAGCGGCTGAGGGCATCGAGTTCGGCCAGGCTGCCGGCCAGCCAGAGGCCGCGGCGCTGGGGCGGCAGCGGCAGGGTGCGCAGGGTGAGTTCGGTGATCAGGCCGAGGGATCCCCAGCTGCCGGTGAACAGCCGCATCAGGTCGTAGCCGGCCACGTTCTTCACCACCTTGCCGCCGGCGTGGGCGAACACCCCATCGGAGCGGATCAGGCCGATGCCGATCAGCTGGTCCCGCACCCCCAGGTAGCGCTGGCGGTAGCCGCCGGCCAGGCCCCGGGCCACCAGCCCGCCCACGCTGCCGCTGGCTTCGATGCTGCCGCTGGCTTCGCCGCCCGGGCCGCTGCTGCAGGGCCAGTCGAGCGGCAGCCATTGGTTCTGGCTTGCCAGGCAGGCCTGCAGCTCCGCCAGGGGGGTGCCGGCTTCCACGCTGACCGTGAAATCGCCGGGGTTGTGCTCCAGGATCCGGTTCAGGCGCCGGCAGCTCAGCACCAGGCTCTCCGGGGCCACCGGCGGCCCCCAGTGCAGGCGGCTGCCGGCGCCCGCCGGCAGCCATGGGGTGCCCTGCCGGTACAGGTCGCGCACCTGCTCCTGCAGGGCCTGGGGTTCGGGGCTGATCACGGCACGATGGTGCCATGGCGGAGCAGCACCCCGATCGGCTCAAGGTCATCGTTTTCGACGACGATCCCACCGGCTCGCAGACCGTGCACGGCTGCCCGTTGCTGCTGCGCTGGGATCCGGACTCCCTGCGCCGGGGTCTGGCCCATCCCTCGCCTCTGCTGTTTCTGCTGGCCAACAGCCGCGCCCTGGATCCGGCGGCGGCGGCGGCGCGGTTGGCCGAGATCTGCCAGGTGCTGCGGCCGCTGCTCGCGGAGGCTGTGGCCTCGGGTGCGATCGATCGCTGGATGGTGGTGAGCCGCGGTGATTCCACCCTTCGCGGCCACGCGCCCCTGGAGCTGGAGGTGATCGCCGCCGAGCTCGGGCCCGGCCTGGCGCCGCAGCTGGGCAGCGACCCCTGGGATGCCTGCCTGCTGGTGCCGGCCTTTCTGCCGGGGGGGCGCACCACGGTGGAGGGCTGGCATCTCCTGCATGGCGAGCCCGTGCACACCACCGCCTTCGGCCGCGATCGTTTGTTCGGCTACTCCACCAGCTTTCTGCCGGCCTGGCTGGAGCAGAAAAGCGGCGGTCGCATCGCCGCCGAGCAGGTGCAGCGAATCACCCTGGCGGAGCTCGATGCCGCTGGCGCTGATCTGGCCGGCTACCGGGCCTTGCAGCGGCGCCTGGCCGGGTTTGGCGGGCAGGTTTGGGTGGCGGTGGATGCGGAGCGGCCGCAGCACCTGGAGCTGCTGGGAGCCGCGGTGCGGGAGCTCACGGCTGCAAGCGCGGCCGAGCGCTGGGGCCGGCCGCGGCGGTTCCTGTTCCAGTCGGCCGCCAGCCTGCTCAATGGCCTGGTGGCGCTGCCTGAGCCGGCGCTGGATCGGCGCGGCCTGGCGGGCTTGCGCCGGCGGGATCCTGGCGGCGCTCCCCTGCCGGGGCTGGTGCTGGTGGGGTCGCACGTGCCCCTGGCCGATGCCCAGTTGGCGGAGCTCTTGCAGGAACCGGATTGCGCCTTGGTGGAGCTGGAGGTGGCCAAGCTGTGGCGGCTGCTGGAGGGGCCGGCGCCGCTGGAGCTGCTGGCCTCGCTGGAGCGCTCCTGGCTGGCCCAGCTGCAGGCTGTGCTGGCGGCGGGTTGCACGCCGGTGCTGGCCAGCAGCCGCGGCGAGCTCGTCTGCGGCTCGCCGCGGGAGCGGCGCCGGCTGGGCCTGGCTCTGGCGGCGCTGATGGCCCGGCTGGCCGCAGCCCTGGCACCGCAGCTGGGCTACCTGATCAGCAAGGGCGGCATCACCAGCCACACCCTGCTGGCCGATGGCCTGGCGCTGGCGCAGGTGGAGCTGCAGGGCCAGCTGCTGCCGGGCCTTTCGCTGGTGCTGACGCCAGCCGATGCAGCCGTGCCACAGCTGCCGGTGCTCACGTTTCCGGGCAACCTGGGCGATGCCGGCAGCCTGCGCCAGGCCTGGGCCCTGATGGCGGCGGCGGCTCAGCCATCGCTAGAGGATGCGCGGCGCGGCCATCACCACGGTGTTGATCAGGCCGAGCATGGCCAGCAGGGCGACTGCGGTGATCACCACGCCGCCCGCCGGCAGGTTTGAGCGGGCCATCAGCTCGATCGGCAGCACGTGCAGCAGGGCGGCGTTGATCAGCAGATAGAGCAGCAGCACCGCCAGCACCCCGCCGATCAGGGAGCGGGGCAGATCCTGGGCCGGGTTGCTGAATTCTTCGGCGAAGTACACCGGGCTGGCCCAGCCGTCGTAGGTGGTGATCACGGCCTGCAGGGCCAGCAGAACCCCGGCCATGAGCAGGCTCAACAGCCCCAAGCAGCGCATTGAGCCTGCCGGCAACCCAGGCCACCAGCCCCGGTGTGCGCAGGATGCCGGCCGGGGCCTGGGGCCCTAGGGGGTCGGCCATGCAGCGGTTGGCGCCTCGCCCCGGGAGCTCCAGTCGAGCAGCTGCATCGGGTGGGCCACCGGGATCGGCCGCGGCGTGTCCTCCAGATGGCGGCGGATCTGCAGGCTGCAGCCGATGTTGGCGCTCACGGCCAGATCGGCGCCGGTGCCGGCCAGATCGCGGGCCTTGATCTGCCCCAGGGCGGCGGCCTCCTCGGGCTGCACCAGGTTGTAGATGCCGGCGCTGCCGCAGCACACCCCCGCCTCCACCGCCTCGCGCAACACCACATGGGGGATCTGGCGCAGCAGCGCCCGCGGCTGGGCCTGCAGGCCCTGGCCGTGCAGCATGTGGCAGGCATCGTGATAGGCCAGTTGGAGCGGCCGCTCGGCGCTGGCGGGGCGGCCATCGACATGTCGCAGGGGCTGCAGGCTGGCCCGGAAGGCCTCGCCCAGGCCCACGGCCTGCAGGAATTCCTGGATGTCCTGCACCTGGGCGGCGAAGGCCGAAGCGCGGGCGGCCCAGGCGGGCTCGCCGGCCAGGATGGTGTTGTAGAGCTTCATCGTGTGGCCGCAGCCGGAGGCGGCCACCAGCACCGCATCCAGCGGTTCGGCCCCGGCTGCTTTGCCGGGGCCGATCACGGCCGCGAAGCTGTCGATCAGGGCCGCCGCCAGCGCCTGCGTCTGATCGACTTCTCCCTGGTGATGGGTGACGGCACCGCAGCAGCCCTGATCGGGCGGGATCACCACCTCAATGCCGTTGGCGCTCAGCACCCGCAGGGCGGCGGCATTGACGGCCGGATCGAACAGCCGCTGCACGCAGCCCAGCAGCAGCCCCACCCGCGCTCGCCTGGGGCCGATGGCCGGAACCACGACGGGGGAGGGGTCCTTGAAGGCCTCGGGGGCCAGGGGCGGCAGCAGCCGCTCCATCGCCTCCAGCTGCGGGCCCAGCAG
>JAWOHV010000095.1:0-10660 GCA_046484965.1 Prochlorococcaceae cyanobacterium
CTGCAGCCGGCGCCCCTGCCGGCCTGGGTGCCTCAGGGCATGCCAGATGGCAGTGGCCCACTGCTGCTGGTGATGGGCGGCAGCCAGGGGGCGGTGGGGCTGAACCGGATGGTGCGGCCGCTGCTGCCACGGCTGCTGGCGGCCGGCTGCCGGGTGGTGCATCTGAGCGGCAGCCAGGATCCGGAAGCGGGGCAGCTGCGGCACCCGCTCCTCGTCGAGACGCAGGGCTTCGAAGGCGTCGTTCCATTCGACCTCGACCTGGGGGAGGGAGAGCGGGCCGTCGTGGTGTCGGGTCCGAACACCGGCGGGAAGAGCGTCTTCCTGAAGGCGACGGGGCTCATCGCGGCGTTGGCGCAGGCCGGTGTCGTGCCGCCCGTCGGGCCGGGGACCAGGCTTCCGGTCTTCGCGGGGCCACTGCCATCTGGCATGCCCTGAGGCACCCAGGCCGGCAGGGGCGCCGGCTGCAGCAGCTCGCGGCGCACGGGGGTGCCGGTGAGCAGGGGGTGGCAGCGGGGTAGCCGTTCGGCGGCCTCGGGCAGACCCACCGCCACCCGCGTGCAGAGGCGCCCCAGCAGCCGCGTGACCTTGCCGGGGATGGCATTGCTTTCGTGCAGCACCACCGGGATGCGGCAGCAGCGGGCCGCCAGGATCGCCGGGGCGGCGATGTAGCCGCCGCTGCTGAACACCACATCGATGCCTTCGCGTTGGATCAGCCGCCGCACCGCGCGGGTGGCATTGAGCAGCTGCAGCAGGTTCCAGAGCTTGCGCAGGCCCCGGCCCTGCAGCCCGCCGGCCCGCACGGTGTGCAGTGGATAGCGGCTGGGCACCAGCTGCCGCTCCAGCCGGTCGGGCACCCCCAGCCAGCTCACGCTCCAGCCTGGCGGCATCGCATCGGCCACCGCCAGGGCCGGAAACAGGTGGCCGCCGGTGCCGCTGGCGGCGATCAGGAGCCTGGGCATCGGGCACAAGGGCCGGGGGCGCCTAACTTAAAAGCCATTGCACCGGCGCCCCGATGACCCTGCCCCGTTCGCTCGGTTCCCTGCTGGCGGGGGCGCTGGCCACGGCGCTGTCTGGGACGCTGACTGCGGCGGCGGCTTTCCTGGCCCCAGCCCAGGCGCAGTCGCTGATCCAGGGGCTGGAAGCGGCGCTCAACAGCAGCAATGGCACGGCTCTGGCCGCCCTGCTGGAGGCCGGGCCGGGCTTCGATCCGGAGCTGCTGCAGCGGCGTCACCAGGCCCTGCGCTCCCGGTTCCCCGATCTGCGCTGGCAGCTCAGCCCCGGCACGCCCCTGCGTGACGGCCGCAGCACGGTGCAGGTGCAGGTCAGCGGCCAGCGCCGCGAGGGGCCGTTCACCTACCAGCTCCAGGGGGAGCAGCTGGTGGTGCTGCGCAGCAGCGGCGGCCGCCTCAGCGGCCAGGAGGTGATCCGCGAAAGCACGATCCTGCGCAGCGGCGACCCGAACCTGAAGGTGTCGCTGCTGATCCCGGATGCGGTGCTCACCGGCCAGCGCTACGACGTGGACGCGGTGTTCGACGACCCCCTCAATGGGGCCGTGGTGGCCGGTGGCATCGCCGCCGTGAGCCCGGCCCAGGTCGCCAGCTTCGAGAGTCCGGAGCTGGAACTGGGCGCCCTCGGGGGCGGTGGCCTGTTCAAGACGGTGCAAGCCCCCTTCAACCCCGGCGAGCAGACCTGGGCGATGTTGCTGGTGCACCCCAACGGCCTGGTGAGCGCCACCAAGCGGGTGCGGGTGGTGGCCAGCAAGGCCCAGCTCAATCCCTGAGCTGGCGCTGGAACCAGCGGGCCAGGGCCGCCACATCCTCGTTGCCGTGGCCGGCCTCGATCAGGGCATCCTCGATGGCGGCCACCTGGCGGCTGATCGGTAGCTCCAGTGCCGCCGCCTCGGCCGCCGCCAGGGCGATGGCCAGGTCTTTGCGGTGCAGGGCCAGCCGAAATCCCAGCGGGAAGTGGCCCTGCAGCATCGCCTGCGAGCGGTGCTGCAGGGCCCAGGAGCTGGCGGCACCGTCGCTGAGGGCCTCTCGCAGCTCGTCCATCGGCAGCCCCAGCCGCTGGCCCAGGGCCATCGCTTCGGCCACGGCCGCATAGCTGCCGGCCACCAGCACCTGGTTCACCGCCTTGGCCCGTTGGCCGGCGCCCACCGCCCCCAGGTGGGTGATGCGGCCGCCCACCACCTCCAGCAGCGGCCGGGCCCGCTCCAGATCGGAGCTCTCGCCCCCCACCAGCACCGACAGGCGGCCGGCGCGGGCCCCTTCGGTGCCGCCGCTCACCGGCGCATCCAGGTAGGCCACACCCCGCTCGGCCAGCCGAGCAGCCAGCCCTTCGCTGCTGGCCGGCGCGATCGTGGAGAAATCGATCACCAGCGCCCCGGCGGCCAGGTGGCTGGCGGCGCCTGGAATCGGGGAGGAGCCCGGCGGTCCGGGGCAGCCGAAGAGCACCGCTTCGGCGGCGCGGTCGTCGCTGACGCACAGGCACACCAGCGCAGCCCCTGAGGCCGCTCCGGCCGGGCTGGCGGCTCGCTCGGCGCCGAGGGCGGCCAGGGGTTCCTCCCGCTGGCGGCTGCGGTTGTGCACGGTGAGCGGGAAGCCCGCCGCCAGCACCTTGGTGGCCATCGGCGTTCCCAGGGCCCCCAGGCCGATCCAGCCGACCCTGGGACGCGCCTGGGGCGCCGCTGGTCGGGGGCTTGGCTGGGACTGGTCGGCGGGGGCTGGGGCCATCGGCTCAGGGGCCAGCACCGGCGGCGGGCAGGCGCCGCCGCAGTTCGGTGAGTTCCTCCAGGCTCACACGGCCGTCGCCGTTGCCGTCGGCCGCGTTGAACCGATCACGAAGCCAGGGGAAGTTTTCGGCCTCGCGGCGGCTGATCAGCCCATCCCCGTTGGCGTCGGCCCGGGCGAAGAAGCGCTGCAGCCGCTCCCCCACGCCGCTGGCATCGGGGGGCACCAGGTCCGACGGTGTGAGGTAGCCGCGGCCGCGGCGGTCGAGGCGCGTGAAGTGGCGCTCCAGGTAGGGGTGGCCCTCCACTTCCCTGCGGCTGAGGCGGCCGTCGCCGTTGCGATCGAGCTGCACGAACAGTTGCTCCAGCCGCTGCTGGTAGCGGCGCAGATCGCCGCGCTCCTGGGCCTGCAGCGGCAGGGCTGTGATCAGCGGCAGGGCCGTGGCCAGCAGCAAGGCCGTGGCCAGCAGCACTCGGGCGGGGTGGCGATCCATGGCTGCAGGCTATGGAGCGTGGCCCTTTGAGGCGATGACTGGGGTGCTTCTGGAGGGCGCCAAGGTGTTACCAGATCTGTCTGGGCTTGGCGGCTGCGGCCCCGTTCCATACAGTCGGTCCATGGCCAAGGCACACCGGATCTGGGTGGTCGATGACGACCCCGAGCTGCGGCGCATGCTCGGCACCTATCTCACCGACCAGGGTTACGACGTGCGCTGCCTCGGCGATGGCGCCCAGCTGCTGGCCCGGCTCGAGGAGCAGCGCCCCGACCTGGTGGTGCTCGATCTGATGCTGCCCGGCGACGATGGCCTCACCCTGCTGCGCCGCCTGCGCGACCAGGGCGACGACCTGCCGGTGGTGATGCTCACCGCCAAGGGCGATGCGGTGGATCGGATCATCGGCCTCGAGCAGGGCGCCGACGACTACCTGGCCAAGCCCTTCCTGCCCCGCGAACTGCACGCCCGCATCGAGGCGGTGCTGCGCCGCCGCGTGGGCCTGCCGGCCGGCACCCCCCTGGCCGAAGGCCAGACGGTGAACTTTGGCGAGAACCTGCTCGATCTGGCCGCGCGCACCCTGCAGCGCGGCGGTGAGCCGGTGGTGATCACCAGCGGTGAATTCAGCCTGCTGGCGGCCTTCGTGCAGCACCCGCACCGGCCGCTCTCGCGCGAGCGGCTGATCGAGCTGGCCCGCGGCCCCGATTCCGACACCGACAGCCGCAGCATGGACGTGCAGGTTTCACGGGTGCGGCGGCTGGTGGAGCCCGATCCAGCCCGCCCCCGCTACCTGCAGACGGTGTGGGGCTACGGCTATGTGTTCGTGCCCGATGGCCAGCCCCGCAGCCGCTAGGCGCAGCCTCACCACCCTGTTGCGCTACCTGCTGCTGGCGGTGGGCGGCTGGGGGCTGAGCCTGCTGGTGCTGCAGGCGCTGCTGGCCCAGCGGCTGGAGCGGGCCCAGATCAGCCAGATGGGCCCGGAGGTGGCCTTCAATCTGCGCCTGGGGGAGCTGGCCCTGGAGCGCTTGCCGCCTGCTGCCGTGGCCAAGATCAGCGGCCTGCGCCTGCAGGTGGGGCCGCCGCCGCCGATGGGCGGTGACCGGCGCCTGCAGGTGCAGGCCAGCCGCCTGCAGCTGGAGCTCTGCCGCCGCCTCAGCCACTGCCCCGTGGTGCGGCCGGCGGCGAGCACGCCCCGGGGGGTGTGGGTGGAGCTGCTCTCGCCGCTGGAGCCGGTATGGCTGTTTGCGCCGCTGCGCCCGCCCCAGGGTTGGCCTCCCGATCCGCTGCTCTCAAGCCTGGCGCTGCTGTTTGGCGGTACTGCCGCCACCCTGCTCTTCCTCTGGCTGGAGGTGCAGCGGCCCCTGCAGCAACTGGAATCCGCCCTGGCGCGGGTGGGTCTGGAGCGCAATCCCGCCGGCCTGGCAGAGCGCGGCACCGGAGCCGTGCGGCGGCTCACCGGCCGCTTCAATGCCATGCTGCAGCGGTTGGAGCGCAACGAGCAGGAGCGCTCCACGATGCTGGCCGGCATCGCCCACGACCTCAAGAGTCCGCTGACGCGGCTGCGGCTGCGGCTCAGCCTGGCGGGTCCAGAGGCGGCGGGGGAGGCGCCGGCTGTGGCGGCCGATCGCCAACGCAGCGAAGCCGATCTCGATGCCCTGGAGCGGATCACGGCCCAGTTTCTGCTCTTCGCCGGCGGCGGCGAATCGGAAGCGGCGCTGGCGGTGCCGCTGGAGCAGCTGCTGGCGGAGAGCTCGGCGGCCATCGACCCGGCCCTGCTGGTGCTGGATCTAGAGCCCGTGGAGCGGCTGGTGCAACCCACGGCCCTGGCGCGGGCGGTGGGCAACCTGATCGATAACGCCCTCAGCTACGGCCGCCCGCCGCTGACGCTGCGGCTGCGCCCGGAGCCGAATGAAGGCTTTGCGATCGAGGTCTGGGACCACGGCGAGGGGATTGCCGAGGCGCAGTGGGCGGAGGCGCTGCTGCCGTTCCAGCGGCTCGATGCGGCCCGCGGTGGTGCGGGCCACTGCGGCCTGGGCCTGGCGATCGCTGAGCGCGTGGCCGCCGCCCACGGCGGCGGTCTCTATTGCCGCCGCCAGTTGGGGGGCAACGGCCCCGGCTTCGCCGTGGGCCTGCGGGGGCGCTCGGTTGGATCTGGTCACATCTGAGGCCGCGGCGGTCACGGTTGAGTTGGCCGGCTTGCCCAGCATTGGCCCGTTGCGCGGGAGTTCCCGATGCTTTCCCTTCCACACACCATGACCCCCACTTCTCTGCGCCGGGGTAGCCGGCCGCTGCTTCTAGTTGGCGTGCTGCTGCTGCTCGGCGCCGGCCAGGCCCAGGCCCAGGGCGGCTGGGGCGGCCCCGATCCCCAGCGGCGCGAGGCGATGCTGCGCCAGCAGGCCGAGGCGATGGCCCGCCTCAACGGCCGCCAGCGCCGCGACTACTACGAGGCGCGCCGCGAGCTGGAGCGGCGCAATTCCAGCCTGCGCCTCGATCAGCTCAGCCGGGTCGAGCGCTGCCTGGAGCGAGCCCGCGGTGTGGCCGCGGTGCAGAACTGTCAGCGCACCGCGCAGGAGCAGCGGATGGCCCAGCGGCGCCAGGAGATGGATGAGCTGGCGGCACTGCAGCGTCGCTTCTCCCTGCCCAGCTGGCGTGGCTCCCAGGGCTGGGACTCCCGCCCGGCCCCGAAGCCCCTGGCTCCCTCGAGCTACGGCAGGCCGCCCTATGGCCAGCCCTATGGCGGCCAGCAGCCCTATGGCGGCCAGCAGCCCTATGGCCAGCCTGGTGGCTCCAACTTCATGGCAGAGATGCTCCAGTCGCTGCTTTCGTTCTGAAACGGCAGGCCGAACCGGCCAACAAAAAAGGGCCCCCGCGGGGGCCCTGCCGGCTCAGGCCAAGTCGAGCTCAGGCCTCATCCAGGGCCGCCACGCCGGGCAGCACCTTGCCTTCAAGCAGCTCGAGGCTGGCGCCGCCGCCGGTGGAGATGTGGCTCATCTTCTCGGCAACGCCCACCTTCTCCACAGCCGCCACCGAGTCGCCGCCGCCGATGATCGTGATCGTGCCGGTGGCGCTCAATTCGGCCAATGTGTGGGCGATGCCGTTGGTGCCGGCGGCAAACTTGTCGAACTCGAACACACCCATCGGGCCATTCCAGATCACGGTCTTGCAGTCGGCCAGGGCCGCCTGGAACACCTTCAGGGAGTCGAGGCCGATGTCGAGGCCCATCCAGCCGTCGGGAATCGCTTCCACTTTGGCGATCTGGCTGTTGGCATCGGGGGCGAAGTTGTCGGCCAGCACCACATCGGTGGGCAGCAGGAACTGCACGCCTTTGGCGGCCGCCTTGGCCTCGAGCTCGCGGGCCAGCTCCAGCTTGTCTTCCTCCACCAGGCTCTTGCCCACCGCCAGGCCGCGGGCCTTGTAGAAGGTGAAGATCATGCCGCCACCGATCAGGATCTTGTCACATTTGTCGATCAGGGCCTCGAGCACGCCGATCTTGCTGCTCACCTTGGAGCCCCCCACGATCGCCGCCAGCGGCCGCTTGGGTGCATCGATGGCGCCCTGCAGGTAGGCCAGCTCCTTCTCCATCAGGTGGCCGGCCACGTTCGGGCTGAGGAACTTGGTGACCCCTTCGGTGGAGGCGTGGGCGCGGTGGGCGGCGCCGAAGGCGTCGTTCACGTACACCTCAGCCAGGGAGGCCAGCTTTTTGGCGAATTCGGCTTCGTTCTTCTCTTCCTCGGCGAAGAAGCGCACGTTCTCGAGCAGCACCACGCCGCCCTCAGCCAGGGCCGCCACCTTGGCTTCGGCGTCGGGGCCGATGCAGCTGTCGGTTTTGGTCACGGGCACGCCCAGCAGGTCGCTGAGGCGGGCGGCCACCTGGGTGAGGCGCATGCCCTCGTTCACCTGGCCCTTGGGCCGGCCGAAGTGGGCCGCCAGGATCACCTTGGCGCCGTTGTCGCGCAGGTGGGCGATGGTGGGCAGGGCGGCGCGGATGCGGGTGTCGTCTGTGATCGCGCCGGCGTCGTCGAGGGGCACGTTGAAGTCGACCCGCACCAGCACCCGCTTACCGCGGAGTTCGCTGACGCCGAGGCTGGCCAGGGATCGCTTCGCCATGGGGTGCTGCAGGGGTAGTAAGGCGCGGCGAGATTAGCCGGCCGGGTCAAGGGGGGGGTGCCCGGGGGCGCTAGGACGGATGAACTGGCCGGCTCCGTCCTGGACCCGTGCCGTTCGATCCGCTCCTTGAGCCGATGTTCGAAACCATTCTCTTCCCGGTCGATAAAAGCCGCCAGACCATGGAAACGGCGGCGGTGGCCCTGCGGCTCGCCCAGCAGCACCACAGCCGTCTGGTGCTGCTTTCGGTGGTGGAGAGCGGCGATCTTTCGATGGGCGATGCCAGCGCCGTGGCCGAGTTGCTGAAGCAGGCCAAGGAGAGCTTCGAACAGGCCGGAGTGCCCTGCGAGGTGCTCGAGCGCGAGGGCAAACCGGCTTTTGTGATCGGCGATGTGGCCGATGAGATCAATGCCGATGTGATCGTGATGGGCACCCGCAGCCTGGCCCTGGAAGGCGAAGGCGAGAGCACCGCTGCCCGCGTCATCCAGCTGGCCCCCTGCCCGGTGCTTGTGGTGCCCTGATGCCGGCTGAAACGGACATGGATGCTCCAGCGGGCCCGGCCGGCCTAGCTGGCCCTGCTGAGGTGAGCCTGAGTGCCGCAGCGCCCAAGATTCAGTGGTATCCGGGGCATATCGCCAAGGCCGAGAAGGCCCTGGCCAAAAATCTGGAGAAGGTGGATCTGGTGATCGAGGTGCGGGATGCCCGCATCCCCCTGGCAACGGGGCATCCGCGGCTGCAGCGCTGGATCACGGGCAAGCAGCACCTGCTGGTGCTCAACCGCCGCGACATGGTCAATGAGGCCGCGCGGCTGGCCTGGGATGGCTGGTTCCGCCTGCGCGGCCAGACCCCTTGGTGGTGCGACGCCAAGGTGGGCACGGGGGTGAAGCAGCTGCAGCAGGCCGCGATCCGTTCCGGCGAGGCCCTCAATGCCAGGCGCGCCGGGCGGGGCATGAAACCGCGGCCGGTGCGGGCCCTGATGCTGGGTTTCCCCAACGTGGGCAAATCGGCGCTGATCAACCGGCTGGTGCGCCAGAAGGTGGTGGACAGCGCCCGCCGGGCCGGCGTGACCCGCAGCCTGCGCTGGGTGCGGCTGGGCCAGGATCTCGACCTGCTCGATGCCCCCGGCGTGCTGCCGCCCCGGCTGGATGACCAACTGGCGGCCCTGCGGCTGGCCCTCTGCGACGACATCGGCCAGGCGGCCTACGACGTGGAGCAGGTGGCCCTGGCCTTCGTGCGCCTGCTGGCCCTGCTGGAGCCGGTGGCGGCGGCGGGGGTGGCACCGGGATTGCTGGAGCGCCGCTATGGGCTGCCGGTGGCCGTTCTCGATGCCGCAGTGGCTGGCGCGGCCCCAGCCACACCGGATTCGGCTAACTGGCTGCTGGCCGCCGCCAGCCGCCACACCAGCGGCGACAGCCTGCGCATGGCCCAGCGCCTGCTCGACGACTACCGCCGCGGCCTGCTGGGGCCGATCGCCCTGGAGCTGCCCTGAGCGGGGGGAGGGGGAGGGGCGTGGCGTGGCTCAGCCAACCAGCTCGCCGATCAGGCTGATGTGATAGCCGAGGCGATGCAGGATCTCGCCACTACGTGAAACGCCAAGCTCGGCGTTCAGTTGGATCGAATCAACGGCTGCATCCTGCATGGCCAGCTCAAAGGAGTTAACTGCCCAGCCAACATTGCTGAAGCCCGCTATGGCATTGATGCTCAGAAATGGCACGGATTTGACCATCCTGAAGCTCTGGCCATCAGCCAGTAAGCCAGCGGGCAGGGCAAGGCTCAGGGATAGGGTCTCGACGAACCATCCAGACACGGCGTTCTCATTCACCCAGCCTGGAGATTGCAGATCCACACTCACGATCCCTGAAAGCAGCACCATTTGTTGGCCATCGCTCAAGCCATAGTGAATGGCATGGACTGAGCTGAATTGATCGGCCTGCGTTGGATCGAGCTGATTCATCTGCATCGCAAACTTCATTCATGATTGTTGCAATTATAGGGCACCTGGACAATCAAAGCCCCCTGGGCACGTTTCTTTAGCGATCCTCTGCGGATCAAGCCAGTACGGTCGATGGCAGGACGCAAGGGGCGATGGTCGAGGCTGGCGGCACGGGTAGTGGTGGCTTCGGTGAAGGCGAGGGCGAGCTGCTGACGCTCACCTACCCCAGGCCCCTGCCGATGCGGCTGGATCGCTGGCTGGTGAGCCAGCGCCCCGAGCAGAGCCGCGCCCGCATCCAGAAGTTCATCGATGCCGGCTACGTGCGCGTCAACGGGCTCAGCGGCCGGGCCAAGACGCCGCTGCGCCCAGGCGATGTGGTGCAGCTGTGGATGCCGCCGCCCGAGCCCCTTCCCTACCTGCTGGCCCAGGAGATGGCCCTCGATGTGCTCTTCGAAGATGCGCACCTGATCGTGCTCAACAAGCCCGCCGGCCTCACCGTGCATCCGGCCCCTGGCAACAGGGACGGCACCCTGGTGAACGGCCTGCTGCACCACTGCCCAAACCTGCCGGGCATCGGCGGCGAGCTGCGGCCCGGCATCGTGCACCGGCTCGATAAGGACACGACCGGCTGCATCGTGGTGGCCAAGAGCCAGGAGGCTCTGGTGAAGCTGCAGCTGCAGATCCAGAAGCGCATCGCCTCGCGCCAGTACCTGGCGGTGGTGCAC
Organism: Prochlorococcaceae cyanobacterium; assembly: GCA_046484965.1. Classification (GTDB taxonomy): domain Bacteria; phylum Cyanobacteriota; class Cyanobacteriia; order PCC-6307; family Cyanobiaceae; genus JAWOHV01. The sequence goes on from JAWOHV010000095.1 coordinate 9,979, forward strand.
GGCCAGCCGGCGGCTGAGGCCGGCACGATCATCGCTGCCATCGGCCGCCATCCGGCCGACCGCAAAAAATATGCCGTGGTGCACGACGAGAGCGGCCGCCACGCTTGCACCCACTGGCGGCTGATCGAGCGCCTGGGGGATTTCTCCCTGTTGCGCTTCAAGCTCGACACCGGCCGCACCCACCAGATCCGGGTGCACTGCGCCCACATCGGCTACCCGATTGTGGGTGATCCGGTGTATTCCCGAGCGCGGCGGCTGCCGCTGGCGCTGCCCGGCCAGGCGCTGCATGCGGTGCAGCTGGGGCTCAACCACCCGATCACGGGCGAGCGGATCATGTGCGAAGCGCCGTTGCCGGAGGTGTTCGAGCGCTTGCTGGCGTTGCTCAGGCGGCGCTAGGCAGGCTTCCACCAGGGCCCGGGTGATGGCGGTCTGGGGATCGCTCAGCAGCCGGGAGCCGGGGCCCTCCTCCACGATCTTCCCCCCCCTCCAGCACGAGCGCCCGGTGGCAGAAGCCACTGGCCACCGATAGGTCGTGGGTGACAATCAGCATCCCCAGCCCCAGGCGCTCCTGCGGCTGGGTTTCCCCAACGTGGGCAAATCGGCGCTGATCAACCGCCTCGTGCGCCAGAAGGTGGTGGACAGCGCCCGCCGGGCCGAGGTCACCCGCAGCCTGCGCTGGGTG
>JAWOHV010000167.1:0-21004 GCA_046484965.1 Prochlorococcaceae cyanobacterium
CTCGCCGGTGGTGCGCGCCAGCTCCAGCAGGCTCTCCACCACACCAACCGCCAGCTGGCGGCTGATCCCCTGCTCAACCTGCAGCAGCGGCTGCAGCTGCCGCAGCGCCGGCGGCACCATCGAGCTCTGCAGGGTCTGCTGCAGGGCGTGGGTCATCACCCCCTGCAGCTCGGGTGCCAGCCGCGGTGCCACCTGGGAGAGCAGCAGCGGTGCCCAGATGCGCACCAGCTCCACCAGCTCCCGCTCCTCGCTGACTGGAATGCTTTGGTGGCTGCGCAGGGCGCGGAAGCGGTGCGGCCAGCGGGGCGAGCGGATCACCTGCTGGAAGCCATCCAGCAGCTGCAGGGCCAGCACCTCAAACAGCTCCACCGCCAGCAGCGCCACCACGGCCCGGCTCACCACAGCCCGCAGGGGCTCAACGCTTATCAGCCGAGCGCTGTGCAGGCGCTCCAGCACCGGCAGCAGCCGCAGCCAGCGCCAGAAGGGCAGCAGCAGCGGCAGGTCGGTCCAGCGCCGCAGCAGCGCCTGCTGCCAGCTCAGCCCCGGCAGACGCCGCTTCATCATCCACACCCTCAGGGCGATGTCGAAGGCGAAGACGCTCTGGAACAGCAGCAGGTCGAAACGCCAGAAGTGATCGGTGGGACGGCCGTTCTCATCGATCGAGCGCCAGTAGTTGGTGGCCACCAGCGGCAGCACCTGCTGGCGCCAGAAGCGGCGCTCCTCAGCCCAGCCCCGGCCTTGCAGCCAGGCCGGATCGAGCAGCACGCTGGCGGCCTGCTTGGCCGAATCCCGATCGGCGCGCTGGCGCAGGCGGTTCTTGATCTTCTCGAGGGTGCCAGTAGAGCCCGAGGCCAGAAATGGGTTGGAATCGATCAGCTGGTGGGTGAGCGCCAGCTGGCGCTGCAGGGCCTGGCGCTGGGCGGCAGAGGCAGCCTTGCCGCCGTTGAAGGGGGCTGCCTGGAGGGTGCGGTCGAGGTCTTCGAACTGGGCCAGATAGGCCTGGGTTTCGCGGTGGGGCTCAATGCCCTTGATTGGATCCACCCAGGGGGTGATGTTCGGCAGGGCGGTGAGCGGCACCGCCAGCGGCACCGACGGCAGCGGGTAGAGGCGCCGCTGCAGCCAGAAGGTGCGCAGCGGCACGTAGGTGATGTCGAAGGCCACCCAAAGCAGGTTCAGCGTCGCCCAGAGGGCAACGAAGCGATCCCAGCCCAGGGCCAGGGAGCTGCGCCGCCGCGTCAGCGGGGCGGTCCATCGGGGCCGGGCCATCGGCACCTGTGTCTTCCACCAAGCCTAGGTAATCTGCGACCTTTACACAGGCAAGGGAGCGCCACCTTTGGATCCAGAGCCATCCGCCCCCGGGGCCACCGGCCAGCCCGGGGAAGAGCGGGAGAGCCCCTGGGCCTTCTGGCGCAGCGTGCTGATCACCCTGGGCCTCGCCCTGGCTGCCCGCCAGTACCTGGTGGAGGCCCGCTACATCCCCTCCGGCTCGATGCTGCCTGGCCTCCAGCTCCAGGACCGGCTGCTGGTGGAGAAACTCACCTACCGCCAGCGCCCGCCGCGGCGGGGCGAGATCGTGGTGTTCCATGCCCCCCACCACTTCGATCCGGTGCTCAGCAGCGCCCGCAAGCCAGGCCCGCTGCGCTGCCTGCTGGTGAACCTGCCCCTGATCGGAGCCCTGCCCGGTCTGCAGGAACCCGCCTGCGATGCCTACATCAAACGGGTGGTGGCGATCCCGGGCGACCAGGTGTCGATCAATCCGCTGGGGCGGGTCACGATCAACGGCCAGCCGCTGCCAGAGCCCTACGTGACCTATCCCTGCCCGGTAGATGCCCAGGGGATGGGGCCATGCCGCCCCCTGAGCACGGTTGTGCCGGCGGGGAACGTGGTGGTTCTTGGCGACAACCGCGCCAACAGCTGGGATGCCCGCTTCTGGCCCGGCGGCCCCTTCCTGCCCCACTCGGAAATCATCGGCCGCGCCTTCTGGCGCTTCTGGCCGCCGGCCACGATGGGCAGCCTCAAGGCCCCCGACCCGCTCAAGGCCCCACTCCAGGGCCAGCAGAACGGCCCCTGAGCGCCAGCTCCATCCCCGTTGCCAGCACCCGACCGCTGATCTGTTCTCCGCGGCGGGGCTGGTTGGCCGCCAGGGAGCCGGCTGGGTTGGCACCTGGGGCAGCCGGCCGCCAGCTGGCGACCGGATCAAACAACAGCCAGCGGCAGCTGCCGCACTCCAGCCGCGGCTCCGGCAGCCCCAGGAAGCGGGCGGGCCCCCAGCAGAGGGCCTGCCAGAGCGCCTCCGGTCGCCAACCACGCCGCAGCACCAGCTCCTGCCAGAGCAGCGGCAGCACCAGGTCGTAGCCAGCCAGGCCGGGGCGGCGCTGGTCGAGCGGCAGCAGCTGCTCCTCGGGGTCGAGGGGCACATGGTTCACGGCCACCGCCTCGATCAGCCCCTCGGCAAGGGCGGCGATCAGGGCCTCGCGGTCGGCGGGCGAGCCCAGCGATGGTTCCAGGCGCCAGCCTTCGGCGAGCGGATCGAGGTTGCCGCTGTCGGCCAGCAGGTGCCACCAGCCCACCGAGGCCGGCAGGGGCCGAACGGCCCGCCGCAGCTGGGCCACAGCGGCGGCGGTGGAGAGGTTCATCAGGCGCAGGGGGGCATCCGGCAGGGCCTCGGCCAGGGCCAGCAAGGCCTGCAGGGGCACCGTTTCACTCACCGCTGGATCGATCGGCCAGCCGGCCCGCAGGGCTTCCACCGCCTCGCGCACGAAGCCATCCTGGCGCAGCTCGGGGTCCAAAGGCGCCACCAGCACGGGCCGCCTGCCCATCTCGGCCAGCCGCAGGCCCCGCTCCAGCAGACCCAGCGGAGCTGCGGCAGCGCTGGCCACGCCGATGGCTCCGGCGGCGATCTGGCCGGCGTGGTCGGCCAGGGCCTCCCCCTGGCCGCCAAGGCTGAAGCTGCCCCAGAGCAGCAGCTCCTGGGGGCGATCCCAGCGCAACTGCAGGGCCTCGGCAGCATCCCGCCAGCGGCGGCAGCGCGGCAGCAGGGCCACGCTGCCGTAGCCGGCGGCGGCGCTGGCCCGCTCCAGGCTGGCGAGGGTATCGCTGCGGCCCTCGAGCGGATCCTCAAGCACGCTGTGGGGATCGATCAGGGCCGGCGCCAGCAGCAGCTGCTCAGCCGGCTCGCAGGCCACACCCCAGCGGGCCGCCAGTTCGATGGCCTCGCCATCAAGGGCCCGCAGCCGCGGCCCCTCCAGCAGGGCCGTGGCCGCCCGCGCTGGCTGGCCGGCTGAACTGAGCAACTGCACCTGCTGCAGCAGGCGCAGCGGCCCGATCGGCAGCGGTTCAGAGGGCACCGGCGGCAGTGCGATCAAGCACCCCCCCGAGGTGGGCCGTGAGGTTCAGGCACGACACCAGGGGATGGCGGTCAGCACCGGCGGGATAGTCGATCACGGTGACAGCTCCATTGCCCTGCTTGATCGCCCAGATGTCGGCAGGGCCGAGGCCGAGCAGGTCGCAGAGGATCGTTTTGTTGACAGCATCGTGGGCCACCACCAGGGCCGTTTCCGATGGCTCGAGGCTGGCGGCGATCGTGCCCCAGTTGCGGCAGGAGCGACTCCAGACATCGTGGATTGTTTCGCCCTCCGGCATCTGCACCGTCTGGGGTGAGCGCTGCCAGTCGGCCAGCAGCTCCGGCCAGGTGGCGGCGATCTCGCTCTCCAGGCAGCCCTCCCAGAGGCCGTGGCCGATCTCCACCAGCCCCTGCTGGCTCACCAGTGGAATGGCGCGGCGACCCTCGAGGATTGCCTCGGCGGTCTGCCGCGGCCGGGCCATCGAACTGGTGTAGGCGCGGTGGATCTCCACATCCGCCAGGAAGCGGGCAGCGGCCTCGGCCTGTAGCCGGCCGTTGTCATTGAGGGGGATGTCGATCTGGCCCTGGAAGCGGCCCTGGCGGTTCCAGTCGGTTTCGCCATGGCGCACCAACAGCAGCCGCGGCCCCTCGGAGCGCGGCGGCAGGGCCTGGCCGAGGTGGGCCGTGCCATTGAGCAGCTCCACCTGGACGGTCCTGCCGCCATCGGAGCGCCGCTCCAGGTTGAACACCGAAATCGAGGCGTTGTCGAAGCGCAGCCGCTGGAACATGGCGGCCGGCAGCTGCAGCAGCTGCAGCACCAGGGCCCGCAGGATGGCGTTGTGGGCCACCACCAACACGGTCTGATCAATGCTTGGGTCAGGGTGGCGGGCCAGCAGCCCGTCGAGGAAGCGGCCGGCCTGGCCGATCAGCTCGGGCACGGGGGCATAGGTGCTGCCATCGGCCCGGGTGAGCTGCAGCTGCTCGGGAGCCCGCCGCCAGATCCGGTAGGCCTCCGGAAAGCGCTGGCCGAGTTCCTCGCGGCTGAGGCCGCTCCAGGGAGCCAGGTCGATCTCCAGCAGGGTTTCGTCCTGCTCGGCCAGCAAGCCGCCGCCGTGGCTGGTCAGCAAGCTGGCGGCGGTATCACGCGCCCGGCTCAGGGGCGAGGTGTAGGCCGCCTGCAGCGGCAGCTCGCGCAGGGCCTCACCGCAGCGGCGGGCCTGGTCATGGCCTTCGCTGGTGAGGCTCGACAGATCGTCGCGGCCCTGGACACGGTGTTCGATGTTGAAGCTGCTGAGCCCATGGCGCACCAGCAGGATCCTCAGGGCCAACGGGAACTTTGCGGGCGCACCGTCATCGTATGGGAGCAGCCACAATCAGCCCATCGCCCCATCTCCCCCACCCGCGCCGTTGGACACCCCAGGTTCCAGTTCCCGGCCGCAGCCGACCCCCAGCCCCCGGCCACCAGGCGGCAATCCGAGTTGGAAGGTGCTGCTGGCCCTGGCCAGCTTGGCCATCTGCCTGCTGCTCTGGGTGAACGGCTTGCTGGCCAGCCTCGATCGCCCCTCCGTGGCCAATGCGCTTGAACGGCGCCAGAAGGAACTGGCCGCCCTGGCCGCCCCGGCGGTGCCGGAGTCGCTGCGGCCCCAGCTGCTGGGGGGAGATCCGGAAGTGGAGCTGCTGGAGCTCCTCAACACCCAGCTGAACGAGCCGCCAATCCCCCAGCTAGACGCTCAGGTCAAGCCCCAGCTCGAGCCGCCTGGGTCGGGCTCAGCGACCATGCAGCTGGAGAGGGCCCTGCTGGAGCGCCGCCACGGGCAGCAGCAGCAGGCCCGCCTCCAGCTCCAGCAGCTCAGCAGCAGCCCTGTGCCCCTGCCGGCGGGCCAGCAGGAATTGCTGCAGGCCCTGCTGGCCCAGCCCAGCAGTGGGCCAAAAGATGGCAGCGGCAGCGCTGCGCCCACGGCGGCTGAACGCCAGCGGTTGCTGCTGGCCACCCCCGATCCACTGTTGCGGCGGCTTGCCTGCGAGGGCCTGGGCGGGCCACCGCCCAGCTGCCGCCAAGCCGCCAGTGAACAGCGGGCCCTGCTGCAGCTGCTGGCCGTGAACCTTCTGCCGCTGCTGGCCCTGCTGATCGGGGTTGGACTGCTGCTGCGCCAGCTGTGGCTGCGCTGGCGCGGCCAGGCACCCGCCCTGGCGCCGCTGGTGGGCCCGCGCCTTTCGCTGCTCGATCTCACCTTGCTGGTGGCCGGCGGCTTCGTGGTGCTCGGGGAAGTGCTCACGCCGCTATTGGTGGCCGCGCCGTTGGAGCGGCTGCTGCTGGGCCTCGGCCTGGAGCCGATCGTGCGGCAAGGGGGGCTGGTGCTGGGGCTGTACCTGGCCCTGATGAGCGCACCAGTGCTGATCCTGATGGCGATGCTCGCCAACCAGGGCCTCGCACCGGAAGGGGGTTGGCTGCAGTTCCGCTGGCGCCCGCTGGCCCTAAACCTGCGCCGGGCCGTGGCCAGCTTGTTGATGGTGCTGCCGCTGGTGAGCCTGGTTGGCTGGGCCGGCGAACAGATCTGGGGCGATCCGGGCGGCAGCAACCCCCTGCTGGAACTGGTGCTCAACAGCCGCAACCCCTGGGCCCTGGGCTGCTTTGCCTTCACCGCCCTGGTGCTGGCGCCGCTGTTTGAGGAAACAATCTTCCGGGGTGTGCTGCTGCCGGTGGTGAGCCGCAGCTTCGGCCCCCTCTCGGGGGTGCTGCTGAGCAGTGCCGTGTTCGGAATCGCCCACCTGAGCCTTGGCGAACTACCGCCCCTGTTTGTGCTCGGTCTGGGGCTGGGCTGGCTGCGACTCCAGAGCGGCCGGCTCGGCGCCAGCGTGCTCATGCATGGTCTCTGGAATGGACTCACCTTCCTCAACCTGCTGCTACTGGGCGCCTGACCTTGCTGGCACCCGGCCAACGTGGTTCACTTGCCCAGTGGATGGCGGGGATACGTGGTTGCATCTCCCTACCAAGGTCGCAATCAGGGCGAACAACCGGACTCTCAGCCTGGCCAGGCCCAAGCCCCTGCCAGACCCCTGGAACTGATCCAGGGATCCCTTTCGGCAGGCCGGGTGGAGCGCCAGGCCCCCTGGCTGGCGGGGCTGCATCGGGCCGTCGACGGCACCCTCGCCGGGCTCGGCATCTCCATGCTCGGCCTCAGCGCCCTCACCCTCTACTGGCAGAACCAGTGGAGCCAGAACTACCAGCAGCTCGAATCCACCCAGGTGCTTGAGCACCGCCTGCAGGAATCGGCGGCGGTGCTGGAACAGCACCACCTCGCGGCCATCCGCAGGCCCGGCTGGGCGGTGCCCACCAGCAGTGAAAAGCTGATCTACCTGCCGCCACCGGCCGCCTCGGAACCCCCTGGCATCGAAAACCTGCTTGAGCAGGTGGCGGCCGAGCCCATTCCGGCCGGCTACTGACGATGGCGGTGGTGCCGATCGAGCGCGCCCGCCCGCGGCCGCGCAACAAGACTCGCAGCCGTGTTGTTGACCTGCAACCCATCCCCGCCGAACGTCTATGGCTGGTGTATCTGCTGTTGCTGGCGGGCCTGGCGGGTCTGGCGCTGCGGCTGGGCTGGTTGCAGATGATCGACACCCAGGCCCTGCAGGCGAAGGCACGCTCCTTCCAGACCCAAACGATCAAGCCCCTCGGCAAGCGCCGCACGATCGTCGACCGCACCGGCCGCCTGATTGCCCTCGATGAGGAGCGCTTCACCCTCTGGGCCCACCCCCGCTACTTCAACTTCCCCGGCGATGACCCCCAGAAAATCCGCACGCCGGTGGAGGTTGCCCAGAAGCTCTCCAGCGTCATGGCCGTGCCGATGGCCGACCTGGTGCGCACGATCAGCAACCGCAACAGCGGCGTCAAGCTGGCCACCGATCTCGATCCCGAAACCGCCAATCGGGTGAACAACCTGGGCATCAGCGGCATCGACCTGGAGGCCTATCCCCAGCGCCTCTACCCCCAGGCCAGCCTGTTCGCCAACGTGGTGGGGTTCCTCAATCTGGAGCGCGTTCCCCAGGCCGGCCTCGAGCAGAGCCGCGACCGCGACCTCAAACGCCATGAAGCCAGCCGCTCAATCCGCCGCGGTGCCGATGGCACCCCCCTGCCCGATGGTCTCCAGGGCGGCGTGCTCTATGGCGACGACCTGCGCCTGCAGCTGACGCTCGACGCCCGCCTGCAGCAGCTGGCCCAGCAGGCGCTGAGCAAACAGGTGAAGCAGTGGAAGGCCAAGCGGGGAGTCGCCCTGGTGATGGACGTGCGCAACGGCGAACTGCTGGCGCTGGCCTCCAACCCCACCTACAACCCCAACCGCTACTGGAGCTACTCACCGGCGCTGTTCCGCGAGTGGTCGGTGCAGGACCTCTACGAGCCGGGCTCCACCTTCAAGCCGATCAACCTGGCGATCGCCCTCCAGGAGGGCGCCATCGATCCCAAGGGCCGCATCAACGACACCGGTTCGCTGATGATCGGCGGCTGGCCGATCTTCAACCACGACAAGCGGGCCAACGGCCTGATCGATTTCGCCACCGTGCTGGAGGTGTCCAGCAACGTGGCGATGGTGAAGGCGATGGGCACGATCAAACCCGATCGCTTCTGGCAATGGCTGCATGAGCTGGGCATCGACGCCGTGCCCGATACCGACCTGCCCGGGGCCGTGGCCGGCCAGCTCAAGGACCGCCAGGTGTTCCGCACCCAGACGATCGAACCGGCCACGGCCAGCTTCGGCCAGGGCTTCAACCTCACCCCCCTGAAGCTGATCCAGCTGCACGCCATGCTCGCCAACGGCGGCAGGCTGGTGAGCCCCCACATCACCCGCGGCCTGCGCTCCGGTGAAGGGCTGGCGCCGGTGCCGGGTCCCAATGGCGTACCGATGCTCAAGCCGGAGGTGACCCGCCAGGTGCTGCTTTGGATGGAGAGCGTGGTGGCCAAGGGCAGCGGCAAGGGCGCAGCCATCCCCGGCTACCGCATCGGCGGCAAAACGGGCACGGCCCAGAAGGCAGAAAACGGCATCTACATCCCCGGCGCCCGGATCACCAGCTTCGTGGCCCACCTGCCGATCGAGGATCCTCGCTATGTGGTGCTGGTGGTGGTGGATGAACCCCAGGGTGCCAATGCCTATGGCTCCACGGTGGCCCTGCCGGTGGCTCGCCAGATCATCGAAGGCCTGCTGGTGATCGAAAAGATCCCCCCCAGCCGGCCCACACGCCTGAAAGCGGCGGCAGCGGCCGGTGCGCGAACGCCCACCCGGCCCGCTCCTGGCGGAGCCACTGGCTAGTTTTATTGACAGCGCGTCGTCAACGTCAATGGCAAACCTGCTGGACCAACTGGCCGCCATGACCGTGGTGGTCGCCGACACCGGCGACATCGATGCGATCCGGCAGTTCACCCCCCGCGATGCCACCACCAATCCATCGCTGATCCTGGCGGCGGCCCAGATCCCCGCCTACCAGCACCTGATCGATGCCTCCCTGCGACAGGCTCGAGCGCTGATCGGCAGCACCTCCCCGGCCGGGGAGGTGGTGAGCGAGGCCCTCGACGAAATCTGCGTGATTTTCGGCAAGGAGATCCTCAAGATCGTGTCCGGTCGCGTATCCACCGAGGTGGATGCCAGGCTCAGCTACGACACCGAGGCCACGATCGCCAAAGCTCGCAAGCTGATCAACCGCTACAGCCAGGACGGCATCGGCCGCGAACGCGTGCTGATCAAGATCGCCTCCACCTGGGAAGGGATGCGGGCCGCCGAGGTGCTCGAGAAAGAAGGCATCCACTGCAATCTCACGCTGCTGTTCTGCTTTGCCCAGGCCGTGGCAGCGGCCGAGGCGGGCGTCACCCTGATCTCCCCGTTCGTGGGGCGCATCCTCGATTGGCATAAGGCCGACAGCGGCCGCCAGAGCTATCCAGGGCCTGAGGATCCCGGCGTGATCTCGGTAACCGAGATCTTCAATTACTTCAAAACCTACGGCTACCGCACCGAGGTGATGGGAGCCAGCTTCCGCAACATCGAAGAGATCATTGAGCTGGCCGGCTGCGACCTGCTCACGATCTCCCCTGCCCTGCTCGACCAGCTGCGCAGCACCGAGGGCGTCCTGGAGCGCAAACTCGATGCCGCCAATCCGGCCCCCAGCGACAGCCAGATCCACCTCGATGAGGAACGATTCCGGGCGATGCTCGCGGCCGACCGCATGGCCACCGAGAAACTCGACGAGGGCATCCGCGGCTTCTCCAAAGCGATCGAAAGCCTCGAAGCCCAGCTGGCCCTCCGCCTGGCCGAACTCGAGGCTGCCGCCGCCAGACCCTTAGCCTCCTCCCCGATCTGAGCAAACCTCCTTGAACGCGCTTGAGACGATGCGAGCCCTCGCCAGTACCGGTGAGGTGAATGCCGTGGAAGCAGGCAGCCTGATTTTCCGGGCCGGCGAAAGCGGCGACTGCATGTTCGGCCTGCTCGATGGCACGGTGGAGCTGAGCTGGAACGGCGATGCCGGCACCGAGATCATCAAGGCCGGCGATGTCTTCGGCGCCGGCGCCCTGGTTACCCCTGAGCACCGCCGCTACGGCGACGCCCGCGCCGTCAGCCCCTGCCGGCTGCTGGTGATGAACCGCGAGAAGTTCCTCTTCGCCGTGCAGGAATCGCCGATGTTCGCCATCGAGCTGCTCGGCACGATCGACCAGCGCCTGCGCCAGCTCAAAGACTGCAGCAAGGGCTGAGGCACTGCGCCCAGCCCCGAAGATCAGCCAGCAGAGGCGTTCAGTTGCCCTGCAGCAGCAGTCGCCGGATCACCCGCTGGGCGATGTCGCCGTAACCCATCTGGCCGGAGAGGATCTGGGCGATGCGCTGGGGCGCCGTCGAGCGCTTCACCCCCAGCTGGTAGCCCACCTTCGGCACCCGATAGAACACCTGGGCGATGCGCTTGCCCCAGGCCATCGAATCGCCCCACTGGGCTCGGATCCGGCGGCTGTAGCCAGCCAGGGCTTCGCCATCGCCGGCCAGCCAACCGGCCATGGCCTCGGCCGCCAGGCAGCCGCTGAGCAGGGCAGGCCGCAGGCCCTCGGCCAGGAAGGGGTCGCACAGCGACGCCGCATCACCCACCACCAGCAGGCCATCGCCGTGCAGCCGGTGGTGCCCGTTCCAGAGCCTCAGCTGGCTGCGGCGGCGCACACCTGAGTTGGGGTTCAGTCCGAGGCTCGGCAGCAGCTGCGACAGCACCGCATCGGCATCAGCGTCCTGGCGGCCGATGAAGGTGCCCAGGCCGATGCTGTAGCCCCCCTGGCGCGGGAAAGCCCAGCAGAAGCCGTGATGCACCAGGCCGAAATCGAAGTGGGCCGTGCTGGGCTCGGCCACCGGCCCCTCCACGTCCAGCGAAAGGGTGCTGGCGTAGCGCAGCTGGGCGGGCCCCAGGCCGAGGGCCTGGGCGAGCTGGGAGCCCGAGCCGTCGGCCAGCACCACACCGCGGGCCCGCAGCAGCTCACCAGCGGCGCCAACCACCAGCCAGTGGTCACCATCACGGCGCACCGCCTCAACGCGCCAGTCCTGCAGCAGCTCCGCCCCGGCAGCGCAGGCCTGCTCGCTCAAAAAGCGATCGAGCACGCTGCGCCGCACGATCCAGAAGGGTGCGCAGCCGGGCAGGGGGGCGTTCACCGGGTCCTCCAGACACCAGGTGAAGCGCACCGTTTCGATCACCCGGTCCACAGCCGGCGCCAGATCGAAGGGAAACCAGCGCTGCACCGAAGCGGCCATGCCGCCGCCGCAGGGTTTGGGGCGAGGGTGGCGGGCCTGCTCGAGCAGCAGCACCCGGCAACCGGCCTGCGCCAGATGGAAGGCGGCGCTGGCCCCGGCGGCGCCGGCGCCAATCACGATCACATCGGCAGTCAAACCTTGAGGATGTCGGCTTCCTTGGCGGCCAGGTTCTTCTCGAGCTCGGCGATGAAGCGGTCGGTGAGCTTCTGAACCTTCTCCTGATCGTCGCGGCTCTGATCTTCGGAGAGCTCCCCGTCTTTCTCCAGCTTTTTCACCTTGTCGATCGCATCTCGGCGGATATTGCGCAGGGCAACCTTGCCCTCCTCGGCATACTTGGCCGCCAGCTTGCAGAGGTCTTTACGGCGATCCTCGGTGAGGGGCGGGATATTGATGCGGATCACCTTGCCGTCGTTGTTGCAGGTGAGGCCCAGGTCGCTCATGGCGATCGCCTTCTCGATCAGCGCCAGCGTGCCGCCATCAAAGGGCTGTAGCTGAATGGTGGATGAATCGGGCGTGGTGATCGTCGCCAGCGACTTCAGCGGCGTCTCAGCGCCGTAATACTCCACCTGAATCTTGTCGAGCAGCGAGGCGTTGGCGCGGCCGGTGCGGATGGTGTTGAAGGTGCGCTGGGTAGCTTCCACCGACTTGATCATGCTGGCTTCCAGATCCATGGCCTTGAGAGCAGAGCGAACGGGGGGACTGGGACTGGGACAGGGGCTGGGACAGGGACGGTGCGCCTAGGGATGGATGCGGGTGCCGATCGGTTCACCGGCCACCGCCCGGCCGATGTTGCCGGCACCGAAGAGATCAAACACCACGATGGGAATCGCGTTGTCCTTGCAGAGGGAGATGGCGGCGCCGTCCATCACCTCGAGCTCGCTGCTGAGCACCTCCAGGAAGGAGAGGCTCTCGAAGCGCACCGCATCGGCGTATTTGTTGGGGTCCTTGTCGTACACGCCGTCCACCTTGGTGGCCTTGAACACCACATTGGCGTTGATCTCAGCCGCCCGCAGGGCGGCGGTGGTGTCGGTGGTGAAAAAGGGGTTGCCGGTGCCGGCGGCGAAGATCACCACCCGCCCCTTTTCCATGTGGCGGATCGCCTTGCGGCGGATGTAGGGCTCGGCCACCTCCTGCATCGAGATGGCGCTCTGCACGCGGGTGGGCACACCGGCGCGCTCCAGGCCGTCCTGCAGGGTGATGGCGTTCATCACCGTGGCCAGCATGCCCACATAGTCGGCGGTGGCCCGGTCCATGCCGGCGGCGCTGCCCTTGAGACCGCGGAAGATGTTGCCACCGCCCACCACGATCGCCAGCTGGGTGCCACCGGCCACACAGGCAGCCACATCGCTGGCAATCGATTGCACGATCGCCGGGTCGATGCCATAGCCCTGCTCACCCATCAGCGCTTCGCCACTGAGCTTGAGAAGAACGCGCTGGTAGGCCATCGGAGTGGTCGATCGGGCGAACAGTAGCAAGCGTGGCCCCGGCAGCCTTGCCCAGGGGCGCTTCACTCGCTTCCATGGGCAAACGCCAGTCGCCCAATGGCCGATCCGGCTCCAGGTTTGAACCAGTCGGCCTCCGGGCCCCATTCGGCGGTGATGGCCCGCCTCACGCTCTCGGCGATCGAACGGGCCAGCCAGGATCCCAATTTCTGGAAAGAGCCTGTGGCCCACCGGGCAGTGTTGGTCAGCGGTCTGTCGGTCCTGATCAGCGCCATGGCCACATTGCGCAGCGATCTGGGCTGAAGCGCCCTGCTCCTCAATCGGGCGCCTCAGTCGAGCTCCGCAATCGGACACCTCAATCGGGCGCCTCAGTACTCGATGCCAGCCTGCGCCTTCACCCCCTGCTCACGGAAGGGATGGCGCAGCATTTTCATCTCGGTGACCAGATCGGCCCGCTCCAGCAGGCCGGCCGGGGCGCCCCGGCCGGTGAGCGCCACATGGGTGAGCGGCGGCCGCTGCTCTAACCCGCTGAGCACCTGCTCGAGCTCGAGGTAGCCGAGCTTGAGGGCCACGTTCAGCTCATCGAGCACCACCAGCTTGCAGCCGGGATCCTGCAGGTAGCCAAGCGAGCGCTGCCAGGCCTGCTGCACCAGCTCCCGGTCGCGCTCGCGGTCCTGGGTGAGCCAGGTGAAGCCCTCGCCGAAGGCGTGGAACTGGAGGGCATCGCCGAACACCGCCAGGGCCCTGGCCTCACCCGGCTGCCAGCCGCCCTTGATGAACTGCACCACCGCCACCCGCTCGTCGTGGCCGAGGGTGCGCAGCACCAGGCCGAGGGCTGCGGTGGTTTTGCCCTTGCCTTCTCCGGTGAACACCAGCACCAGGCCCTTTTCGAGGTTGCGGGCCCCCAGCCGCTGCTGCTGCACCTCGCGGCGCCGTTCCATGCGGCGGCGGTAGGCCTGCTGGTCCACTTCCGGGGCCAGGGCACCGCCGGGGCCGATCGCTTCAGCGAGCGCATCGAGTTCGCTTTCTGGCTGAAGCGGCTGCTGGGGTGGGTTTGGTGGCGAGGTTGGTTCCGTCATGCCGTCGGGCGCAGCCTGTCGGCCCACTGTGCCGCCTGCAGGGGAAGGGGCGGCGGCTGCCGTCGGGCCAGGGCCGTATCCACCGCCTGCTGCTGGTCGCGGCGGGTGATCCAGTGGTGGTAGGTGCGGGTGTGGATGGCCACCGAGTGGCCCATCATCCGAGCCGCCACCGTGTCGGGCAGGCCGATGTGGATCGTGCGCACGGCCCAGGCATGGCGCAGGTCGTAGGGGGTGATCGGCAGGTCGTAGCGGCGAAACTGCTCCGCCAGCCGCCGGCCGGCCTGCTGCAGGGTGGTGCGCCGCAGATCGGTGGCCACCTGGGGCAGGCTGCCGGGATCACAGCCCAGACGCTCGAGCTCGAAGCGCTCCACCCAATCGGGCTGGAACGGCCACACCTGGTGCTCGCCGGTTTTGGAGGTGGGCAGCACCCGGATCACCCGGTCACCGCCGGGGGCCAGGGCCGAGAGGTCGCAGAAGAACACCTCGTGGTTGCGCAGGCCGTAGGTGGCCATCAGGCCGTAGGCCAGCCGCCAACGGGGGTTGGGGATGCGCTCGACCAGCTGCAGGATCTGGTGGTCGCTGGGCAGCTGGCGGAACTGGGCCAGGTGCAGGCCGTAGCCGCCAGCCCGGGCCGTCCAGTCGCCAGGCAGGCTCAGATCGCAGTGGCGGGCCAAGGCCGCCAGGGCCACTCCGCACTGCTGGCGGCTGCGGCTGGCCAGGGGGTAGCCCTCAAGCACCGCGAGCAGCAGCTCCGGACCCAGCTCGAGGCCGAGGGCAGGCCCCTGCTGCTGCAGGCGGCGCAGGTAGGGGCGATAGGCGGCCCGCCAGGTGCTGCGGCTGCCGGCCGCCTGGCGGCGGCGGCGTGGATCGGCGAAGAAGGCCTGCTCAAAATCGACCAGCTGCTTCTCCAGCTGCCTGTCCAGCTGCTGCTGCTGCTGGGCCTCCTCCAGCCCCCCCCCCTGGGGCGCGGCTGGGGCGGCCACCAGTTGCAGCCGGGCAGGGCTGCGGTGGCGCTGCTGACGAATCCAGGGCTGCCAATCGAAGCGGCCCTGGTCGAGCTGCTGCTGCACCTGCAGCAATTGGCCCAGGGCCTGGCCCAGGCCGCTCTCGTTGGCCGGCAGGCCGAGGCTGAGGCGCTGCACCTGGGGCCGACCGCTGCCGCGGCGCGGCGGCAACAGCCCCCGCAGGCCCAGCAGACTGCCCCGCAGCTCCAGGCGAAGCCCCGTGCCGGCGGCTGCCAGCAGCGCGTTCTGCTGCTGCAGGCGGCTGCAGAAGGACGCCACGTTGGGCTCGCGGTTGGGATCGGGGCAGGGGGCTGGCACGGGGCGGACCGGGGGTGGCCGACGCTATCGATCCCGGGCCGCCACGGCCAGGGGCAAGCCACAGGCTCAGCGGGCAGGTTCAGCAGGCAGGCTCAGCGGCGTTACGCTCATTGCTTTAGTGCCGGAGTGCACGAGGGCATGGCCAAGGTCGGCGTACTGCTGCTGAACCTGGGCGGTCCAGAGCGCATCGAGGACGTTGGTCCCTTCCTCTACAACCTTTTTTCCGATCCGGAAATCATCCGGCTGCCGATTCCAGCCCTGCAGAAGCCCTTGGCCTGGCTGATCAGCACCCTGCGCAGCAGCAAGTCGCAGCAGGCCTACCGCTCGATCGGCGGCGGCTCACCCTTGCGTCGGATCACCGAGCAGCAGGCCCGCGAGCTGCAGAGCGTGCTGCGCCAGCGCGGCATCGATGCCACCACCTATGTGGCGATGCGCTACTGGCACCCGTTCACCGAATCAGCCGTGGGCGACATCAAGGTCGATGCTGTCGACGAGGTGGTGGTGCTGCCCCTTTACCCCCAGTTTTCGATCAGCACCAGTGGCTCCAGCTTCCGGGAGCTGCAGCGCCTGCGCCAGGCCGACCCCAGCTTTGCCCGGCTGCCGATCCGCTGCATCCGCAGCTGGTATGACCATCCCGGCTACATCGCGGCGATGGCCGGGCTGATCTGCCGCGAGATCGAAGCCTGCGCCGATCCCAGCAGCGTTCACGTGTTCTTCAGCGCCCACGGCGTACCGAAGAGCTACGTGGAGGATGCGGGCGACCCCTACCAGAAGGAAATCGAAGCCTGCACAGATCTGATCATGGAGCGGCTGAGCCAGCATCTGGGCTTCAGCAATCCCTTCACCCTCGCCTACCAGAGCCGCGTCGGGCCGGTGGAGTGGCTCAAGCCCTACACCGAGGAGGCCCTCGAGGAGCTGGGCCATGCCGGCGTCAAGGATCTGGTGGTGGTGCCGATCAGCTTCGTGAGCGAGCACATCGAAACGCTCGAGGAGATCGACATCGAATACCGCGAGCTCGCCACCGAAGCCGGCATCAGCAACTTCCGGCGTGTGCCGGCCCTCGACATCGATCCCACCTTCATCAACGGCCTGGCCGATCTGGTGCAGCAGGCGATGGCGGGCCCGGAGGTGAACCTCGACCAGGCAGCCCAGCTGCCCACCCGCGTCAAGCTCTACCCCCAGGACAAGTGGGCCTGGGGCTGGAACAACAGCTCGGAGGTGTGGAACGGCCGCTTGGCGATGGTGGGATTTTCCGCTTTTCTGCTGGAGCTGATCAGCGGCAAAGGCCCGCTCCATGCCATCGGACTGCTCTGAATACCTGCGTCGCTGTCTGAACCGGCTGCTGACGCCCCGGCTGCTGACGCCGCTGCTGCTGGGCCCGGCGCTGCTGGGCACACTGCTGCTGGGCGGCTCCGGCACCATCGCGTCCAGCCGCTGGCGCCTGGGTGTATTCCCGGTGATCAGCTTCGCTGGCTTCACCTCCCATTACGGCCAGCGGATCGGCCCTTCGGGCCGCAGCGAGCCCCATTACGGCCTCGACATCGCCGCGCCGCTCGGATCACCGATCCGCAGCTGGTGGGCCGGCCGGGTGGAGAGCGTGATCAACGACAGCAGCTGCGGCGTGGGACTGGTGATCCGTTCCGGTCCCTACGAGCACATCTACTGCCATCTGGCGGGTGGCACAGATCGGGGCACCTACCGCAGCGGCGCCGTGCGCCTGCAGCAGGGCCAGGCCGTGCGCGGCGGCCAGCTGATCGCCCACGTCGGCCTCAGCGGCCGCACCACAGGCCCGCACCTCCACTGGGGCATCCGCCACGAGGGTCAGTGGCTCGATCCGGCCAGGGTGCTGCGGGCGATGGCCAGCAGCCGCAACGCATCTGCCCCATAATCCGCCGCCACGGCCTAAAGTCTGCGAACCCGTTGAGTGGCCTGCAGCTGCCGTGACCCTCACGCCCGTCGAACGCCAGAGCCCCACCAGAGCCGCCCAGCCCACCGCCGCGGCCCGCAGCAAATCAGGCGGTCAAGCCAGATCAGGCGATTCAGCAGCTGCCGCAGTGCAGCCCCAGCGGCTGAGCGGCGCTGACGCCCTGATGGATGCCCTGCATCTCCATGGCGTCAACCACATCTTCGGCTACCCGGGCGGCGCCATCCTGCCGATCTACGACGCCCTGCACCGGGCCGAAAGCCGCGGCTGGCTGAAGCACATTCTGGTGCGCCACGAGCAGGGCGGCACCCATGCGGCCGATGCCTACGCCCGTGCCACCGGCCGCGTCGGGGTGTGCTTCGGCACCTCCGGCCCCGGCGCCACCAATCTGGTCACCGGCATCGCCACCGCCCAGATGGACTCGGTGCCGATGGTGGTGATCACCGGGCAGGTGCCGCGGGCCTCGATCGGCACCGACGCCTTCCAGGAAACCGACATCTTCGGCATCACCCTGCCGATCGTGAAGCATTCCTGGGTGGTGCGCGACCCGCGGGACATCGGCCGCATCGTGGCGGAAGCCTTCCTGATCGCCGCCAGCGGCCGGCCCGGGCCGGTGCTGATCGATGTGCCCAAGGATGTGGGCGTCGAGGAATTCGACTACGTGCCGGTGCAGCCGGGCACGGCCATCCCGGCTGGCTTCAGGCAGTCGATCCCCCCTGAGCCGAAGGCGATCAGCGCCGCCCTCGAACTGATCCGCCAGGCCCGCCGCCCCCTGCTGTATGTGGGTGGCGGTGCCATCAGCAGCGGTGCCCACAAGGCCGTGCAGCAGCTGGCGGAGCGCTTCCGCCTGCCGGTAACCACCACGCTGATGGGCAAGGGAGCCTTCGATGAGAAGCACCCGCTGGCCGTGGGCATGCTCGGCATGCATGGCACCGCCTACGCCAACTTCGCCGTTACCGAGTGCGATCTGCTGATCGCCGCCGGCGCCCGCTTCGACGACCGGGTCACCGGCCGGCTCGACAGCTTCGCCCCCCGGGCCCAGGTGATCCACATCGACATCGACGCCGCCGAGGTGGGCAAGAACCGGGTGCCGGAAGTGCCCCTGGTGGCCGATGTGAACCAGGCCCTCGAAGCGCTGCTGGCCGCCTCCAGCGGTGAGCAGAGCGGCGGCCGCAGCGAGGCCTGGCTGGAGCGGATCGCCAGCTGGAAACAGCACTACCCGCTGGTGGTGCCTTCGCCCCAGGGCGAGATCGCCCCCCAGGAGGTGCTCGTCGCCCTGCGCGAACTGGCCCCCAACGCTTACTACACCACCGATGTGGGCCAGCACCAGATGTGGGCGGCCCAGTTCCTGAGAACCGGGCCGCGCCGCTGGATCAGCAGCGCCGGCCTCGGCACGATGGGATACGGCATGCCCGCCGCCATGGGGGTGCAGACGGCCTTCCCGAATGAGCAGGTGATCTGCGTGGCAGGCGATGCCAGCATCCTGATGAACATCCAGGAGTTGGGCACCCTCAGCCAGTACCAGCTGCCGGTGAAGGTGGTGGTGATCAACAACGGCTGGCAGGGGATGGTGCGTCAGTGGCAGGAAAGCTTTTACGACGAGCGCTACTCCGCCTCCGAGATGACCGGCGGCATGCCCAACTTCGAGCAGCTCGCCGAAGCCTTCGGCGTGCGTGGTGTGCTCATCACTGAGCGCGCCAGGCTCCACGAACAGCTGGCTGAAGCCCTGCTCCATCCCGGTCCTGCCTTCATCGATGTGAAGGTGCGCCGCAACGAGAACTGCTATCCGATGGTGCCCCCCGGGGCCAGCAATGCCCAGATGGTGGGCCTGCCCAGCCATCCCGAGCTGGCGATCGACACCACCCGTCAGTGCAACGCCTGCGGCGGCACCACCGAAAGCGCCCACCTCTTCTGCCCCAGCTGCGGTGCCAAGCTGTGAGCTGGCTTGCCGCCCTGCTGGCGGCGCTGCTGCTCTGGCCCACCGCCGCCTGCGCCGCTGAGGTGCTGCAGGTGCGGGGTGCCACGCTGCTGCAGGTGGGCGACAGCAACCGCAGCTATGCGGTGGAATTGGCCTGCGTAACGGTGGATGCGACCCAGTCTGAAGCCGCGATCGCCTGGCTGCGCCAGGAAGTGCCCCGCCGCAGCCGGGTCAACCTACGGCCGGTTGGCCAGCACGATGGCGTTCTGGTAGCCCGGGTCGACAAGCTCGGCAGCGATGCCAGCCTCGGAGCCGGACTGGTGGCGGCCGGCCTGGCAGACCCCCTGCCGGTGGAGCTGTGCGGATGAGCAAGCCAACTCCCAAGCCAACAGCCCGCAACCAAACGGCTAGGACCCAAACAGCCCGCAACCAAACAGCAAAGGGCATCGTGCTGGTGCCAACCCTGCTGCTCGGCAGCGCCTTCCTCTCCGCGGCGGCCTGGATGGATGCCGAAGCGGCCGCCAACCGTCCGCTGGCCCTGGGCCTGGGGATCACCCTGATCGCCGTAGGGCTGCTGGCCCAGCTGCTGCCCGAAGCTCAGGAGCCCGAAGCCGAGGCAGAGCAGAAGGCCGACCAAGCCTGATCGGCCATCAACACTTGGCCAACGGGGGCTCAGCTGGCTGAAAGCCTTATTTTTTCTTGGCGGCCGGCGCCTGCTTCTGCTGCTCCTGCACCAGGCGGAAGTACTCCGGGGTGGGGAAGATCACGAAGGAATCCTCCTTCGTTTTGATGATCTCGCGCAGCACGGCCGTCAGATCGGCGGCCTGGGGCTTGAGTTCGGCCTTGTTGGGCATGCCCGCCATCGCCTTTTGCAGGTCGTCGTAGCTCATGAAGAACACCCCCTTCGGACCCGTGGGGGTCTTCACGGTGAGGAAGGGCTTGGTGAAGAACACCGGCAATGCCAGACCCTGTTTGATCTCCTGCTCCTTCACCCCCTGCTGACGCAGGATCGCCATGGCCTGATCGCGATCTTTCTGGGCCGGCACCACCACGCCCGAAAGGGGCTTGCTCTTGTCCTTGAGCTGCTTGTTGAGCTCGGTGATCTTGTCGTTGGCCACGTTCAGGGGCAAGGGCAGCAGCTGGGCCTTCACCTGGGGGTTGGCCTTGTTGAACGAAGCCAGTTCCTGCTGGGCCTTGAGCCGATCCATGTACATCGGCAGCACCAGGGCGTTGTTCTGCGGGATCGGCAGCGGCGCCCCCTTGTCATTGATCAGGATGAACACCGGAATCACCGCCAGCTTCTTGGCGGCTTCAGCCTCCGGGATCGCCCGGGCCATCGGCGCACTGAAGAATGAGGCCGCGCTCAGGGCCAGCAGCAGGCGACGTCCGATGGGCATCGGGAGCTTCGTAGCAAACGACGAGCCTAAGCAGGTCGTTCGCCGTAGCCTGCAGCCTTAGGACGGTGTAGGGCATGACCACTATCCCTGGCGCCCCAGGTCCGGGCGCCCCAGGTCCTGGCGCCCTAGGTCTAGGCGCCCCAAGTTCCCTGGTGTTGCCCTTTGAGGCGCTGGACCTGAAGGCCCTGCCCCAGGTGGGCGGCAAGAATGCCTCCCTCGGCGAAATGATCGGCCAGCTCGGCCCCAGGGGCGTGCAGGTGCCGGGCGGCTTTGCCACCACCGCCCACGCCTACCGCCTGTTCCTCGCCCACAACGATCTGGTGGAACCGCTGCGCCGGATCCTGAGCCAGCTCGATGCCGAAGATTTGGCGGCCCTGCAGAAGGCCGGTCGCCAGGCCAGGGAGCTGGTGGCCGGCGGCGAATGGCCCGCCGAGCTGGCCGCCGCGATCAGCGCCGCCTACCTGAGCCTCACGGCGGCGGCAGGCAAACCGCTGGCCGTGGCCGTGCGCTCCAGCGCCACCGCCGAAGACCTTCCCAATGCCAGCTTCGCCGGCCAGCAGGAATCCTTTCTGCACATCGAGGGCGAGGAGGCCCTGCTGGCGGCCTGCCGCCGCTGCTACGCCTCCCTGTTCACCGACCGGGCCATCTCCTGCCATACGAGGATAACGCGCTGGCCCCCGTAATCTCGGCAAATACGATTGGCTTCCACTACGGCAAGCATCACAAGGCATATGTCGATAACCTGAACAAGCTGGTAGCCGGTATTGTAGGGAGGCTGGTAGTCATACTGGCCGCCGATGCCGATCACCCGCAGGC
>JAWOHV010000244.1:0-9093 GCA_046484965.1 Prochlorococcaceae cyanobacterium
ACCGGGGCCAGCAGCAGCGTTCCCGCCGCCAGCTGCCAGTCGAGCCACACCATGTAGCCCAGCACCACCAGCAGCTGCAGCAGGCTGGGGGTGCTGTCGTGGATCGTCTTGTAGATCACCTCGCCCACCCGGTCGGCGTCCTCGGTGAGGCGGTAGGTGAGATCCCCGGCCGAGAGCTTCTCGAGCGCCCCGAAGCGCAGCCGCTGCAGGCGGGCAAAGAGCTGGCGGCGCAGCTCCTGGCTCACCTGCAGGGCCGGCCCGGCCAGCAGGGTGTCCTGGCCGAACTGGGCCAGTTTCTGCACAAGGAACACCGCCAGGGCCAGCAGGATCGTGCGCAGCACCGTGGCGATGTCGCCGGCTCCGATCGCCGGGATCAGCTGGCCGGCCAGCCAGGCCAGCAGCGGCCAACAGGCCACAAAGATCAGGATGCAGGCGCCCCCGGCCAGCAAACGGCCCCGGTAGGGCTTCAGCAGCGGCAGCAGCCTGCGGAAGCCAGCTGGCGAGGGTGCGAGCATCGGCGAACCTTATCAGCGGTGTCTGGCGTGGCCCGGCACCCCCTCCAAAGCGTTGAAGCTCGACCAGTTCCTCAAGTTCCAGAGCCTGGCGGCCAGCGGTGGCGAGGCCAAGCAGCGCATCCAACGGGGCGATGTGCGCGTCAACGGCGCCATTGAAACCCGCCGCGGCCGCCAGCTTTCCCTGGGCGATGCGGTGGCCGTAGACGGCAGGGAAGTGCTGGTTACCAGCCTGCACCAGGGAGAGCCGGGGGCGCGGGCTTAGCGCGGGGGGCGCGGCATTAGGTTGAGGCCCACGTGATTGGGGTGGACCGGTGAGCAAGGCCGTGATCGCTGGCAATTGGAAGATGCACATGACCTGCGCCGAAACGCGGGTTTATGCAGCTGCCTTTCGCCCCCTCATCGCCAACCTGCCGGCTGATCGCCAGGTGGTGATCGCTCCCCCCTTCACCTCGATTCCCACCCTCTGCCGCCACCTGGAGGGAGCAGGGGTGGCCATCGCCGGCCAGAACGTGCATTGGCACGATCAGGGGGCTTACACCGGCATGATTTCGGCCCCGATGCTGGTGGAGCACGGCGTGACCCACGCGATCGTGGGCCACAGCGAGCCCCGCAAGTACTACAGCGAAAGCGACGAGCAGATCAACCTGCGCGCCCGCAATGCCCAGCACCACGGCCTGATTCCGATCCTGTGCGTGGGCGAGAGCCTGGACCAGCGGGAATCGGGTGAAACAGAACGGGTGATCCAGCGCCAGATCGATCAGGGTCTCGAAGAGGTGGATCCCACCCAGCTGATCGTGGCCTACGAGCCGATCTGGGCGATCGGCACCGGTAAAACCTGCGCTGCCGAAGAGGCCAACCGAATCTGCGGCCTGATCCGCGGCTGGGTGGGCAACACCAACGTGACCGTTCAGTACGGCGGCTCGGTGACCACGGCCACGATCGACGATCTGATGGCCCAGAGCGAGATCAATGGAGTGCTGGTGGGCGGCGCCTCGCTCGACCCGGTGGGCTTTGCCCGCATCGCCAACTACCAGGTGCCGGTGACGGCCTGAGGCGTGCAGCCTCCTTTCCCCTGGGGCTCTCGCACCTTCGTGATGGGGGTGCTCAACCTCACCCCCGATTCGTTCAGCGATGGTGGCCGCTTCCTCGAGCCGGCCGCCGCCCTGGCCCAGGCCCAGCGGATGGTGGCCGCCGGCGCCGATCTGCTCGACCTCGGCGGCCAGAGCACCCGTCCTGGGGCCGCCGAAATCACGGCCGCTGCAGAGACTGCCCGGGTGCTGCCGGTGCTGGAGGCACTGCGCCGCCTCTGGCCGCGGGGCGAAGGCGGCCCGCTGCTCTCGATCGACACCTTCCGCCCCGCCGTGGCCGAGGCCGCCCTGGCCGCCGGTGCCGACTGGATCAACGATGTGCGCGGCGCCAATCCAGCCCTGGGGCCCCGCGATCCGGCCTTCCTGAAGCTGGTGGCCGATGCCGGCTGCCCCTACGTGCTGATGCACAGCCGCGGCGACAGCCGCTGCATGGATGGCCTGGCCGTTTACACCGATGTGGTGGCGGAGCTGCGCCATGAGCTGCTGGCGGCCACCGAGGCGGCCGTGGCCGCCGGCATCGAAGCCGGGCGCATCCTCTGGGATCCGGGCCTGGGCTTCGCCAAAACCACCGCACAGAACCTGGAGCTGCTGGCCGGGCTGCCGCAGCTGGCGGCCGAGGGCTTCCCGTTGCTGGTCGGCCCCTCGCGCAAGCGTTTCATCGGGGCCGTGCTCGAGCAGCCGCGCCCACGGGCCCGGCTCTGGGGTACGGCGGCGGTTGTGTGCCGGGCGATCGCCGGCGGCGCCGCCGGCGTGCGCGTGCACGATGTGGGCCCGATCGTGCAAACCGCCCGCATGGCCGATGCCCTCTGGCGCAGCTAGGCGGCAGCGGCCAGCGGCGGGTAACCGAGCCGCCCCAACAGCGGCCCGGCCATCAAGGTGGTGACCAGCACCATCAGCACGCCGATCGTGAACAGCGGTGTGCTCAGCACGCCGATCTCCAGCCCCACGTTGAGGATCACCAGCACGGTGAGGCCGCGGCTGTTCAGCAACCAGCCCAGGGCCTGGGCCTCGCGCGGCGGCAGGCCGCTGAGGCGGGCCGTGACCACGGTGCCGAGCAGCTTGGAGCCCACCGCCACCAGCAGCACCAGGGCAGCGGCGGCCCAGAGGGCGGGTGTGCCGAGGCTGCCGATGCGGGTGTTGAGGCCGCTGATCGCAAAGAACAGCGGCAGCAGCAGCTGCAGCACCACCGTTTCCAGCCGTGTCTGCAGCCGGCGCCGCAGGGTGGGGTAGCGGGGCATCGCCAGGCCCCAGAGGAAGGCCCCGAACACCAGGTGCACGCCGATCCACTCGGTAACCGCCGCGCTCAGCAGGGCGCCGCTGAACAGGGCGGCTTGCAGCAGTGGGCCCAGGCGGTGGTGGCGGCGGTAGGAGCGCTCGAGCCAGCGACGCGCGGGCTGCAGGCCCAGCAGCAGCAGCAGGGCCCAGAGGCTGGCGCCGAGCAGCGGTGGCAGGGCCCTGGCCCAGCTGCCGGAGCCGGCGAAGGCCACCACCGCCGCCAGCAGAATCCAGCCGAGAACATCACCGAGCGCCGCTGTGGCGATCGCCACCCCCCCCAACGGCTGCAGCAGCAGGCCCCGATCGCGCAGGATCCGCACCAGCACCGGGAAGGCCGACACCGCCAGGGCGGTGGCCAGCAACAGAGCGCCGCCCGGGGCCCGATCCCCCGGCAGCAGGGCTGGCTGCCAGGCCTCGAGCACGGCGGCCAGGCCCAGCCCCAGGGCCAGCGGCAGCAACATGCCGGCGGCGGTGAGCCGGCTGGCCAGGGCGAAGCGGTGACGCAACAGCCGGGGGTTCAGCTCCAGCCCCACCAGAAACATGAACAGCACCAGGCCCAGCTGGCCGAGCAACCGCAGCTGGGGCAGCACCTCCGGCCCGAACAGCCGCTGCTCCAGTGCCGGCGCCAGGGCTCCAAGCAGGCTGGGGCCGAGCACGATGCCGCCGAGCATCTCGCCGATCACGCGCGGCTGGGCGCAGCGCTGGGCCAGGGAGCCGAGCAGCTGGGCCACCACCACGATCACAGCCACCGCCACCAGGGAAGTGGCGCCGCTGGTGTTCAGCTCTTGACCCCCTCGATCTTGTCCTCGATCTGCTGGTAGAGCTCCTGCAGCTGAGCGATGTTCTGATCGCTCGTTTCCCAGTAGCCGCGGCCGTTCACTTCCAGCAGGGTGCCCACGATGCGGCGGAAGCTGTGGGGGTTGAGATCCATCAGCCGCTGGCGCATCTCCGGATCGTTGATGAAGGTGTCGTTGGCCTCCTCATACACGAAGTTGTCCACGGCGCCGCTGGTGGCGCTCCAGCCGAGGGTGAAGTTGAGCCGCTTGGCCACTTCGCGCACGCCCTCATAGCCGGAATTGAGCATGCCCTCATACCACTTGGGATTGAGCAGCTTGGTACGCGAATCCAGCCGGATTGTTTCGCTCAAGGACCGCACCTGGGCGTTGGCCGTGGTGGTATCGGCGATATAACTTGCCGGTGCCTTTCCATCCTCGCGCAGTCCCTGAATCAGCTTGGTGGGGTCGCTGTCGAAATAGTGGCTCACGTCCGTGAGCGAGATCTCGGCGGAGTCCAGGTTCTGGAAGGTCACGTCGGCGGTTTTCATCGCCGCTTCAAACACGTCTCGATTCTGGTTCATCTCGCCTGGGTTGTCGGCATTGAAGGCGAAGGTTTTGCGGGAGAGATACATCTCCTGCAGCTCATTTTCCTCCTCCCAGGTGCTGTTCTCCACCGCCAGGTTCACATTTGAGCTGTAGCTGCCGCTGGCATTGGAGAACACCCGCGTAGCCGCATCCCGCAGGGAGATGCCCTCCTTGGCGGCCTGCTCCTGGGCATGGCGGCGCACGAAGTTCAGCTCCAGGGGCTCGTCGGCCTCGGCGGCCATCTTCACGCCCTGGTCGATCAGGCCCATCTGGTTGATGAACAGATCGCGGAACACACCGCTGCAGTTCACCACCACATCGATGCGGGGCCTGCCTAGCTCCTCAAGGGAAATGAGTTCGAGCTTGTTCACCCGGCCCAGGGAATCGGCCACCGGCCGCACGCCAATGAACCAGAGGATCTGGGCCAACGATTCGCCGTAGGTTTTGATGTTGTCGGTGCCCCAGAGCACGCAGGCGATCGTTTCGGGCCAGGCCCCCTGCTCGGCCTTCTGGCGCTCGATCAGGCGGTCCACCACCACCTTGGCGGCCGCAATGGCGGCCCGGGTGGGGATCGACTGGGGATCGAGGGCGTGGATGTTCTTGCCGCTGGGCAGCACACCCGGGTTGCGGATCGGATCGCCGCCGGGGCCTGGCTGCACGTATTCGCCATCGAGGGCCCGCAGCAGGCTTTCCATCTCCATGTCGGCGCAGATCTGCTCCAGGCAGAACTGCAGGTAGGCGAAGAGCTTGTCGAGCTCGGTCTGATCCACGCTCACGAAACCGGCCTGGCAGCAGGCCCGCAGCCAGGGGCTGGGCAACTTGAAGCCAAAGCGGCCCAGCAGCTCGAACAGCCAGCCGAAATTGCGCCGCAGGCTCACGCGGCCATCGCTGCCGGTGACGCTGCGCACCATCGCCCCCACCGCCATGCGGCTGGTTTCGGTGAGGCGCTGGTTGAGCTCCACATCGGCGAGCACGCCGGCGTCATTGCCCTTGTAGATGTCGCTGATCGTGCGGCCCAGGCTCTCGGCCAGCAGGCCGGGCAGGGAGCGCAGGCCCTCCTCCTGACGCTCCAGCGCCGCAATGCTCACCAGGGTGGCGATCGCCTCCTCGGCGGTGGGGGGCTTGCCGATCGTGTGCAGGCCGCAGGGCAGCAGCCGGCTTTCGATCTCCATCAGCTGGCGGTACACCGCGCCAATCACCCGATCGCGGGCATCGAGATCAAGCTCGGCAGCATCCAGATCGGGGAGCTGAACGTCCTTGTCGAGGTTGCACTGACGTGCGGTTTCCACAGCCGCATTCACGATCTGCACGCCGCGGCTGCTTTCCCGCAGCTGCTGGTAGCTGCCCACCAGCTCGCCGAGCTCCTTGAGGCCCTTGTAGAGGCCGGCATTCTCGGCCGGCGGGGTGAGGTAGGAGATCGTTTCGGCGTAGCCGCGCCGCTTGGCGATCGTGGCCTCGCTTGGATTGTTGGCGGCGTAGTAGTAGAGGTTGGGCAGGGCGCCGATCAGGGAATCGGGGTAGCAGGTTTCGCTCATGCCCATCTGCTTGCCGGGCATGAACTCCAGCGAGCCGTGCGTGCCGAAGTGCAGCACCGCGTCGGCGCCCCACACCTTCTCGAGGTAGGTGTAGTAAGCGGCGAAACCGTGGTGGGGGCTGGCGCTGCGGGAATAGAGCAGCCGCATCGGATCGCCCTCGTAGCCGAAGGTGGGCTGCACCCCCACGAACACGTTGCCGAAGTGGCGGCCGAAGATCAGCAGGTTGGTGCCGTCGGAATTGAGGGTGCCAGGGGGCTTGCCCCAGTTCTCTTCAAGCCGCTCGGAATAGGGGGTGAGCCGCTCGTATTCAGCCACGCTCATGCGGTGGGCAATCGCCAGCTCAGGTGCACCCTCCAGGGCTTCGGGGTCCTGAAGCACCGCCTGCATCAATTCCTTGGCCGTGCGCGGCAGCTCGCTCACGTCGTAGCCCTTGGCCGCCATCTCCTCCATCACCCGGTGGATGGAGCCGAACACGTCCAGGTAGGCGGCTGTGCCCACATTGCCCTTGTCGGGCGGGAAGCTGAACACCGTGATCGCCAGTTTCTTTTCGGAGCGGGGCTTGAGGCGCAGCGAGGCCCAGCGGATCGAGCGCTCGGCGATCGCCTCGACCCGGTCCTGCAGGGTGTGGGCCTTGCCGGTGGCGTCATCACGGCCGCTGAGCACGATCGGCTCGATGGCGCCATCAAGCTCCGGAATGGCGATCTGCAGCGCCACCTGCACCGGGTGCAGGCCCAGGTCGCTCTCCTCCCACTCCTGGGTGGTCTGGAACACCAGCGGCAACGCCACCATGTAGGGCCTGTTGAGGGTCTTGAGCACCTCGATGGCCTTCGGATGGTCCTGGCGGGCCGGCCCACCCACCAGCGCAAAGCCGGTGAGGCTCACCACTCCATCCACCAGCGGCTGCTCGGGATTGAGTGGGTCGAAGAAGAAGGCATTCACAGGCTTGGTGAAATCGAGCCCGCCGCAGAACACAGGAATCACGGTGGCGCCGCGGTATTCGAGCTCCTGAATCACGGCCACATAATGGGCCTCATCGCCGGTGACGATGTGGCTGCGCTGCAGCACCAGGCCGATCACCGGCCCCTTGCGGGCCGCCTCTGAAAGATCGCTGCGGCTGGAGGTCCAGTTGAGGTATTCCTTGAGGTCTTCGAACATCCCGGGCGCCAGCGGGTGCCAGATGCCCAGGTCGGGGAAAACCACCGGGTCGGCCACCTTCAGCTCGGGGCGGTTGTCTGAATCGCCGCCCTTGCCGCGTGGGAAGACGTACTTATCGGCCAGCATCAACAGGAAATTCCTGAGATTGTCTGGCGTGCCGCCCAGCCAATACTGGAAGCTCAACATGAAGGAGCGGGCGTCCTGCGCCTTCTCCACCGGCAGGTATTTGAGAACCGTGGGCAGGGTGTTGAGCAGCTTCAACATCGCGTCCTGGAAGCCGGCCCCATTGGCCTCCTTGCGCTTCTTCATGAAGCTGGCGATGGCGCTCTTGCTCTGGCCC
Organism: Prochlorococcaceae cyanobacterium; assembly: GCA_046484965.1. Classification (GTDB taxonomy): domain Bacteria; phylum Cyanobacteriota; class Cyanobacteriia; order PCC-6307; family Cyanobiaceae; genus JAWOHV01. Next base: position 7,270 of record JAWOHV010000244.1, read on the forward strand.
AGCTGGGCCATCGAGAAGCTGCCCAGCTTGTTGAGCCGCATCACCTCCGGCATCGAGGGGAACACCACCACGGCCTTGAGGCGATCGCGGTGGGGCGCCACCGCCTCCACCACCTTCTGGGCCAGATCCTCGATGAAGATCAGCGAGGCGATGAACACATCCGCCGCCGCCACATCGGCACAGAAATCGGCATAGTTCTGGGGATCGCGCAGCTCCTCGATCAGGTAGCCGCTCAGCTCGATCGCCAGGGGCCCGTTCTGGTCGTTGAGCGAATTGGCCGCCTGGGTGAGGGCGTTCTGGTACTGGGGCTCGAGCACCACATACACGGCCTTCATCACCACGCCGGCGTGGGAGGCGACAGGGCTGACCCGACGGTTGGCGGAGCGGACCTGCGTGAACATGTGGGCTAACAAGGCTTGGGCTGAGCCTACGAAGAGCGCGGCCGGCGGCGCGAGCCCCGCCCGCAGGGCCCATAGGCTCAAGAGCCAACGGCTGATTCCCTTCCCGATGACCAGCGCTCCCCCCTCCCCCGCTCCGATCCCGGTGCTGGTGGCCGGCGCCCTCGGCCGCATGGGGGCCGAAGTGGTGAAGGCCGTCAGCGCCGCCCCCGACTGCACGCTGGTGGCCGCGATCGACAACACCGCCGGCAAGGAGGGTGCCGATGTGGGCCTGGAGCTGGGGCTGGGCGAACTGGAGGTGGCGATCACCGCCGATTTCGAGGGCAGCCTCTGCCAGGCCAGCCAGGCGGTGCGCAATGCCGGCCCCGGCCAGGGGGCCGTGCTGGTGGACTTCACCCACCCGAGCGTGGTCTACGAGCACTGCCGCGGCGCCATCGCCTATGGCGTGCACCCGGTGATCGGCACCACCGGCCTCAGCCCCGAGCAGCTGGCCGACCTGGCCGCCTTCGCCGAGAAGGCCTCGATCGGCGGGGCCGTGATCCCCAACTTCTCGGTGGGCATGGTGCTGCTGCAGCAGGCCGCCGCCGCCGCCGCCCGCTTCTACGACTACGCCGAGCTCACCGAGCTGCACCACAACCGCAAGGCCGATGCCCCCAGTGGCACCTGCATCAAGACGGCCGAATTGATCGAGGAGCTGGGCAAATCCTTCAACCCCCAGCAGGTGGAGGAGCACGAAACCCTGGCGGGTGTGCGCGGCGGCCGGCGCGATAGCGGTCTGCGGCTGCATTCGATTCGCCTGCCTGGCCTGGTGGCCCACCAGGAGGTGCTGTTCGGAGCGCCGGGCGAAACCTACACCCTGCGCCACGACACGATCGAGCGCTCCGCCTACATGCCGGGCGTGCTGCTCACGCTGCGGCGGGTGCGCCAGCTGAGCGCTCTGGTGTATGGCCTCGAGAGACTGATCTGATGCTGATCCCCCTGCGGCCCGGCGAGCTCGAACGGCTGATTCCAGCGGTGGCCACCGGCCCCCAGTTCAACGCCTGCAGCGGCAACCCCCGCAAGTTGCTGCAGCGGGTGCTGATCTCCGTGATCGGTGGGGTGATCGCCCTGCTGATCAGCCAGACGCTGCTGTTCTCAAGCCAGTTCGGCCCAGTGTTTCTGGTGGTGGGGGTGGTGTTTGCCCTCTACCTGCTCTGGGGGCCGATCCTCGAGGCCGGCCAGAAGAACGCCAGCCTGCGCCGCTATCCGGCGGCGGCCCTGTTCGAAGGGGAGATCGCCGACCTCTACACCCGCGAGATCGTGGAGGGTCGGCGGGAGCAGGCCAACAAGGAAGGCCGCCTGGAGCTGGTGGAAAACCGCCGCACCTGGCTCACCCTGGAGCTGGAAGACGAGCAGGGCTACCTGGGCCAGGTGCGCTTCCCCCTCG
>JAWOHV010000093.1:0-3229 GCA_046484965.1 Prochlorococcaceae cyanobacterium
CGCCACCCCCTCGGCCAGCCAGGCCTTGCGCAGCCGGCCAACCGCCAGGATGCGGATCCGGGAGGGATTGAGCACGGACGCTAAGCAGAATCATGGGCACCAGCTTGCCGTCTGCCCGATGCCCCGCCGCCGCCTCCCCCTGCTTGCTGCCGCCATGCTGCTGGCCATCGGCTTCGCCCCAGCCGCCACCGAAGCCGGCCCATTGCGGCGGCGGCTCGAGGAACGGCAGGCCTGCCAGAGCTTCGCCGGCCAGTTGCGGCAGGCCAGCGGCAACCCCCAGCAGGCCCAGCAGGTGTACCAGCAGGGCGTGCTCAAGCTGGTGGAAACGTTCGGCTCCAACCCCTGCACCGACATCCCGGCGCCGACGGCAGCAGCTGTGACACCGGCCGCGCCTCCAGCTGCTCCTGCTTCTGCTCCTGCTTCTGCTCCTGCGGCCAGCCCCGCCAATCCTCGGCAAGCCCAGGCCTGCGCCGATTTTGCCGCCAAACTGCAGGCGGCCCAGGCCAGCGGCGATACGGCCCAAGCGCAGCGCATCTTCCAAATGGGGAGCGAGAAAACCGCCGCCGCCTTCGGGCCCAATGCCTGCCCAAACGTGAAAGCCCCCTAACCCAGCTCCAGGCAGGCCAGGCCATACACATCCGCCAGCGACACCGCTGGCCGGGGGCCCCGGTACATCCGCAGCGTTTCGCCCACCACCGAAAAACCCAGGCGCTCCAGCAGGGGGGCGGTCTGGCCGTTGGCGGCGGGCGCATCGATCATCACCACGCCGGGATGGTGGGCGAGCAGGCCGCGCAGCAGCCGTTCGGCCAGGGCGGGGCTGTCGGCCAGCAGCGGCCCGATCCGCCAGCCCTCCCCCTTGGGCAGCAGGCAGGGGCGGATGCGTCCGAAGCCGTGGCAGCGGCCGCCCCCATCGAGCAGCCCCAGCACCGTGCCGGCGGGATGGCGCAACCAGTCGGCCAGGAAGTGGGGCCGGGGCGAGGGTTCGCGGCTGGCGTCGTAGGCCTGCACCGCCGCCGCCGGGATCGCCGAGCCCGCCAGCAACCGCAGACCGTCGTCGCTGGAGTGCGGCAGAGCTGCGGCCCCATCGGCCTGCAGGCGCCAGCGCCGCGTTGGAGCCGCTGGTCGAAAGCCCCAGGCGGCGTAGTCGTCGATGCGATCGGGAGCGGCCTCCAGCCCCACGCAGGCCACGTCCTCGAGGTGCGCCATGGCCCGCCGCCAGAGCTGCACGCCGTAGCCGCGGCCCCGGTGCTCGGGTTGAACCAGAAACAGGCCGATGAAGCCGTAGGCGGGGTTGTAGCGCACCCCGGCGATGCAGCCGATCGGCACCCCCTCGAGACAGCCCACCCACAGCCCCTGGCGGTCGGTATGGCGGTAGATGGCCAGATCGCCGCTGCCCGGGATGAACCCCTCGGCCCGCGCCCAGGCGGTTACCCGCGGACCATCGGCCCTCGCCAAGGGACGGATGATGAACTCTGCTGGGCTGGCGGCCTGCGGGGCCGGTGGCTCGCCTGTCACCACAGCCCCGGCAGCAGCCGCCAGCTGCGCGCCAGCCAGGCGGCATAGGCCTCGCTCTCGCCCCGATCGGCCATCGCCTGTTCACGGGCCCGGATCCGCTGCACGTACACCAGCAGCACCGAGAGAGGCAGCAGCCAGGCCCAGGCGGAGCCGGCCAGCAGGGCGAAGCTGCTGTAACGGAGCAGATCGCCGAGGTAGTTCACATGGCGCAGGCGCCGCCAGGCGCCATCGCACACCAGCGCCACGCCCAGTCGCTTGGCCGTGCCCTTCTGCACATCGGCGCCGGTGTTGATCAGCGAGCCGAAGCTGAACAGGCCGATCGCCGCCGCCAGCGTGATCGCTGCGGGTTGCTGCAGCGGATTGGCCATCGCCAGCCAGCCCGGCAGCGCGAAGAACAGGCCCACATAGGCCACGGTGAACACGGTTCCCAGGGGAGTGACCCGCTCACGGAAGAGCTGCTCGGGGCGATCGGGGAAGAGCCACTGCTCCACGATCCACCAGAGGCAGTAGCTGATCTGCAGGGCCAGGTACACCACCACGCGGGTGCCATCGAGGCCCAGCCAGAGCACCGGGATCGCCAGGGCGAACACGGTGGTGATCTTGGCGATGTTGATCGCCTGGAGCTGGGTCATGGCGGCGGCAGGGCTGGGGGGCTGCCGCCATGATCTCAGCAGCCGCTGGCCACCGCCGCACGGCCGGCCTCCGAAGCGCAGCCCTGCCCCTGCCCAGCCTCGATGCCGATCATTGAAGCCCGTCAGCTCAGCAAGATCTACCGGGTGGCCGAGAAGCAGCCTGGGCTGGCCGGCAGCCTGCGCCATTTCATTGCGCGCCGCATGCGGGATGTGGCGGCGGTGCAGGGGGTGAGCTTCGCGATCGAGCCTGGGGAAATGGTGGGTTTCCTTGGCCCCAACGGCGCAGGCAAGACCACCACCCTCAAGATGCTCACCGGCCTGATCCACCCCAGCGGCGGCTTCGTGCAGGTGGCCGGCCACACGCCAGCGCGGCGGCAGGCCGCCTTCCTGCGCCGGATCACCCTGGTGATGGGCAACAAGCAGCAGTTGATCTGGGACCTGCCGCCGCTTGATTCGCTGCGGGTGAATGCGGCCGTGTACGGCATCCCGGATGGCGAGGCCAACCGCCGCATCGCCGAGTTGGCCGAGATGCTCGAGCTGGGGGAGGAGCTGCGCCGGCCGGTGCGCAAGCTCTCGCTCGGCGAGCGCATGAAGGCCGAGCTGCTGGCGGCGCTGCTGCACCGCCCGGCGGTGCTGTTCCTCGATGAACCCACCCTGGGGCTGGATGTGAACGCCCAGGCGAGGGTGCGCCAGTTCCTGGCCGACTACAACCGCAGCAGCGGCGCCACCGTGCTGCTCACCAGCCACGACATGGGAGATATCACCGCCCTCTGCCCACGGGTGCTGCTGATCCACCAGGGGCGACTGTTTCACGACGGGCCCCTAGATCGCCTCAGCGAACGGCTCGCCCCCTGCCGCCAGGTGCGCCTGGAGCTGCGCGAACCCCGGCCCCCCGCCGCCTTCGCCGGCTACGGCACACTCGACGACCACCAGGGCCGCCAAGTGCGCCTGCTGATCCCGCGCGAGCAGGTGACTGCGGCGGTGGCGCGGATGCTGGCCGAGCTGCCAGTGGTGGACCTGGAAGTGAGCGAACCGCCGATCGAGGAGCTGATCGGCGGCCTGTTCCGACAGCAGGATCCAGC
>JAWOHV010000017.1:0-2924 GCA_046484965.1 Prochlorococcaceae cyanobacterium
GGGCGGTGGAGCCTGGCCAGGATCAAACCCATCCCCCTGGCGCAGCCGATCTGGTGATCAGCCACCGGCTGGGTCCAGGCTGCCGCTCACAGCCCAGGCCCAGCCAGAGGCAGGGTGGATGCCAGCGGCAGCCTGGACCCAGCCGGTGGCTGATTACCAGATCGGCTGCGCCAGGGGGATGGCTTTGATCCTGGCCAGGCTCCACCGCCCTCAAGCCGGCGGCAGCCTTGAGGCTGCGCCAGAGGTGGCTGCCGCTCTCCTGCACCACCTCCACTCCCACCTCCACTCCCACCCCCACTCCCACCTCCACTCCCTCAGCAGCAGCCGCCAGCCGGGCCGCCCGCTGCATCAGGGCGCTCCAGTCGCCACCGCCGCGGCGCCAGCCCAAGGCCCGGCCAAAGCTGTCGAGGGGCAGGCGGCCCAGGCCGCTGCTGCTGCCGCTGAGCACCACCTCGGCGCCCAGCACCGCCGCCAGTCGCTGGCCGAGCTGCTCGCCGCCGGCGCCATGGCCGCCCAGCAGCGGAATGGCGAAACGCCCCAGGGGATCCACCACCACCACGGCAGGGTCGTGCTCCTTGCCCTGCAACAGCGGCGCAATCAGCCGAACCACCAGCCCGCAGGCGCCAACGGCCACGAAGGCCTGAGCTGATTGCCAATGCAGGGCCAGCAGCTGGCCAGAGGTTTCGCCGGCCCCAGGCTGCAGCAGCCCGTTCACCACCCCGGCCTGCAGCAGCTGCTCCAGCACCGCATCGGAGGCAGGCGCAAAGCCGATGCCCCAGGTAAGACCGGATTGCTGGCTCACGGCTGGAACCGCTGCCGCAGCCCGGCCAGGGGACCCTCAGGCCTAGGCCTGATCAGGCTTCCATCTGGCCGCACTTCGTCACGGGCGCGGGGGCGGCTGGGGGTTGGCGGCGCCGCTGGTGCTGGTTCTATGGAGGGCGGCTCGGGCTGCTTTGCTTTTGCAGCAGCTTCGGGTTCCGGGGCGGGGCTCACTGCTGGGGGCTCAGGCATGGCGGCTTGCTGGGGTTCGAGTTCAGCGGCTTCGGATTCAACGGCCTGCTCTGGTTCGTCAACCGCTTCGGGAGCGCCAGCCTCTTCGGATTCGCCAGCCGGTTCTGGTTCGCCAACCGCTTCTGGAGATGCTTCACCCAGCAGCAGCGCCAGTTCGGTTGGGCTCAGACGCGAGCGGCGCCAGGCAGGCTGCTCGGCGCCGGGGGCCAGGCTCACCTCGGCAACCGCCGTGTTGAAGGGAGGATTGAGGGGCTCCCCTACACCATCCACCAGCTCCAGCAGCAGCGCATTGCTGCCGGCTCGCCAGCCCTTTAACCAGAGCGGCAGGGTGCGATCCACCAGGAAGCTGTCTCCGTTCACCGTCACCCGCAGGCGCCAGCTGTCATCGCCCTCCCGCAGGTGTTGCAGAGGGGCATCCAGCAGCAGCCAATCCAGCAGCACCGGATCCGTGGCGGTGCGGTATTCGCCGCTGGGGGTCACCGGGATCAGCTGCGGGCTGCCGGGGGCCGGCAGTGCCAGAGGGTTGGCGGCAACCCGATGCAGGCGGAGCTGAACCTGGCCGCCGGGGCTCTGGACCGCCTCCCCCCAGGGCATGGCTGCATAAACAGTCAGCCGGTGGCTGCCAGGTGTCAGTGCCGGCATCGGGATGTCGGTTTGGGTGAGCCGCCGCGGCGGCTCACCATCAAGCTGAACCACCAGGTGCGGCCCCAGCCCCAGTGCTCCTGCATCCACCAACGGCCAGTCCTGCAGCTTCAGCTTCAGGGTCCAGGGGCCAGCCGGCAGCAGGCTGTTGTTCTGAGGTTGGAGAACTGACAGCTGCGGTTGGCGCTCCGCCAGCGATTCCTGCAGCTGCTGGACAGCGCCTGGCGCTGCCACTTCCTGCAGCCGCCCGCCCCGCTCACCAGAGGAAGCGCTGGCAGAGCTCAGCGCCGGCTTGGGGGAGCGCCCAGGCAGGCGCAGGGCCTGCGCAGGTTCGGCCAACCAAACCAGGGGCCACAGCAAACAAAGTGCCAAGAGCAGTCCAAGCAGATGCCTGCTGGGGAGGGAATGCCCGCTGCCGCTCACGGTTGGTACGCCTCTGGGCCGGTGCCCATTCTGCGCAACGGCTGGACCGATCTGTAGTTTGCTGCGGCTACCTGCAATCTGTTGGTGTTTTGAAATAAAGAAAGGCTCCGAGAAATGTCTTTTTAGGTGTTTCTCGGCTGCCCTCAGACTCCAGTCTCCGCCTTGAAAGCGCCGGGATTGAACCTTTGTAACTACCCCTCGAAACCGCTTGATTTTGACCCCTATACTTCGGCGAGCGGACCCCTTCTGGGGCCCCAAGCCCCAGTTGTGGCAAGCGGTTTCGTCCCGGTTTCCGGCAGACGTTTCCAACCCAGCTGGCGCCCATGACGTTGGGTTCTCCCCGTCATGGGGCCCAACCGTGGGTCAGCGGTTCTGCCGCCGACCACCGCAGGGGTGGACCTCCACCTCGATCCCGTCCCTCGAGGAACGTCTCGATGACCATCAGCCCACCAGAGCGTGGGGAAAAGGCCAAGGCCATGGTCGACCGGAACCGTGTTCCGGCAACGTTCGAGCTTTTTGAAAAGCCCGGACATTTCGATCGCAGCCTCGCCAAGGGTCCCAAAACCACCACCTGGGTTTGGAACCTCCACGCCAACGCTCACGACTTCGACAGCCACACGAGCGACCTCGAAGAGGTTTCGCGCAAGATCTTCTCGGCTCACTTCGGCCATCTGGCCGTCATTTTCATCTGGCTGAGCGGCGCCTTCTATCACGGTGCCCGCTTCTCCAACTACACCTGCTGGCTGGCCGATCCCCTGCACGTCAAGCCATCAGCTCAGGTTGTCTGGCCGATCTTCGGCCAGGAAATCCTCAACGGTGATGTGGGTGCCGGATTCAACGGCATTCAG
>JAWOHV010000042.1:0-11690 GCA_046484965.1 Prochlorococcaceae cyanobacterium
GGGCTGGGAGGCCCCCGAAGGGCCTTCCCGGGAAGCCGGTGACTCGATGGGCCCAGGCCCCGCCTCCTTCAATAACAGCCGCAGCCTGCACTTCTTCCTGGCTGCCTGGCCGGTGGTTGGCATCTGGTTCACCGCCCTGGGCGTGAGCACGATGGCCTTCAACCTGAACGGTTTCAACTTCAACCAATCGATCCTCGACGGCCAAGGCCGTGTGGTGAACACCTGGGCGGACGTGCTGAACCGGGCTGGCCTGGGCATGGAAGTGATGCACGAGCGCAATGCTCACAACTTCCCGCTGGACCTGGCAGCTGCCACCGCCACCCCCGTGGCGCTGACGGCCCCCAGCATCGGCTGAGGCTTAACAGCCTCGGTTGAGGCTGAATAGCCCTGGCTAACAAGCCAAACCTAAACCTCCTGGCCCCCTCTCAAGAGGGGGCTTTTTATTGGCTGAGGGCCGTATCTCGATCTATCACCCACCACGATGGGGGCAGCGGCTACTGCTCACCCTTCTGATCAAGGCCAGAATTCAAATCGTGGCTGGTTCGGCGCTCGGCATCTTCCTGCTGCTGCTCCAGGCCCTGGTGTTCCTGAGCATCAGCGCTGGGCTACTCCTGGCTGCTGGTGATGCAGCAGGTGCTAGCCGCTGAGGATGGATTGGCAAGCACAGCCACGGCGACCCTGGCCCAACTGGCAGCGCCGGTAGGGTGGCGCCATCAAGGGTGTGTTGATGGGCTGGAGCCAACTCACGGCGATCAACACCGCCAAGGCGCTCACGATCGTGCTGCTGCTGGTGCTGGCGGCAGTAATCGGGGTGCAGGACATGCGCCAGGTGCTCTATCTCAGCCTGCACATCAGCTACTGCCTCTGGTGGCTGCTGGAGCAGTGGCTGTTTCCCGAGCGGGCTCGCCAGCTGTTCAACGAGCGCGTAGGGGTGGTGAGCTTTGGCTTCGCCCTGCTGTTCATCGGCGTGCTCTACAGCCTGCCGGGGCTGCTGGCCTTTCTCAACCCCGTGCCGATCTCGCAGGCCGCCGTGGCCCTGGCACTGGTGCTATTCAGCTTCGGCAGCCTGATCAACGCCAGCGCCGATACGCAGAAAACCACCGCCAAGGCGATGGGGGCTGGCCTGGTGAGCGACGGCATCTGGCGGCGCGTGCGCCACGTGAACTACCTGGGCGATCTGCTGCGCTACCTGAGCTTCGCGGTGGTGGCCGGCAACATCTGGGCCTACCTGGTGCCGGCACTGGTGCTGCTGATCTACCTGCAGCGCATCGGCGAGAAGGAAACGCAGATGGCAGCGAAATACCCGGAATTCAGCGCCTGGCAGCAGCGCAGCTCCCGACTGCTGCCAGGCCTCTGGTGAGCTCAGGTACCAGCAGACCCCGGGCTCTCAGCCGATCTGCCCTGCGGGCCCGTGATGCTCTGGTGCGGTGGGCTCAGCCGAGGTTCAGGACTCGTTCAGCAGGCTCAGCGCCTGCATCACCTGCAAGCGGATGCCGCCCAGCCGGGTCCAGACCCGCACTGCATCCTCCCTGCTCCGGTAGGGGCGCCAGTCGTCCTCAGCGATGCGGCGCTGGAAATGGGCCGCCACACGCTGGGCAACGGCGACATCGCTTCGCCTTGCCAATCGCAGCGTTGTCCCCTCGATCACCACTTCAGCAGGCATGGCGTTGGGTAGCGATCAGGAACTGGCCAGGCTCATTCTCTGCCCCACCCAGCCCCTCTCAGGCCAGGATTGGGAAACAGCCCTTCAGCCCATTCACCAGAATCTGAACCGCCACCGCAGTGATCAACAGACCCATCAAGCGCTGCAGCACCCGTTCGCGGGTCTGACCCAGCCAGCCCCGCAGCCGCGGCGTGAACTGCAGGAACAGGTAGAGCCCCATGGCCATGGCGCCGATCACCAGGCTCACCAGCAGACGCCCGGTCCAGGCGTCGGGAGCTTCCGCAACCACCAGTGAGATCGTGCCGGGGCCTGCCATCAACGGCACCCCGATCGGCACAATCGCCGCTGACGGGTCATCCGCCAAGGCACTTCCCAACAACGCCGGCCGCCCCTCCAGCAACCTCAACCCCAAGGGCAGCAGAATCAGGCCACCAGCAATCCTGAAGGCCGGCAGGCTGATCCCGAATAACCCAAGCAGGTCCGCTCCCCACCAGCAGGCCACCAGCAACACAGCCAGGTAGGTGAGCACCGCCAAACGACTGATGCGCCGCAGGCGGGAACCGCTGCCGGCACCGGCCTGCCCCACAACGCTGAGCAACCCCACCGGGTCACTCAGCGCCAGCAGACCAACCGCCAGCGTGGACAGGCTCATGGCGATGGCGGGGAGATGCCCAGCGCCTGGCCGCCAAAGTGCCGCGTCATGTCGGTCTGCAGATGCCAGGCCGTCAGCAGTGTTTTGGCGATGCGCCTGAGCTCGGCTACGTCATTGCAGGCATCGATGGCTCTGGCCTGGGTCTCAACAACGAACTGGCGACTGAGATCGCGATCGAGCATGATCTTGAGGCGCTGTTACAAAACGTTAAGCGGTGGACAGGCGAGGCGCGGCCGGTTTCCCGCACGCTTTCATCCACCTGTGTCGCAGGCTTCACCCACCCCAGCGGGCTACCCATGAACTGCAGCCGTCCTGGCTGGCGCACGCATCGGCAACGCGGACGGCAACAGGTCAGGCCAGAAATCCTGCACCTTGAGGATTACGGATAAGTTGAGTTGCTTTTCCAAAAGGCAGGCATGCCCACTATCCGGAAGGTGAACAATTGTGGTATTTGGAAGAAAGCGTGCCAATCGCTTCGCCTCGCGTTGGGAAGGCAGGAGTCGATCCGCTTCTGAGGCCAGGATTAAAACAGGCTGACGAACGCGATCAAGGGGTAGATGCTCCAGGCGGAACTGCCTGAGCAATGCCAATCTCCAGGCAGCGCTTTGAGGTCTCACAGCCTGCATGGCAGCCAGCAGCTGATGCCGTCTGGGCCTGCTGACCCGATGGGATGCGATCAGCAGATTGCACAGACTGAAGGTGGAGAGCTGGTAAATCGGTGCCGGCAGCAGCTGAGCCAAAGAGCTGCAGGCACCGATCCAGGGTTGACGCTGCGCCGATGAGGCGGGATTGACCAGAATCAGTTGGTCACACAGCTTCGGATAGCGCGTGATCAATCTCAACGCTAAACAACCACCAAACGATTCACCACAAATGGTGGTCATTCGCCCAGGATGCCGTTGCTGCTCCATCCGGATCAGAGCGGCGACCTGCTCGGTCAGTTCGTCCCATCCTCTGAGGTCGTCTGGGGGAATGGACAGGTAGCGAATGTCAAAGCCAGTGCTGAGTCCAGCAACCTGTGGTTGCAGCAATGCACCACTGCCATCCATGCCCGGCAAAAAGACAAACAGCGGTCGAGATGCTATTACAGATGCACAAGCAAGGAGCCGCAAAGACTTGGGGGTGGTGATCATGTTCTAGGAGTGCTCATCAGCATCATCGGGCCAACATTTCAGCAATCTGGATCCAACAGGTTTGGGTGAGTTCTCGGGCTACAGCAGCTCCACTGCTGCCTCGATAGCGAGATTTCCAACCCTCATCGATCAGCAGAGGATGGCCAAAGAGAACATCAACATGCCGATAGAGGATTGCAGAATGCCAGCCATCGCGTTGAAACAGTGCTTCCGATGGATCGAAGCGCCGAAACAAGGCAAGCGGAGCTAGCTTTCCCTGCTTTTCCTCCCTTGAAGCAATGGCAATCGGCAGGATCGCCAGCCCATCCACCGGCACCCGCAGGGCAAGATGGGCAAAACCCCTGTGGAACGGGCTGAGCTGCTGGGGGGCGTTGACCTTCACCATCGGATCCGCACCCTCAGGGAACAGGCCCACTACCTGATTGGTTTGCAGAAACCTGGCCGACTGCCGGAAGAACGACGACTGCCTTCGCTGATCAGCCTCGAGCGGAAAGGCGCCCATCAGCGCAATTGCCTGCTGCAGCAGCGGCACCTGGCTCATGTAATAGTGACAGACGAATCGCACGGGCCGACTGATCGCCGTCATCAGCAGGGGAGCATCTAGCAGGCTGCGATGGTTGCTGACAATAAGAAGTCTATTTTTGGCGGGTATTCTCTCAAGATTATGCAATGTCACTGACATCCCTGTGGCATCCAGCAGGCTGCGAGACAGTTGCAAAGGGATGGGGCGGTTCATGCTTGCGGTCTTGCCACTCACAGCGATTTGATCAGGGTGTGTGTGCTGATTTCCTCCTATGGCCGGGAAACGTGCAGAGTCGGCTGTGAAAATAATCTCGAACCAAGAGAAGGTTTGGTGCGAGCGTCAGGCCTGGCGGATCACCGCACAATCGAACCGTTTTGCTTCAGGCGGTGCGGGCCATGAAGGATCTGCGCCGCCGGCCCAGCGGTTCGATCCACTCGTTCAGCACCTGGCGGTGCCGTTGCAGGTGCGGTGCGACCCGGCAGCCCAGCTGGATCTGCCCCTGATCGAGCAGACGGCCCAGCCGCTGCATCGCCGCCAGCTCAGCCCTGGGGAGGCGATCCTGTTGGCTCAGCAGCCAGTCGATCTCCCCCTGCGTGATCACCCCGGAGCTCAGGCTCTCGAGGAACAGCTCGCCAGCGGTCATCGCTCTGTAACAAGGTTGTTACATACTGGCGACCTGGCGGGGTTTCCGTGGGGCCTCTGGCGTCGGGTCGCCGCCCGGATTGCCTGCCGTGACAGGGACGGGCTCGTCTGTCGCGGCGCTTCACGTTTCTTAATGAAGCTTGCCATGATTTCTGAAAACGCTCTCTCCCGATGTCCACGTCCACCCTGCTCGAGCTGTTCGGCGGCTTCACAACCGCCTGCGTCGCCCTCTGGTTCGTCGCTTTGGACAGGCCCTCCTCCAGATCTGCACCTATGGCCGGGCTCGCGGCAGTAGCTCCTGCCGTCCGCACCTATCTGCAGCGCCCAGGTTTGTTGGCTTCCGTTGGTCTGCTGCTGCTGCGGCTGAGCATCGGCGGCTTGATGATTCACCACGGCCAGGAGAAGCTCGCCGATCCCCAGCAGTTCGCCAACACCTACGTGGCCTCGCTGCACCTGCCCTTCCCGCTGTTCTTCGCCTACGCCGCCGGCTTCTCGGAGCTGATCGGCAGCTGGCTGGTGATCCTTGGCCTTCTCACGCCCGTGGGTGCCCTGGCCCTCAGCGGCACGATGACGGTGGCGGCCTATCAGCACATCTCCACCGCCGGCTTCAACATCTATGTGCTGGAGCTGGTGCTCCTCTATCTCGGCGGCAGCCTCGCCCTGCTGTTCAACGGCCCCGGTCGCTTCTCCTTCGATGCCGGCATCGTGCCGGCGTTGCTCGACGACCTCAGCTCGGCCAATGACTCTGAGCCTGCGTTCTCCTCACGGGACTCTGGCGAGCTGCGCGCCATCCCGGTGACCGTCAACTCCAGCAACCGGGGATGAGCGGAGCGCGTCGTTGTCTTGGCCTTGTTCTTCTGGACTCACCTCCCTCGATCCAGCTGACTTCACGGCTATCGCCATGAACCGATCGTTGATCTTTGTGGTGGCCCAGGCACTACAGCTGCCTGATGCCACCACATCTCCTGAGGTTCTGCAGCAAGCGCAGGCCGCAGGGCCCTCCACCGGTTTCGCTCTGCGGATCTTCAGCCGGGGCGCTGAGCATCCCGATCTGGGGCTGCTTCCCGTCGATGGTCGTCTTACCGGGGAGCAACGCCGCAACAGTGATGGCACTCAGTTGCTCTGCGACGCCCTGGTGGTTCGGATCGAACCCCAGCACCACTGGCTCGGTGTCTATCAGGGCGATCCGGAGGACCCCACCTGCCTGCGATGCCTCGATCGCGTGGCGCTCAGCGAGCTGAGCAACGCCACCTGCTGGCTCTACCCCACCCATGACGGCACCTTTCTGAGCTGGGAGCGCGGCCTTGGGCTCAGCCTGCAGCCTGGTTTGATTGTCGATTGTCCTGTGGAGCTGAGTTCGGCGCCTTACGAGCGCGGCCGGATCTCCGTGCTCTGGAGCCTGCTGGGCGACGACGCCAGCCTCACCTGCGTGGGGCTCACCTACGCAGGCCAGCGCCTCGACTGGCCGCTCCGATCACGCCGCTTCGAACCCTTGGCGACCTGGGGACGGTTCCGGGTCGACTGCCAAGCCGATACCGGCCTCATCGTCGAGGATTGCCTCACGGTCTTCCCAGCTACGCCGTTAGCGTCCTGAGGGCAAGATCGTCCACTGATGTCGGCGCTCCACGTCTTTAGCGGTATAACCGTTTTGGCGCCAGTTGCTTTACCCAGTTGTACCCAGTACCGAGAGGACTGGGTGAGATCAGATGCAATCAGAAAGTTCGCCATTTCCTAACAGATCGATCAGCACAGCCAGCTGTCTGGGCCTCACTTGCCTGAAATGGAGCACCGATGGCGAACTCTCGGCTTTTGATCTCCGCTTCGTCCTAGGCCGACTGGCCCGGGTCGATCAGCATGTCGCCGCGTTCTGGGGGAACAATCTGGATCTCGAACCCTGTCCCTCGATCGGCTGAACGCCATTGTTAGGTGCGGATCAGCCCAAGCCGCATCACCAGCAGAGCCAGGCTGGCCCGATCAGCAGGGATGGCTGTCGAGGTCAGCTTGACCCTCTCCCCGGCTGGAGACCATGCGGTGAGATATCCACCGGTGCGCTGCGAGCCACCGTCCCCAAGGCCCAAATGCCCGGGATGGCCATCCCGAATGAAGCAGCTCCGGCTCACACCGGGCGCTGCGCATGAGTGAATTCGTCTTCGGGATCGGCCAGCCCGATGTCGGAGCGCTGGGAAAACGATCTGGAGCGACCAGGCCAACGAGCTTTGCCCGAGGAGTACCACAACAACAACGCGCTGTTCAGCCTTTGAACCGCAGCTGGACAAACCAGGCAGCTGATCGCATCGAGCGCTCGCGCGGTGCTGCCCTGGGGAGAGCGGAGCAGCGGGATAGCCGCCGCCGTCAGCCGGGTCTATAGGGAGCCCGGGGCCTCCGCCTCCAAGGCGCCGTTGATGAGGGCCTCGCAGCCGCTGGACGGCAGGCCGGCACGATCAACGGCTATCGCGCTGGAGGGCCAGGACACCGCATCGTGGAGGGAGGTCTGGTCATCGAGACGCAGTTGATCTTCCAGAACCACTGCGATGGGGCAAGCCGCTTGCCCTCGGTACTTCAGGGATGGGGCTCAACGTGGTAGGTGCTGGCCAGGAATCGCTGGCCTGCCTCCGTTGCCGTGAAGGATTGCAGCGGTACCAGGCCGGAATGATTGCAGACCTTAAGGATTGCCTTAGGTTTTGGCCCTGCTGGAGCTGCCCGTGGTCCAATCCTTTTCGATTCTCGCCGCCACCGGTCTGGCAGGGCTGGCCCTGGTGAGCCTCTCCATCGCCTTCCTGTTCTGAGCAGCCTGTTGATCTGAGCCGCCGCATGCGGCCGTGGCGGCGCGGTGCCGGCTGTGATCCGACATCCTTGGCACTATTCCAGCTGACATTGGTGCCCCTCGATCCCGCCACTCTCCGGCCCCTGCCGAGCACGCCAGCGCTGAGCGGAGTGCTTGAGGCCCTTGCCTTCTTTCGGGATCCTGATTTCGCCCGCTCCCGCTTCGAGCGCTACGGCGATGTGTACGAGACCAGCCTGCTGGGGCAACGGACCGTGTTCATTCGCGGCGGCCAGGCGATCGGCGACCTGTTCGCCCAAGGCGATGCGGTTCAGGGCTGGTGGCCCGACAGTGTGCGTGAGCTGCTGGGGCCCCTGTCGTTGGCGAACCGCAACGGTGCCGATCACAAGGCCCGCCGCCGGGTGGTGGGCCAGCTGTTCGCCTCGGCTGCCCTCAAACGCTATAGCCCGACGATCGTGGCGCTGGTCAACGAGCTCAGCCAGGAGCTGCTCGCTTCAGACGCGCCGGTGGCCCTGGTGCCAAAGCTGCGGCGTTTTGCCTTCAGCGTGATTGCGAGCACGGTGCTTGGGCTTGACCCCGTCGATCGCGAGGCCCTGTTCGTGGATTTTGAAACCTGGTGCCAGGGTCTCTTCTCCCTGCCATTCGCCTTGCCCGGCAGCCCCTACGCCCGTGCCCGCCAGGCCCGCCAACGTCTGCTCAGGCGCCTAGGCGCTGTGCTCAAGAAGGCGCAGGCCGCCATGGCTTCCGGAGCACCCATCGCCGCCGGCGGCCTTGATCTGCTGGCCGGTGGCCTGGATGAAGCCGGTCTCCCCCTGGGCGACGACGACGTGGCGGAGCAGCTTCTGCTGCTGCTGTTTGCCGGCTACGAAACCACCGCCTCCGCCCTGAGCTGCCTGCTGCTGACCCTGCTGCAACACCCAGCCGAGCTGAAATGGCTAATGGAGGAGCTCGACATCTTGTCCTGGCCGCCTGAGGAGGGGGAGGCTGGGGCCGCCACCGACGCCCTCCGGGCCCCGCGGCTCGATGCGGTCGTGAAGGAGGTGATGCGGCTGACCCCGCCGGTGGGAGGTTTCTTCCGCCGTACCCGGGAGCCCATTGCCCTGGCGGGTGTGCTGGTGCCAGCCGATCGGGTGGTGCAGGTGAGCATCGCCGCCAGCCAGCGCCATGGGGCTGATCCAGAGGATCTGGCGATCTTCCGGCCGCAGCGACATTTGGACGGTGACTGCGCCGCCACCTTGCTGCCGTACGGCGGCGGTGAGCGGGTGTGCCTGGGCAAGGCGCTGGCGGAGCTGGAGATCCGGCTGCTGGCGGTGGGGCTGCTCAAACAGCTGACCTTGGAGCTGGAGGCGGATCAGGACCTGACGCTCAAGGTCATCCCTAGCCCCTCGCCGGCGGATGGCCTGCTGGTTCGCGCTCGTTCCACAGCCAGCTAAGCCTCCAACCTCACCAGCACTGGGGTCTCGGATGGGAACCGTGCTGCTTTCAATCGCCCCTGCCGATTCCCCGCAGCAACGTTGGCGGGGACTGCAGACCAGGCGCTGCTGCGGTTCTCCCCTTTTCAGGTCAAAGCTGGGGAGATGAAAAGCATGGCCCCGGGGAACCGTGCTGAGCGATTAACAATTCTTTGCACTAGGGTGATGGAAAGAGCTTTTCACCGTTGAACGACCTTCTGGCTGCTGTCTACCTGATCTTCTTTGCGCTCATCGCCGGTGGTGCTTTTGCCTTGATGAGTCAGAACCTGCGCGGCTCCGCTTCGCTGGCTTCCCAAAGAAATGGCACCAAGCCAAGGCGCCATCCCGAGGCTCCCGAGGCCGGTGAGGAGGTCCTCTACGTCGACTTCAGCCGGGAGCGGCTGGAGGAGCTCTATCAACAGGCGTCGTAAGCCATCAGCTCACTACACAACTCCTGCAGCCGAGCCGGAGCTACGGCGGTAGCGCTCTATGAAATCAGCTGGCAGCCTCCAGACCTTGAGCTAGTGATGGTGCATCACATCCACCGGCGCACGGCCCATGTGTTCCGAGGTGAGCTGCCGGTACCGCTGGAGCAGCTGCAGCTGCTGGAGGGCCAGGACTTGGGTCTGATGAGCCCAGAGGACCTGCTGGCAGGCTCGATCTGGAGCGCCAAGCTCGGTACCCATCGCCCCCCTCGCCGATGGACTATTGGAGGTGATGTAGCACGTGCTCACGAGGCCAGGGTGAACACAACAAAGCCCAGAGCGTTGGCCCCGGGCATTTGCCTGCTTAGCCGTGGTGCCGTCCCGAGGGGGTTGGGCGAAGCTTTTGGAGAAAGCTCAGAAACAGAACGGCAGGAACTGGGCGCGGCAGGCGGCGTAGCCATCCACCAGGGCGCCGAGACCGATCTGGTGGGCGATGCCAAAGCCGGTGAGACCTTCCACCACGATGCCTATGACGATGCCAAGCATGGCGGCACGGCCGTTAAGCAGTTCAACTCTCTTGAGCTGTTCCACGAGGGTCAGCTGTTCGGCGCTGTTATTGAGCAGCTGATCGTTGGCGGGAATGTTGGTCATGGAGGTCTCTTAAGTGGCGTTAAACGAAACGGAAGCGCGCTGGTATCAATCAGCGATATTGGGTTGCAGCACTAGGGCGCTGATCAGCCAGGCGCCAAGGAGAAGCACTGTGAAGGTGGCGATCATCGAGTCCTCGGCGCCAGGTCGCTGGGGCGGCTGAGCACGTAGGTGGTCATGCCGGTCAGTACCAACACGAGTGCGACGACGGCGGTGATGGCGGCGGTGTAATCGGTGTTCATGGCGATCAACCGAGACCGAGTTGGCCGAGGATGCTCTGGCCGGTGAGCAGCTCGGTGCCCAGGCCAATCACGAAGCCGAGCATGGCCAGGCGGCCATTCCAGGTTTCAGCGAAGGCGACGAAACCGAAGCGGGGCGTGGACTCAGTCATGAGTGTTGCGGTTTGTTACGGGAACTGTAACGCAATGTGACTGGTTTGGGCGCTGTCGCGGCTGAGGGCTGCGAATCCGTGCGCTGCAGCCCTTCTCTTGCCGCTCAATCGGCCTGGCGGAGGGCCTTCACTTGGATCACCGCCGTAGTGAGGGCGCCGAAGCCACCGGGTTGATCCGTTTCAGGGGCAGCGCCGCCTTGATCCAGTCCGGAGATCAGCTCGCTCCCCATGCCTGCTTCGAAGGAAAAGCGACCCGGGCCGTTGAACAGCAGGGCAAGGCTTCCTCCCAGGTGAAGCACCACCAGTTCCAGCACGTAGGAGCTCAGGCCAGCCGTAAGGATGTGCTGGTAGGCCGCTGTAGCCATCGTGCCGGTCATGGCCAGGGTGGCCAGAGGCGTGAGCAGCCCCAGGATCAACAGCCAGCTGCCGATCAGCTCCAAGAAGCCGATCACCCCAGCGCTCCAGGGCCAGCACCGCCAGCAGCAGAACCAGCTGGGGGATGCCGATGGTCGATTAGGGCGGTGGACCTTTGCATCGAACACCGGTTAGGGCGTGATTAGCCGGGCTTATCGGTGCCATCAGGCCTGCTGTCGTCCAATTGCGCCTCTGGGTTGGGTGGCAACTGTGAACTGGTGTTAAGTTGCTCTCAGCGAGCGGAAACCCGCAGCGCACCTACATACCGCCATCTGGCCAAAGCCTTCGGGCTCGGATCTGGTGAGCACTTCCCCCAACCGTTCTCATGACCACCACTCTCCAGCAGCGCTCCGGCGCCTCCAGCTGGCAGCAGTTCTGCGAGTGGGTCACCTCCACCAACAACCGCCTCTATGTGGGCTGGTTCGGTGTGCTGATGATCCCCTGCCTCCTGGCTGCCACCATCTGCTTCATCGTTGCCTTCATCGCAGCGCCCCCCGTCGACATCGACGGCATCCGTGAGCCCGTGGCTGGCTCCCTGATGTATGGCAACAACATCATCTCCGGTGCTGTGGTGCCCTCCAGCAACGCCATCGGCCTGCACTTCTACCCCATCTGGGAAGCCGCCAGCCTCGATGAGTGGCTGTACAACGGCGGTCCCTTCCAGCTGGTGGTGTTCCACTTCCTGATCGGCATCTACGCCTACATGGGACGCGAGTGGGAACTGTCCTACCGCCTCGGCATGCGCCCCTGGATCTGCGTGGCTTACAGCGCTCCAGTGGCTGCTGCTTCTGCTGTGTTCCTGGTGTATCCCTTCGGTCAGGGCTCCTTCTCGGACGCCATGCCCCTGGGCATCTCCGGCACCTTCAACTACATGCTGGTGTTCCAGGCTGAGCACAACATCCTGATGCACCCCTTCCACATGCTGGGTGTGGCTGGTGTCTTCGGTGGCAGCCTGTTCTCCGCCAT